>DXDD01000161.1 GCA_019115665.1 Candidatus Eisenbergiella pullistercoris | reverse complement strand
GTTCCCGACAGATAATCCACAAACTGCTGGGCCGTTCTTCCGGACAGCCCGCCGTGGAACAGCTCCCACTTGTTCGCCTCCGAAAGCAGCTCCTCCTCCGGCAGGCTGATGCCGGCCCGCGCGGCAAGCGTCTTTACGATCTGCCCGAACTGCGCCTTGTCCGGAGAGCCGAAATAGATCGTAACGCCGAAGCGGTAAACCAGGGAAAGCTTCTCCTGTACCGTATCGTTGGTGTGAAGCTCGTCGTCCCTCTCCTGTTTGTCGCTGAATTTTTCCCGGATCAGGTGCCTTCTGTTGGAGGTGGCGTAGATCAGCACGTTGTCCGGCTTCTTCTCCAGTCCGCCCTCGATGACCGCCTTCAGATACTTGTATTCCGTCTCAAAATCCTCAAAGCTCAGATCGTCCATGTAAATGATGAACCGGTAATTGCGGTTCTTGATCTGCGCGATCACGTCGTTCAGATCCCGGAACTGGTGGCGGTATACCTCAATGATACGCAGGCCCCTGTCGTAGTATTCGTTGGCAATGGCCTTGATGCTGGAGGATTTTCCCGTTCCCGCGTCCCCGTACAGCAGACAGTTGTTCGCCTTTCTTCCCGACACGAAGGCCTCCGTATTTTCCACCAGCTTCTTTTTCGCCGTCTCATAGCCCACCAGATCGGAAAGCTTCACATGGGCGATGTTCAGAATCGGCTCGATTTCCACCGTTTCGTCCCCGTCCGCGTTTCTCTTATGCCCGATGCGGAAGGCCTTGTGCAGCCCGAATTTTCCCACGCCGTACTCCCGGTAAAACTCAGTCAGCCGCTCCTTCATCTCCTCCGCCGACGCCGCTTCGGAAAGCCCCACCGCGAGCGTGCAGATCCGGTCCCGGATGCGGGTATTGTAGACCCGGCTTTCCTGCTCGTTTCCCTGGTAGGAAAGCACCCGGGAAAATTCAGGAACGCCGAGCGCGCGGGCCGTCTGCGCGTAATCGAAGGTAAACAGCTCCCGGAAAACGGCGATGTCATGAAGCACCGCCTCGTTGACGGTCCCTTCCACCGCCCCGCGGATCTCGCAGGAGCGGCTGTAGCTGTTTTCATGACTGACCAGAAGATTGCTCAGATAACAGTGCCAGATATTTCCGTAAAAGCCGTGGCTTCCCGCCAGCTCCAGAAGCCCGCTCATGCAGGCATACAGCTTTTCTCGCGCCTTTTCCCGCTTTTCCGGATAATGGCGGGCGATCCACGCCATTTCGGAAAGCAGCTTTCCTTCCTTTCCAAAATCCCTGTATACGATCAGTTCCTTCACTCTCATCCTTCTCACCCTTTCCGCGGCTTTAATAATTCCCCAGCACCCGCATGTTTCTGGCTTCGTCCCGCAGGCCGCGCAGGGCGTTCTTCACCGCGCTGTCCTCCAGGTTTCCGTCAAAATCGATGAAAAACCGGTATTCCCAGTTTCTCCCCTCAATGGGGCGGCTTTCGATCCGGGTCATATTCAGATGATTGTAGATAAAATGAGAAAGCATGTGATACAGAGATCCGCTTTCGTTGGGTACCTCAAAGCAGATGCTCACCTTCTTCGCATCCTTCCGGAAGATCTTCTGGCTGGTGATGATGATGAAGCGGGTGGAATTGGTGGCGGACTGGTTCACCGGCTTCTTCAGGACCTCCAGGCCGTACACCTTCCCCGCGTATTCCCCGGCGATGGCCGCCTGGCTGCGGTCGCCGTCCTGCGCCACCTTCCTTGCGGCAAAGGCGTTGTTGGGAAGGCTGATCTGCTTCCAGTCATGCTCCGACAGGAATCGGGCCGACTGCATCAGGGACTGGGGATGGGAGTATACCGTCCGGATCTCTTCCATCTTCGTTCCCGGAAGCCCCAGCAGGCAGTGTTCGATCCGGATGATCTGCTCGCCCACGATGAAATTCTCAAACTCCACCAGAAGATCGTAAATCTCGTTCACGATCCCCGCCGTGGAATTTTCAATGGGGAGCACGGCGAAATCCGCCCTTCCCTCCTCAATGGCGCAGAAGGCGTCCCGGAAGCTGTCCACATGGAAGCTGCTGATGTCCTCTCCGAAATAACGGATCATCGCCGCCTGGGAAAAAGCGCCCTCCGCTCCCTGAAAGACCACCCTTGCCCCGTCCATATCCAGCTCCGGCACGGGGATAAAGGGAAGCCTGCCGATGTTTCCCTTTTCCGTCAGGATCTGGTACTGCAGCTTCCTGCTGATGGACATGAGCTGCTCGAACAGCTCTCCCGCGCCGGTGCGGTTGAAATCGTTATGGGTCATGGCCTGCACCGCCGCGATCTTCTCCTTTTCCCGCACAGGGTCAAACACCCGTTTTCCCGTGTCGATCTTGTATCTTGCCACCTGTCCGGATATTTCCATCCGTTTTTCAAACAGACCGACGATCTGCTCATCCACAGCGTCGATCTGCGCTCTCAGCTCCTGCAGATCCATAGCTCCTCCGTTCCGGCGCGGCCTGCCGGAACGGCTGCCCGCCTTTTATAGTATCTCTTTCTACGGCATCCCGCAACAGAACGGGATGAGATTTTACATAGTTTTCACAGAAAGGCCGGTCTTCTCCTCCAGCTCTTTCAGCATCCGGTACGCCGTTTTCCCGTTCACCGGATGGACCAGGCCCGGCGCGATATCGCACAGGGGCTTCAGCACGAAGTCCCGGTTCTCCAGATCCGGATGGGGGACGGTCAGACGGGGCGTCTCAAGGATCTGTCCGTCAAAAAACAGCACGTCCAGATCCAGGGTGCGCGGCCCCCAGTGGATCTTTCTCTCTCTTCCGGCCTTCCGCTCCAGCTCCTGAAGGACATCCAGAAGCTGCTCCGGCTCCAGAAGGGTCTTTACCTTCATCACCGTATTCAGGAAATCCTCCTGCTTCACGCCGCCGTAGGGGGCCGTCACATAGACGGGAGCTGTCTCCTCCACCCGGCACAGGGGATGGGCCTTCACGCCGTCGATCCCGGAGCGCAGATAAGCCTGCCGGTCCCCCAGATTGGAGCCCAGCGCCACGTAGGCGGTATGCCATCCGCGCCGGATCCGCACGGCCACATCCTCAAAGGCCATCGGGATCGGCGCCTGGGGCTTGTGCAGGGTGAGCTCCACGCGCTCCACCAGCGGAAAAGAAAGAAGGATCTCCTTCGCCGTCTGCTCCGCGGCCGCTTCGATCAGGCTGAAGCGCTTTCCGGTCATCACCTCTTCGATCTTTCTGCACACCGCACCGTAATCGACAGAAAGGTCCAGCTCATCCCGCTCTCCCGCCGCGCGCAGCCCGCACTCCAGGACCGCGTCCACATAAAAAGCCTGTCCCAGTCTCTTTTCTTCCTCGTATACGCCGTGGCCGGCATAGATCCTCAGTCCTCTGATCCGGATCTGATCCTTCATCCCGCATTCCTCCTTACCGGTATTCCAGAACGGCCTGCGCCATCCGCGCGGCCCGCACATTCTCCTTCACGTCATGCACCCGCACATGGGCGCAGCCTGCCAGCACCGCCAGCACCGTGGTCACAAGCGTCCCTTCCAGCCTCTCGGAAACCGGAAGCTCCAGCGTCAGGCCGATCACGGATTTGCGGGACGCGCCAAGCAGAAAGGGGCATCCCAGCGTATGGAGGCTGTCCAGATGGGCGAGCACCTCCAGATTCTGCTCCCGGCTTTTGGCAAAGCCCACGCCCGGATCCAGAAGAATCCGCTCCCTGGCAATACCTGCCTCCCGCGCGATCTCCAGCGTTTCCTTCAGATCCGCCAGAAGCTCCGGCAGAAAATCCCCGTATTCCGCCTGCCTGCGGTTATGCATCAGGCAGCAGGCAAGTCCGCTTTCCGCCAGAAAAGCCGCCATCTGCCCGCCGTCGTATTTCAGGCCCCAGATATCGTTGATCAGATCCGCCCCGGCCTGCGCCCCGGCACGGGCCACTTCATATTTATAAGTATCCAGAGAGACCGGCACGTCAAAGCGCGCCTTCACCGCTTCGATCACCGGAGCCGTCCGTTCGATCTCCTCCGATACGGAAATCTGCGTATGCCCGGGCCGGGTGGACTCCCCGCCGATATCCAGCACGTCCATGCCCTCCGCGAGCATCCTCTCCACCTGGAAAAGCGCCGCGTCCGGCCGGTCGTATCTTCCTCCGTCCGAAAAGGAATCCGGTGTCACATTCAGAATTCCCCAGATGTATGTCCTGCCGCTGTCCTTAAATTCTCTTCCGCCGATCCTCATTCTTCAGCCCCTTTCCAGCATCCGGTAAAAGCTTTCTCTGAGCGCCGCGTCCGTTTCAAACGCCCCGCGCGTGACCACCGTCACTGTCCTGCTTCCGGGCTTTTTGACGCCGCGCATGGTCATGCACATGTGCTCCGCTTCCAGAAGCACCATCACGCCCTTAGGCTTCAGGTGCTCCATCAGCGCGTCCGCCACCTGCGCGGTCAGCCGCTCCTGCAGCTGCAGCCTTCTCGCGTATACCTCCACCGTCCTGGCGAGCTTGCTCAGCCCCGCCACACGGCCGTCCGGCAGATAGGCCACATGCGCCTTTCCGAAAAAGGGCAGCATATGATGCTCGCACATGGAATAAAAGGTAATGTCCTTCTCCAGGACGATCCCCGCCTCCGATACCTCAAACTGTCTGGAAAGAGGCTCCGCCGCGTCCTGGTCCATCCCGGCAAACAGCTCCTCATACATCCGCGCGATCCGCTCCGGCGTCTCCAGAAGCCCCTCCCGGCCGGCATCCTCGCCGATCCCCTCCAGAAGGAGCCGGATCCCTTCCTCAATTTTTTTTCCGTTTACCATCGCTACCTCCCATGCTTTCCGTTATGGCCCGGATGATCTTTCCCTGAAAGGACAGAGAGCCAAAGGCGACGACCACGCCGTCCTCCCCGGCCAGAAGCCTGGAAAGCTCCACCGCTTCCCGGGGACTGTCCGCCGCCGTCACATTCTCACAATATCCCCGCACCAGCTCCGCCAGCTCCACGGGCGGGGTAGACCGGGGATTCGCGCTGTCCGAGGTGGTGATCACCGCCGCCGGCAGGCCGCAGGTGAGGCGGACGATCTTTTCCGCTTCCTTATCCTTTAATATTCCTATTATATAGATGATCCGGCGATTTGTAAAATAAAAGCGGATCGATTCCACAAGCCGCGCCGCCGCGTCCTCATTGTGCGCCCCGTCCACAACGAACAGAGGCTTCCCCGGAAATACCTGAAACCGTCCCGGCCAGGAAACTTCCGAAAGCCCCTGGCGCAGCTTTTTTTCCGAAACGGGAAAGCCCGCCTCCGAAAGCGCCGAAAGCGCCTCCAGGGCAAGCGCTGCGTTGTCGGTCTGCCAGGTTCCCGCGAAGGGGATCTCAAGCCCCTTCCACTCCCCGTAGGAAAAACGCTGCCCCTTCAGACTCCTGCGCACGCCGGAGAGCTTTTCCGGATCCGCGGTCCGCAGGCTGCATCCCCGCTCCCGGCAGGCCGCTTCAATCACCCGCATGGCTTCCGGCTTCTGTCTGAGGCTGACCACCCGGCTTTTCGGCTTTATGATCCCCGCCTTCTGCGCCGCGATCGCTTCCAGCGTATCTCCCAGCGCCGCCATATGATCCATGCTGATGGAGGTCAGCACACAGACCAGAGGCGCGGGGATCACATTGGTGGAATCCAGAAGTCCCCCCATCCCCGCCTCCGCGATGGCGATATCGCACTTTTTTTCCTGAAACCACAGAAAGGCAAGCGCCGTATCCACCTCAAAGGCGGTGGGATGGGGAAAGCCCTCCCCGGAAAGCTCCTCCGCCGCCCGGCTCACCCGCTCCATGCAGCGCGCGAACTCCGTCTTCGCGATCACCCTTCCGTTCATCCGGAACATGTCCCGATGCTCCAGAAGCTCCGGAGAGCTGAAGGACCCCGTCCGGTATCCGGCGCGGGCGAGCACGCCGGAGAGCATGGCCAGCACGCTCCCCTTCCCGTTCGTTCCGGCGATATGAACAAAGGCCAGCTTCTCCTGGGGATTCCCCAGCCGGCAAAGAAGCCTTCTGATGCTGGAAAGCCCCGGCACGACGCCGTATTTTTTACAGCTCTCCACATATTCCAACGCTTCGGCATAATTCATTTTCTGCTGCTTCCTCTCCTCCGTCGTCCGGATAAAAAAAGAAAAAACGGATACACTGTCCGTATGCGAAAACTGTTTCAGAATTTTATCAAATGCGGCATCCTTGGCTGGTGCCTGGAAATCACCTTCACCGCCCTGCAGTCCCTGCGAAGAAGGGATCTCACCCTGCGGGGCGTCACATCCCTCTGGATGTTTCCCATCTACGGGGCGGGCTGTCTGCTCACCCCCGTCTTTCACCTGTTCCGGGGGCTTTCCCGGATCAGGCGGGGCTTCCTTTACGCCCTGTTCATCCTTGCGGGCGAATATGTATCCGGAAGCCTTCTGCGAAAAAAAGGCATCTGCCCCTGGGATTACGGAAAAGCCCGCTGGAACGTGGGCCGCATCATCCGGCTGGACTATATCCCCTGCTGGGCCGCCGCGGGCCTTCTGATGGAACGCGCAACGAGGGACGCATCCCGCGTCCCCCGCCGTTGACGGTATTCTATCCTTCCGCTTCTCGCGCCTGCGCGGCCTCCTTATCCCGTTCCATTCGCTTCATCACGGAGCGGTAGGCGAGATACAGGAAAATCCCGGCGAAAAACCAGGCGCTGGCATTTGCCAGGCACACGCCCTCATAGCTCAAAAGGCTCGCCGCCACAACGGCCAGCACCGCCCGGCTCAAAAGCTCCACCACGCCGCCCATCATGGGCATGAAACCGTATCCGCAGCTCTGCATCACGTTCCGGTAAATATAAATCATGCCAAGCGGGATGAAGAACGCGCCGCAGATGCCGATATAGATCCTGGCGTAGCGCAGAACCTCGGTCACATCGCCGGATACGAACAGCCGGATGATCCAGGGCAGGGCGAACTGCACGGCGATATAGATCACCACCGCATATACCGACGAGATCCAGAAGGAGATCCTCGCCCCCTTTTTGATCCGCTCCAGATCGTTGACGCCCCGGTTCTGCCCGCAGTAGGTGGCCATGGTCATTCCCATCGCCACGAACACCTGCGTCACCAGCTGCTCCACCTTGCCCGCCGCCGTATAGGAGGCGATCACCGTGGAGCCCAGCAGATTCAGGGCAGCCTGCACCATGATGGTGCCCACGGCGGTGATGGAAAACTGCAGCGCCATGGGAAGCCCCACGGAAACCTGATTCCTCACGCACCAGCGGTCCAGCCGGAAATGGTCCTTCCGCAGAGAAAGCATCGGAACCTTTTTCACCATATAGATCAGGCAGAGCACCCCGGAGATCCCCTGGGACGCCACCGTCGCGATGGCCGCTCCCGCCACTCCCATGTGAAAATTGATGATCAGCACCAGATCCCCGGCCACGTTGATCGCCGCGGAGAGGATCAGGAAATACAGCGGCACCTTACTGTTTCCCACCGCCCGCAGGATGCTGGAAAGCAGGTTGTAAAGCACCGAACAGCACATGCCCCAGCAGATGATCAGGATATAGGTCTTTGACATCTGCATGATATCCTCCGGTGTCTGCATCAGCCGAAGCAGCCAGTCCATAATCAGCACGCTGAACGCCGTCATCAGCACCGTGACCGCGACCGAAAGGACGGCGGCGTTTCCCACGCTCTTCTTCACGCCCTCCATGTCTCCCGCGCCGAACCGCTGCGCCGTCTGCACGGTAAAGCCCGTGGTCAGCCCCTGCAGAAATCCCAGCAGGAGAAAGGAGATCGTGCCCGTGGCTCCCACCGCGGCCAGCGCCTGTACGCCGACGAAGCGGCCCACGATCACCGTGTCCGCCAGATTGTAAAGCTGCTGAAACAGATTCCCCAGAATGATCGGGATCATAAATTTTACGATCAGCCGAAAGGGGCTGCCCTTCGTCATATCAAGTTCCATCGTCCGTCTCTTCCTCCGCGCCGATATCCAGCATATTCATGGTCCGTCTGCGCCTGCGCGCCTTTTCCGACGCCTCCAGGATAAAATTCTTGATCGCTCTTGCGTTCTTCACGTTCTGAACAAGGAGCGTCGGACTTGTGGTGTCTCCCGTATAGCAGCGCACGGTCCCAAGCCCGAACAGACGCTGCGGCAGGGACTCCAGCAGCTCCACGTCCTGCACCTTATACATATAGCAGTCGTTTTCCTTCTTGTTCAGGAAGCCCTCCGATACGGTGATGATATCCTCTCCCACCGTATAGACCGTAAAGGTAAAGGGGAGAGCGAACAGCACCCATCGTTTTCTTTCCCGGAACGTAATCTCTCCATTTTGTCTTTCGTCCATCCTGAAGCCCTCCTTTATCCAGGATCCGCGCCTCCCGCAGGCCCATGCGCCCGTTTCCCCGGCCGCTTCCCGCCTGCCTTCTGGGACGGCATTTCCGATTCGTGTAGATTATAATCTATCTCCTTTTCTTTTGCAAAGGTTTTCTCATTTTTTCTTGCGCCCTCCCCTCTCCTGTGCTATAATGGCACGAAAAGCAAATGGGAAACACGCCGGGAGACAGGATCATGAAGAAATGGACACACTGCCGCAACTGGATATCTGCAGACTGAAATCGAAGGGATTATCTTTCTCTTCGATTTTCTTTTGCCGGGAAAACGCCCTTTCGGGCGGTTCCTGCTGCAGCCGGCTGCCGGCCGTCTTTCGCGGCGGACTTTCTTTCTCTGGACTGGAAAGGAGACATGCACATAATATGAGACATCTGATGAACCCCCTTGATTTTTCCGTAGAGGAGCTGGACCGGCTCTTTGCTCTGGCTTCCGATATCGAAGCCCATCCGGACGCCTACGCCCACGCCTGCGCCGGAAAGAAGCTGGCCACCTGCTTCTATGAGCCCAGCACCCGCACGCGGCTCAGCTTTGAGGCAGCCATGCTGAATCTGGGCGGAAGCGTGCTCGGCTTCTCCGACGCGGCTTCCTCCTCCGCTTCCAAGGGAGAAAGCGTCGCGGACACCATCCGCATCATTTCCTGCTACGCGGACATCTGCGCCATGCGCCATCCCAAGGAAGGCGCGCCCATGGTCGCCGCTTCCTTTTCCCGCATCCCCGTCATCAACGCGGGCGACGGCGGCCACCAGCATCCCACCCAGACCCTGACGGATCTGATGACCATCCGCAGCCTGAAGGGAAGGCTGAACGGCCTGACCGTCGGCCTGTGCGGAGACCTGAAATTCGGCCGCACCGTCCACTCCCTCATCAACGCCCTTTCCCGCTATGACAACATCCGCTTCATCTTCATCTCCCCCGAAGAGCTGCGGGTTCCGGATTACGTCATCGAGATGCTGAAGGAAAAAGGCATCCCCTACGAAGAGGTCATCCGTCTGGAGGAAAGCCTGCCCCAGCTGGATCTTCTGTACATGACCAGAGTGCAGCGGGAACGCTTCTTTAATGAAGAGGATTATGTCCGCCTGAAGGATTTCTACATTCTGGACAAGGCAAAGCTCAGTCTCGCCCCCGCGGACATGCTGGTGCTGCATCCCCTTCCCAGAGTGAACGAGATCTCCGTGGACGTGGACGACGACCCCCGCGCCGTTTATTTCAAACAGGCCCAGTACGGCGTATACGTCCGCATGGCCCTGATCCTCACCCTGCTCGGGCTTGCGGATCGCAGACAGTAACGGAAATTCACATGCCGCCGATACGGCGGACCGAAGAGATTGCCGCTGACGTGAATATTCTGTTTGCCAGGCGGCGGATTGGAGAATAATCATATGCTGAATGTAGGAAAAATCGAAGAGGGCTTCGTGCTCGATCACATCAAGGCCGGAAAAAGCATGTCCATCTACCACCACCTGCAGCTGGACAAGCTGGACTGCCCCGTGGCCATCATCAAAAACGCGCGCAGCAACAAAATGGGCAAAAAGGACATCCTCAAGGTGGAGTGCGACATCAACACCCTGGATCTGGACGTGCTTGCCGTCATCGACCACAACATCACGGTGAACGTCATCAAAAACGGAGAGATCGTGACCAAAAAGGAGCTGACCCTCCCCAGGGAGATCCGAAACGTCATCCACTGCAAGAATCCCCGCTGCATCACCTCCATCGAGCAGGGACTTCCCCACATCTTCGTGCTTGCGGATGAGAAAAAAGAAGTATACCGCTGCAAATACTGCGAAGAGAAGTTTGATAAGAGATCCCTCTAAGGGTGAAGGGCCGGAGCACAGGATCACCTGCGCTCCGGCCCCTGTCCGGCGGCATATTATGCCGCCGGACTGCTATAATGTACAACTGCAATTTCAGTCATGGGTCTCCTTCGTTCTACCTGCACAGCTTCGCCAGATTGCGGAGGATGCGCTCCACCCGCTCCGCGTCCTCTCCCGGATACCGGCACAGAACCGCTTCATGAATGCTGCCGGTCTTCGCGCCGGCCAGCAGCCAGGTCAGGCTGAGCCCCATGCGCTCCCGAACCAGGAGCATCTTTTCAATGGACAGACGGCGGTTTCCCCTCTCGATCTCACCGTAAAAGGTTCCCGACATTTCCAGAAGCTTTCCCGCCTGCTTCTGCGTGAGCTTCATTTCCTCCCTGCGAAGCCGCAGCCGGTCTCCGATCTCCACCAAAAGTCCTGTCGCCGCCATAGGCTCCTCCTTCCTTTCCCCTAGTCTCTGTGATACAGATCCCTGGTATACACCTTCTCCCGAAACGGCTCCAGCTCCGAAGCGTAACGGTTTGCCACGATCACGTCGCACTGCCCGGCAAACGCAGCGAAATCACGCACCACCCTGGAGCCGAAGAAGGTCTCGTCCTGAAGCGTGGGCTCGTACAGAACCACCTCCGCGCCCTTTCCCTTCAGGCGCTTCATCACGCCCTGGATGGAGCTCTGCCGGAAATTATCGGAATCCGTCTTCATGGTAAGACGGTAGATCCCGATCGTGACCGGCTTTCCGCCCTTTCCGCTTCCGTCGAAGCCCGCCTTCTCCAGGATCCGGTCCGCGATAAAATCCTTCCTCGTCCGGTTGGCGTCCACGATGGCCTCGATGATGTTCTCCGGCACATCCTGATAATTGGCAAGCAGCTGCTTGGTATCCTTGGGCAGGCAGTAGCCGCCGTATCCGAAGGACGGATTGTTGTAATGCGTCCCGATCCTGGGATCCAGGCACACGCCCTCGATGATCTGCTTCGTGTTCAGCCCGCGAATCTCCGCATAGGTATCCAGCTCATTGAAAAAGCTGACCCGCAGCGCCAGATAGGTATTGGCGAACAGCTTCACCGCCTCCGCCTCCGTGGAATGAGTGATCAGAGTGGGAATATCCTCCTTAATGGCGCCTTCCTTTAAAAGCTCCACAAACCGCTCCGCCTCTTCCCGCCGTTCCTCATGATCCGCGGGAATCCCCACAATGATACGGGAAGGATAGAGGTTATCATACAGCGCATGTCCCTCCCGCAAAAACTCCGGGCTGAACAGGATCCGGTCCGTCCCGTATCTTTTCCGCACGGACGCGGTATATCCCACAGGAACCGTGGACTTCACGATCATAACCGCCTTCGGATTCACCCGCAGCACCATCTCGATCACCGCCTCCACAGAGGAGGTGTCAAAATAGTTCTTCTTAGGATCGTAATTGGTGGGCGTGGAAATGATGACAAAATCCGCCTCCGCATAGGCCTTCTCCCCGTCCGTGGTGGCGGTCAGATCCAGCTCCTTTGCGGCCAGATATTCTTCGATCTCCTTATCTCGGATGGGCGATTTTCTCTGATTGATCAGCTCCACCTTCTCCGGCAGCACGTCCACCGCCCAGACCCGGTTATGCTGCGCCAGCAGCACCGCGTTGCTGAGTCCCACGTAGCCGGTTCCGGCGATCGCTATGGTAAGCTTCTGCTCCATTGTATTTTCCTCTTTTCTGCCGCGCAGGGGCGGCGGTTTATATTGTCAAAACTTCTCCATCTTCACCCTGCATTCCTTCTCCCGGAACGCCATGCCGTACTTCAGGATCGTATTCATCCCTCTGTGTCTGAGGCCCTCTGCATACTTTCTCTCCCCGATCTGCTTCAGCGCCTTCGCGCAGGCCGTTTCCAGCCGCCCGTCTTCCGCATATTTCAGCTCGATCACGATGCCCGTCCGTTCCGGGGTGCAGACGGTGATGTCACTGTAACCCTCCCCGGTCTCCGCGTTGGACTGGATCAGCCAGTTTCCCTGGCTCTGCAGAAGTCCCAGCAGCAGCCCGTGATAAAAATTTTCCTTTCTGCTGATCCTCACCGCCGTATCGCGCACACTGATGGAATCCCACAGATAATCGTGAAGCATGTTCTGGATCGTGGAAACGTCTCCGGCGGGAAACGCCGCGCAGAACCTGCTGATCCTGGAGCTGTCCGCAAGAGCCGTTTCCTGAAACCAGTCCTTTACCAGATCGGCAAAAAGCTTCCGGATCTCCCTGTTGGGAATCGCCAGCTCCATCCGTTCCTCTTCTTCTTTTCCGGAATCCCTTCCAGTCAAATATCCGGTGGCATAGAGCACGCTCCAGAGGTTATTGATGGAATCATCCAGTTCCGCATAGGTCAGCTCCTCCTTCACCGGCTTCAGGATCGAACCGCCGTCCAGCAGACGCTCGATCTCATTTTTCGTATTTTTATCCGCCTTTTTGATAAAACGTCGAACCATGCCGTTCCCGCTGGTATTCGCCCAATAATTTCCGGGCCGTGCCTTAGGATTGGCCAGCAGCTCGTCACAGTAATTGATCACATCCCACGGGCAGTATACATCCACTCCACCGAAACGGTATCCGTCATACCATTCCCGGATCACCTCCCTGCAGGATAAGAGGCCGTAAAAACGCAGCATTTCATCCACGTCCGAATCCGTGAAGCCAAAATACTCCTCATACCGCACGTCCGATATCGTATGCACCTTCAGATTATTCAGCCCGGTAAAAATGCTTTCTTTGGAAATCCGCAGGCAGCCTGTAAGGACGGCGAAATAGAGATCCCGGTTCGACTTCAGCGCATTGCCGAGCATATTCCGGATGAGGTTTACCATCGCATCGTAATACCCGGCCTGAAACGCCCTGTCCAGCGGAACGTCATATTCGTCGATCAGAAGGATCGTCCTGCGGCCGAAATGTCTGGAAAGAAGCCGGGAAAGAGTCTTCAGACCGGCCGTCATCACCTCGTCCGACATCGCATAAGTCTCTTCCCCTTCTGCATCCACCCGAATCAGCTGACGGTAGGAATCCTTCTCCTGACCGGAAAGCCTGTCGCTGTCCTGCAGGAACTGAAATCTCATGGCTTCCTCGCCGATCACCGTCCGCAGCGCCGCAGCCGCCGACTGAAAATCCGGTCCGTCCACACTTTTCAGGCTGATCGAGATCACCGGGAACCGGTTCATGTACTGTTCGCACAGCTCCTTCTCCTGCATGATCTTCAGGCCGTCGAACAGCCCTTTCTCCCCGCCGATCTCAAAGAAGCATTTCAGCATGCTCATGTTCAGGGTCTTTCCAAAACGCCGCGGACGGGTAAACAGGTTCACTTCGCCCCAGTTCTGCAGAAGTTCCGCGATGAACATGGTTTTATCCACGTAATAAAAATCATTTGCGATGAGCTTGTCAAACCCATCAATCCCGATCGGAAGTTTTTTGCGCTTCACCTTCCCCGCTCTCCTTTCCGGCGTCCGCGGCGTGAATCCGGACGTTTTCCTCCGCCCGCCTGTTTTCACCTTACCATGGACCCGTCCGGCCGTCAAGCGTCTTCGGAAGTCCGGTAAACCTCAGCTTCAGAAGTCCGGTAAACCTCCGCGTACTTCGTCGCTCCGAAGCGGTCCACCCGCCCCGTCACCGTCACGCTGTTCCACACATAGATCCACAGGAACAAAACGCACAGCACAGCCGCTCCCGCGCGGCGGCCTCTCCTCCCACGCATGCACAGAAGAAGCACAAAAACCAGAAAAGAAAGCAGGCCGAAGGCCGCCAGCGCCTCCGGATAATTGGGGATCACCGCAAGCGTTCCTGTCACCTCCTCCGTATCCATAAAAAGATTCAGCGCCATCAGCGAATGCACGTAGCAGTTTACCTGATCCATCCGCGGCAGAAGCCGGAGACCCGTCACAAGCGCCGCGCAGAGATACAATAAAGCCGCCGCGCCGCATAGCCTGCGGCTTTCCCTTCTTTTTCCCCAGAGCACGATCAGTCCGGCAAACAGAAGGAGGGGCACGCTGCTTTCCAGATACCGGCCAAACAGCAGATGATCGCACCGCTCCACCCGGCTTCCGTCAAAATACCCGTACAGATCCTGAAAAAAGAAAAGAAGCCCCAGCGCCATCGCGCCGAAATAACAGAAAAGCCCCAGAAGAGAGACTGCCAGATATCCCGTCTCCCCCTGACCTTCTTCCCACGTTCCCTGTCCCCGCTTCTCCTGCCTTTGCTTTTCCTGTCCCTGCAGCCGCTTCCAGACCACACCGAACAGAAAGAAAAGCCCCAAAAACGCGCAGCCGAAGGTGGACGCTCCGCTGTGAAACAGCCATCCCGCCGCCGTATCCAGCACAACCCGAAGCCCTTTCGGAGAAAACAGCTTCCGATACAGCTCCGGATCCAGAAAATCCCGCAGGGTATTATGCTCCATCACCGCGCCGTCATACACGACAGTCTTCACCCACCCGCTGAGGGCAGAATCCAAAAGAAGGCCCGCCGCCAGCGTCAGAAGAAAGGCCGTCCGGCAGACCCCTTTCCTTTTCCCACCGCACGGCCCGCGCTGCGCCGCGCGGCGTGACGCAGCCTCCAGGCAGATAAGCGTCAGAACCACTGCCAGGATCAGCACCATCCCCCGCTGATGGGACATATAGGCATAGACCGCAGCCGCCGCAAGCAGGACGCTGTCCCGCATCCGACGCCCTTCCCCTTCTCCGTAAAGCCGCAGGAGCAAAAGCAGAACTGCCCATGGAAGCACCATCAGATTCGTTTCCGCCCAGGTGTATTTGCTGTACAGAAGGATCGGCGGATACAGCCCGGTTAAAAGGGCGATGACAAAGGCAGCCCGCCCTTTGATCCCCAGCCTTCGCGCCGCCTTCCAGGCAAGCACCGGGATCAGGGATACAAGCGCGCTGTTGACTGCCAGCATCACCCGGTAGCGCGCTACCGCTGTCGGAATGAGCAGAAACGGAAGCAGATACCAAAGCGACTGGCCGTATTTGTAGTAATAGCCGTCAGAAGCAAGGAAGCCGCTCCAGTCGTACCCCGCCAGATACGCCGCCGGCGCCATGGTTCCGAGGCCGTCCTCAAAGGCAGGGGCGGTGTAGAAGAGGGCGGGGAGGAGGGTGAGAGGGAGGGTTAACAGGTAGAGGAGGAGTGGGGACAGCCTATTTTTTACATGCTGCAAAATCTGAGTCCCTTGTACCAGATAAAATCGAAGCGGTCTCACTTTAACTCCTCTGCATCACTTATATTCAATGCCAGCGAAAAGAAAACTATATACTCGGGTGCAGTGCATAAGGTAAATTTATAAAAAAACGATTGGATCAAAAAAATCCATCCAAGCAGACAATATGTCTGATACAATTTATTCGTGCTTTTCTTTTGCTGCTTTAATAACCGCTTTCCAAATAACAGAACACATACGAACCAAAGAATGAGTCCTATCACCCCATAGTTCTGACCAAATATTTCCGGTATACTTTGACAGGCATTCAGACTCTGTCCTATTCTTTCATGCAACTCATTCAAACTTCCCCCCATCCATACAACGGCGCTTAATGTCGTCCCGTCCATAGTAAAACAATTTACTATAATCAATAGAAGGAAGGAAATAAAAAGCAGATACCACCGCTTCACTTTTTTCATAACAATCTTTTCCGGAGCAATATCTGCCGGGACCCGATCCCAATAGGTACAAAAGAAAACAGTCCCAAGTACAAGAAACATATCAATCAAGATCGTAGTATTCAGGCTTAAACTTTCTTCCAGTGAAAGCACGTTTATATACTGTAAAAAAGGTATATT
>DXDD01000160.1 GCA_019115665.1 Candidatus Eisenbergiella pullistercoris | reverse complement strand
TATGACGACGGCCTGCATGTTGTTTACGTCAATGCCGAGGTGGACGACGGTTCGGAGACAGCCGCGCTGATGAGATACTTTAAAACATCAGATCCGGAGGACAAAAGCCAGGGGGCGCTGTCGGAACGGGTTCATTTCCTGAAATGCGAGAAAGAAGGGATAGAGTTTATGTGTGAAATTACGGAAGAAATCTATGAAATCGGGAAAGAAGAGGGCAGAGAAGAAGGCCGGGAAGAAGGGATACTCCTTGGGAAGACAGAGACAGCGAAAAAAGCGGCCCGGAATATGGCGGAAAGAGGGGCAGCGGCAGAGGTGATCGCGGAGATCATTGAGGAGAGCGTGGAAACCGTGCGGCAGTGGCTGGAGACGGCGGCGCTGCCTTGCCGGAGCAGGAAGGATCTGATACAATAAGGTGACCCAAAACAGAAAACAGGGAGGATGAAACGAAACATGAAAAGAGAGAGAGGACAGGCGGGCCGTCATGTGCTCGCGTGGGAGCCGTCAGGGCTGTATCGGGGGAAAATGGAATGGCAGGAGGGATCTGCGCCGGAAGGAGGAATGCCGGAAGGAGGACCGGCAGAAGGAGGAACGCCGGCAGGAAGGCCGGCGGCAGGTCTTTCGGACGGACGCGTTCTTTTTACCTGCCCGCAGGAGGGCCTGGATTATCTGCTTTATGCGGCGGACCGGGACGGGGATGTGTGTCTTTCGGACTACAGCTGGCTGTGCCTGGAGCCGGAGGTGCTGGAGGAGCATTCCATGTGCTTCCAGCTGTCCTTTTACGAAAGCAGACAGGAGCGGACGGAGGAGGGAAGGCCGGCGCGGGAGGCGGATATGCGCATCATCTTCGGGCTTCTTCCGGGGATCCGGACCATGGTGCCCTTTGATTTCCGGATCCTGGACAGCCAGGTGATCTTCCCGGAACGGACGCCGGGAAGGCTGAAAATGAGCATTTTCGGAAAGCCGGTGCGGCTTTCGGATGTGAAGGAGATCAGACTTCAGACCGCGCCGGGGTTTGAAACCTTCCGCTTTGCGGCGGGAGCGTGCTTCCTGTCGAAGGAATTTCCGGATTATGAGCTTCCAAAGAAGCGTCTGATCGACGATCTCGGACAGTGGACGCAGAAGGAGTGGAAGGGAAAGGTAAAGGACAGGCAGGAGTGCACCCGCCTTTTACAGGAGCTTCTTTCCCGTGCGGAGGCGGCGGAAGAGGAGGAAAGAAGGCGGGGAAGCGCCTTTGCCTTCCCGGACTGGGACGCTTACGGAGGCTGGACGAAGAAGAAATTCCGGAAGACCGGATGGTTCCATGTGGAGCGGGAAAACGGAAGATACTGGCTTGCGGATCCGGAGGGGAACGCCTTCCTCTCCACGGGCTTGGACTGCATCAATCCGGGCGAAGGAACGCGCCTGTCTCCCGTTCTGCCCTTTGTGGGAGAGAAGGAAAGAGAGGATTACCGGAAGGCGCTCGCGGCGGATGAGAGCGCGGGAGCAGGAAACGGGCAGTCCAGGAACAGCCATGGAAGAGGCGGAAGGAGAGCATATGATTTTCACAACTACGGAGTGGAGAATCTGAAGGCGGCCTTCGGGGAAAACTGGAAGGAATGCTGGATGAAGATCATCCGGTATGACCTGTGCTCCTGGGGAATCAACACCATCGGGAACTGGTCGGACCGGGAGTTCATCCGCTTTGCCAGGCTGCCCTATGTGATCCCGCTGGATTCGTTTTCCGAAGAAGGCTTTCCTCATACGGAAACGGCCATATTCCGGGATTTCCCGGATGTGTTCGCGCCGGAATACGGGGAATCCGCAAAGCGGTATGCCGAAGGCCTTGCGCCCTTTGCTTCGGATCCGCTGCTGATCGGGTATTTTATGAGAAACGAGCCGGAGTGGGCCTTTGTATATGGGCTGAACATCGCGGAGGAAATGCTGGCCAACCCGGCGCAGACTGCCTGCCGCAGGGTTTTTGAGGAGCGGATGAGGGAAAAATACGGCCGGATCGACCGCCTGAACGAGGCGTGGCACACCTCCTTTGCCGGCTTTGAAGGGCTGCGGCAGCCAATCTATAAGGCCGCCTCTCTGTCCGGCGCGGCGGAGGCGGATCTGAAAGCCTTTTCGGAGGAAATGACCACCCGCTATGTGGAGATCCCTGCAAAGGCGCTCCGTCTGGCGGACGCCAATCATATGAACCTGGGGATGCGTTATGCCTACCTGACGGATAGGAGCCTGCTGTGCGGGTCGCAGTATTTTGACGTATTTTCCATCAACAGCTACCAGATCACGCCCCTGGAGCCGATAACGAAGGCGGCGGACTGGCTGGATAAGCCGGTGATGGTGGGAGAGTTTCATCAGGGCGCGCTGGATGCGGGACTTACCGCTCACGGGATCCGCGGCGTGACGAGCCAGAAGGAGCGCGGGTGCGCCTATCGCTATTATCTGGAGCAGGGACTGACCCATCCTCATTTCCTGGGCGCGCATTATTTCCAGCTCAACGATCAGAGCTGCCTGGGCCGTTTTGACGGGGAAAATTATCAGATCGGCCTGATCGATGTGTGCATGCGGGAATATCAGGAGATGGCTGACGCCATGCGCGCCTGCCACGCGGACATGTACCGGGTGGCGGTGGGAGAGAAGGCCGCGTGGGATACGGTTCCGGAGGACATCGAGCCGATCCATTATTAAGTCTCCATACAGTTATCAGGTTTCCATGCAGTATCAGGTCTTTATACAGGAAAAAATGTCGGCGGCAGGCGTCCGGTCATACGGCGTCTGCCGCCGATCTGCGTTTAGAAAGACAGGCCGCGCAGGCCGTCATGTTGACAGGAACGGCCCTTTGCCGGTATCCGGTGGGAAAGAATTATGAAAATCGACAGGAAATCGGTTTCAAAAAATTAACGGTTTTAGAATATGCGAAGTTCTTATATAACGATTATAAAACGTCAGAATAAACAAAAAAGGGGCCGAACAGGCGCGCGGAAGGGAGGTAAAAACAGCAGTTTAGACAAAAAATACAGGAAGTTCTTTTTTTTTTGTGCAAACCGTTGACTTTATCCGGTGCAGGACTTATAATTGCCCTATGAAATGGGATTCATAATCAAGCATCTGGACAGATTGCGCAGTCTGCCCAATGGGAACAGGAGGGAATGTAGTGAAAAATTCAAAAACCGCATCGCCTAAAGTGCGGATGCAGAACGGCGTGCCCAAAAGATCATTTTTTCAGAATCTGGTGCGCTATCGTGTGTTGCTGTTGATGTGCCTGCCGGCTGTTCTGTTTTTCTTCTTTATCAGCTATGTGCCGCTGCCGGGCATCTGGATCGCTTTCGTGGATTACAACGTCCGTGACGGTATCTTCGGAAGTGAATTCGTTGGAATGAGGAACTTCGAGTTCCTGGCCTCCTCCGGAAAGCTGTGGAGCCTGACGAAGAACACGATCCTCTATAACCTGGCGTTTATCCTGCTGGGCAACTTCCTGGCCGTGTTCATCGCTATCCTGCTGAACGAGCTGCAGAGCAAGTGGTTCAAGAAGGTTTCCCAGACGCTGATGTTCCTGCCTTACTTCATTTCACAGGTTCTGGTCGGTATCCTGGTTTACAACATGCTGAACTACGATACCGGTTTTGTGAACGGGATCCTGGAGAACATGGGACTGGAGAGATGGCAGCCCTATTCCGACCCGAACGTATGGCCCGTGATCCTGGTCATCGTGTACCTGTGGCAGCAGACCGGTTATAACTCGGTGGTTTACTTCGCTTCCATCATGGGCATCGACATGGAGATGATCGAGGCGGCCAAGGTGGACGGCGCCAACGGTTTCCAGAGGATCCGCTACATCCTGCTTCCCAGCCTGAAACCCACCATCATCATCCTGCTGCTGTTCGCACTGGGCGGCATCGTAAAAGGTAACTTCGGACTGTTCTACAACATCATCGGAACCAACACACTGCTGTACGGCACCACGGATATCATCGAGACCTACGTATACCGTGCGACGATGGCGGAGTTCAACTTCTCCACCGCATCCGCAGTAGGCTTCTACCAGTCAGTGGTCGGCTTTGTGATCGTTATGGTTGTGAACTATATTGTTAAGAAGATAGAACCGGATTATTCCCTGTTCTAAGAAAGGTTGGAAGCGATATGGCAAAGAACAGTAATAATATGCAGCAGGGCACCAAGGTAAAGCTTGGCGCGTCTGATTTGTTCATCCGCGGCTTTGGTTATACCCTTGTTACCATTTATGCCGTTTGTTGTATTGTCCCCTTCCTGATCATCCTGGGGACCTCGTTTACAAGTGAATCTTATGTTACCACGCAGGGCGTGACGCTGATTCCGCATGAATTTACGCTGGCGGCCTACGAGATGGTTGTCAAGGGCGGCCGGATCTGGCAGTCCTACATCCTGACCATCACCATGACCGTAGTCGGAACCTTCCTGGGCCTGATGTTTATCTCCATGGCGGGCTACGCGCTGCAGAGAAGGGATTTCCCGTTCCGTAACGCGATTTCCTTCTACATTTACTTCACCAGCCTGTTTTCCGCAGGACTGGCGCCCTACTACCTGACCATGACCCAGCGCTATCATCTGAGAGACAGCTACCTGGCGGTGCTGATCCCGCTGCTGATGAGCCCCTGGCTGGTCATCCTGATGAAGAACTTTGTAAAGGCGATCCCGCATGAGATTTCCGAATCCGGTAAGATCGACGGCGCGGGAGACATGAGGATTTTCGTATCCCTGATCCTTCCCATGCTGAAGCCGGCTCTGGCCACCATTGGCCTGTTCCTGGCCCTGGGCTATTGGAACGAGTGGTACCAGTCCTCCCTGTTCCTGACCAGTAAGGTGGATATCAAGCCCCTTCAGTACTATCTGTATGAGGTTGTAAACAAGGCGGACGCCCTGAAGAATTCCGTAGCGTCCCAGTTCGTTACCATCGGCAATCTGCCGACAGAAACGGTTAAGATGGCCAACGCCATGCTGGCGACCGGCCCCATCATCCTTCTGTATCCTTTCGTGCAGAAGTACTTCATCAGCGGCCTTACCGTAGGCGCGGTAAAGGGCTGATGCAGCATCCGGCTTTCCGCATCCGGAAGGCGGATCGGATCAACTACATATGGTCCTGATTCCCGTCCGCGGGAATTGGAGATAAATCTTACCCAACAACAAGAACGGAGGTAAAGTATGAAAAAGAAGTTAGTAGCAATCCTGCTGACTGCAGCCATGACCCTGAGTCTGGCAGCGTGCGGCGGAGGCGGCGATACCGCGTCCAACGCTCCTGCGGACGATGCTGCGGCCAGCACCGAAGAAGCGGCTGCGGACGATGCTGCGGCAGCTGACACGGATGAAGCGGCCACCGAGGAAGCGGCTGCGGAGATCGACCCTAATGATCCCTGGGCGGGATGGGCCGACATCGATACGTCTGAGCCTGTAGTGATCAACTACCTGTGCGTCAGCGACAAGCCCACCAATCCGGATACGGATGAGATGATGGTTGAGCTGAACAAGATCCTTCAGGAGAAGGTGAACGCCACTCTGGAACTGAACTACATCGGCTGGACCGATTACCTTGCAAACTACAACCTGACCCTGGCTGCTATGGACGGTTCCGTAGACCTGGTCGTAACTGCTGACGACTGGCTGGATGCCTGGCAGAACGTAGACAGAGGCGCATTCATGGAGATCCCGGATGAGATGATCCAGACCTATGCTCCCGCTACCTGGCAGCAGGTAGACGAGTTCGGCGACTGGGATATGTGCCGTTACACCGACGGACAGATCTATCTGATCCCCGAAGACAACTACAAGCAGTGGACCAACCATGGCTTCATCTATCGTCTTGACTGGGCGAGAGAGGCCGGCCTTGAGGACGGCGTACACAGCTGGGACGACATGACCACTTACTTCCAGTACTGCCTGGATACCTTCCCGGATATGATTCCCTGGGATGTGAACGGCGGAAGCTCTGTTGCAGAGTGTACCGGTGGTTATCTGGCATCCGCCGGTGCTGAGACCTATCCTCTGATCGGTATCAGCGCAGGTATCGTAGGATACGCTGACAACCAGGTGAAGTGCCAGTATCTGGAAGAGACCGACGCTCTGGTTGCATACGGCAACCTGATGAAGAGCTGGGCTGAGATGGGCGTTTGGAGAACCGACGTTCTGAACAACTCCACTTCCGATACCAGACAGGCGTTCAGAGAAGGCCGCGGCGCGGTTGACCAGCATCATACCGAGACCTGGACCGGTCTGGTAAGCCCTGGGGATCCGAACAACGTGTTCTATCAGGAAGATCCTGATGCGGAAGTTGGATTCTTCTGGTTCGGCGAAGAGAATGATTTCCTTGTAAACCTTTCCATCCTTCACGGCGCGCTGGCTCTGTCTTCCGGCAGCCAGAACCCTGAGAGAGCTCTGATGGTTTACGACCTGATCAGAAATGATCCTGAGTGCTACCGCCTGTTCATGTATGGTATCGAAGGCGAGCAGTATGTACTGGTTGACGACAATATGTTTGAGAGACCCGAAGGCTACGTAGACAGCGAGGATAAGGTTGATACCGCATTCTGGGCTGGACGTAACGATACGGTTGGCCTGAGAAACGCTCAGCTGAACTGGGATGCCATCGACGCTCTGTATGCGGAGTACGACGCAGTTGCAGTTGACAACCCGTACCTGCAGTTCATTCCTGTAACGGATGAGATCAGCGGTACCATGAGCACCCTGAACGAGATCGTTACCAACTACACCAAGCTGCTGACCCATGGCCAGTTCCAGGGCACCGCAGAAGAGTGTGTTGCTGAATTCCAGGATCAGCTCCGTGCTGCCGGCGTTGAAGATGTAATCGCAAACGTGCAGGCTCAGATGGATGCTTTCTATGGAACGGCTGCAGAATAATGCAACAGTCATAGCCGAGTAACAGATACAGGATCTGTTTTTCATACGGCAGGTAAGAGGGTATGGACAGTGAATGTCCATGCCCTCTTTTTTTCAAAGACCCGCCGGAGGGCGGGCGCAACGGAAGGAAAGCGGCGCAGGCCGCCTGGAAAAAGTGAGGAGGTTATGGATGAGCAGATTTGAGATCACTGATAATTTTTACCTGGACGGAAAGCCCTTCCGGATCATCTCCGGCGCGATCCACTATTTCCGTGTGGTACCGGAGTACTGGAGGGACAGGCTGGAAAAGCTGAAGGCCATGGGAGCCAATACGGTGGAGACCTACATCCCCTGGAACATGCATGAGCCGAAAAAGGGAGAGTTCCATTTTGACGGCATGCTGGATATCCGGAAGTTTGTGGGGATCGCCCAGGAGCTGGGCCTGTATGTGATCCTGCGGCCGTCACCGTACATCTG
>DXDD01000159.1 GCA_019115665.1 Candidatus Eisenbergiella pullistercoris | reverse complement strand
CCTTCCGGTCGGTCAAAAATAAAAAAATCAGCAGCAGTACGATTAGAAAGTATATTGATTATCTCTGTGATTCCTTCCTGATCGACCGCGCCGTCCGCTATGATGTGAAAGGTAAAAAATACATTGATACCCCAGTGAAATACTATTTCACCGATATGGGACTGAGAAATGCCCGTCTGAATTTCAGACAGCTGGAAGAAACGCACAGCATGGAAAACATCATCTTCAATGAGCTAAAAATCCGCGGTTTCAATGTGGATGTGGGCGTCATCATACAGTATGATACCAATGAAAAAGGCAACAGCATCCGCAAGCAGCTGGAGATTGACTTCGTCTGTAACCAGGGTTCCAAACGCTACTACATCCAGTCCGCTTACGCGATTCCGGATCAGGCAAAAATGGAGCAGGAACAGCGATCCCTGATGCTGACCGGGGATTTCTTCAAACGGATCATCATCACCAGGGATACTCCGGCGCCACACTACAATGAGAATGGCGTCCTGCTTATGAGTGTCTATGACTTCCTGCTGAATGAAAACAGCCTGAATATCTGAGACGATAGGAAAGAATAATAAACCTGAATTATCCACGGCAGTGTGATCCTCCGGGAACAATTCAGGTTAAAATTTTGGCAGAAATCTCATTTTTCCCTGACTCTCACCGCCATATACTGCCTTCCCGGCAGTTCCACCCGGAAATGTCCCCAAAACGTCCCTCTTTTCTCCACCGTCCTATTCCAGGTGTCGATCACCTCCACCTCGAAGGGCGTGTCCTCATCAAAATAAAAATCCCGGAAGGAAGGCCGCATAAAGCTGTAGTAGAACAGATAATAGCTGCACAGAGCATTTCCCGCCTCCGTCTGCGGCACGCAGCAGACCTCGTCCCATTCCCGACGCCGGGGAGCCAGGCCGCAGCCGGGCGTTTCCTCCAGAATGGAGCGCAGAAAACGGACGCGCTTCCAGCTCTCCCCATGAAGCTTTCCGCCGTGCGACCACCAGAGCACCTCATCCGGGGACAGATACGTCTCTCCGTGCTGGGGATAACCGCCCCGGCAGGCCGCCTCCCAGAAGCGGCGCACCATCTCTTCCCCGGTGATGTTTCCCCAGCCGTACTGGATATTTCCCTCATAGGCGATCTCATCCAGCACCACCGGCTTGCGGTAACGCTCCCTCCATTCCTCCGTATACTCTGCCGTCCGGTACAGATCCTGCCGCTGGATGCTGCAGTGGGTCACCCATGGCCTGCTGTGATCGTAGAAAGCCGCGCAGTTGTGAATGGAACGCAGATGGCGGTAAGGATCCTTTTCGCACAGAATCTTCGCGTAACGCTCCCAGTCCTCCGGCGTCTTTTCCTTCATCAGGTCGTATTCATTGGCCAGGGACCACCAGACATTAGAAAAAGCGGAAAACCGGGCGGTCACATAATTCCAGTACAGATCGTCCTGCTCCTTCGTCATGCCGGAAAAGCCCCAGCGGTCATAAGGATGCATCACGATGAGATCCGCCTCGATTCCAAGCTTTCCGAGAGCGGCAATGCACTTTTCAATATGCTGAAAATGCGCCGGATTAAACCGGGTGAAATCCCAGTGATTCCCCTCCGTCTTTCCCGTATACTGTCCAAAATTCTCCTTTGTGAGCACGCTGCTGTCCATGGGCGTCCCCTCATAGGGATAGGATCGGGGTTCCCTCAGATTATAATCATAATGCTTGGGAAAAACGCAGAAGCGGATCTTGTTAAAACCGGCGTCCTTCAGACTGTTCAGCGTCTCCTCAATCCGGGCGTCGTCCTGAAGCTCCCACACATAACAGGTAGTTCCCACCGGATAATACGGCGTTCCATCCTCAAAGGCAAAATGCCAGGTATTCGCCACGCGAACAGGCCCGTGATTTCCCGCTTCGGCAGGAAGCACCCGGAAGCTTCCCCTCTTTGCCTCCTCCAGGAAATCCGCCCGGATCTCAAACCGGTATTCCCCCTCAAAGGAGGGCATGAAACGGACCAGATAGCGCCCTTCTCCGTCGTAGAACCCCTCCGCTTCCACCGTTTCGTTTTTCCCCTGGAAACAGCCGCGGATCCGGTGCTCCGTAAACGGATTTCCCTCCTGCGGCCCGCATACGGCCACCTCCTGAATGCCCCATCTGGGGACCTGCGGCATAAAAAGAACGCCGGGGGAATCCATCTCAGAAATTTTCTGAGAAACCTCTTCACAGTTTTTTTCAAAAATCTTTTCCGTCATTACAGCCCTCCCTTTTGGTCTCCGCCATTATCATACAGTCCCTGACAGAAAAATTTTAACAGACAGAAAGAGAGGACGCAATAAGGTACAAAACAGATTACTGCTCAGCTTCTCTCTCCTGCCGCCACCTTGCCTTTTCGATCCTTTCCGCCATCATTCCAACCAGCTTTCCCACATTTTCCGGAATATGAGCATCCGAAGCAGTGAAAACGGGTACGCCGTTTTTCAGCATGGCCCTGAGCATCTGTGGATTCATGCCAACCTGAGAATCTCCATAATTGATTGCAAGGCCGCTGCTGCATTCCACATACATCCGTTTCTTCCTGCATTCCTCCGCCAGCTTTTGATAGGCTTCCCTGTAGTCTCCGGGCGGATACGCCCCAAAGCACTGCAGGGAATTCGGATGGGCCATCCCGGAAAACAGACCGCTGGCAGCAAGCTTCCAAAGCAGCTCATAATATCTGGAATACAGTTTCCTCAGATCATAATCTTCCGGTTTCCATGGCTGTTTTAAATGGCTGAAAGCCCATCCGTCAATAAAATGAACTGCTCCTGCCAGGAAATCAAAATCTGTATATTCTTCCAGAGGGCGCGCCTTCCTTCTCTTCCCCTCATACCATCTCTCCTGATAGGCGTTAAAGCCTGCCATCTCTTCATAAAGGCATTCACATTCTCTGAAAATATGTGTATGCTCCAGGAAGAAAATCTCCCCCACATTCCGTCGCAGCGCCACTGCGATGAATTGCTGCAGCCATTCGGCTGTGTAGTTTCCCTTCTCCAAATGCACATGCGCATCGGTCAGTTTTCCTCCGCTTCCCCCGATTCCGTCCCGCATCCCGCTTTCTCCTCTCCCGCCGCGCTTCCCTCAATTCCCGAAGCAATCCGCTCAATTTCCTCCGCCACGGCCTCCCTGTCCACCTTTTCCCAATCCGTGACATCCACAACAAGGCAGGGGCCGTCCGCCGCGAACGTATCCATTCCCCGCGCCTGTATTCCTGCCTGAAAGGCGTCAAAGGACAGCGGCTTTCTCTCCTGCCTTTTCCCGCAAGGCTCCGGATAGCAGTCGTTCACCACGTGTCCTCTGTGTCTGTCCGGCGCGTTCTCTCTTTCCAGAAACCGCTCGTAGATCCTGCGGCAGTCTCCGGTCAGTCTTACCGTAACGGCTGTACAGGAATGCTTTTTCAGCAGCTCCTCCAGCCCTTCTCTGGAGCTGTTTTCAAAATTGTTTTCCAGTATGACCGAAAGTCCCCTCTCCAGCAGCCGGTCCGCGAAATCATACATGAGCCGCATCGCCGCCTCTCCCAGCTTTACCTTCTCCGCCCGGGAGGAAAAGCCCAGCTCATCAAACAGAATCTCCTTTTCCTCATCCTTGGAAATGTAAGGAATCCCCAGACGCCGGGACAAAAAGCCCGCCATGGTGGTTTTCCCCGCCGCCGGCATTCCCGTGACCAGAATACAGTACATATCCGCCCTCCTTTCCGAAAGCTGTCACTAGATGACATAAATCCATTCAAATTTTCCTCAACGTAAACCGGCGCATCCCTGTTTTTCCTCCGGCAGCCTGGCGATCTCCACTCTGAGTCCCAGTTCCGCAGCCTGCGCCGCAAAATCCTCACAAATTCCGCTGTCCGTGATCAGAAGATCATAGCTTTCCGGACGGCAAACCCTGTGAACAGCCTGCCTTCCAATCTTGGACGAAGGATAAACACCGATGTTCACGGAACTGTTTTCCATAATAGCCCTGGCAAGCTCCGCACCGGAGCTTTCATGCAGAGACGCGCCAAAAGAAAGATCAAATGCCGTATGGGAGAAAAATGCTTTATCCATGTGGATATTCTTCACCATATTCACCGTATACCAGTCGTGGCAGTTTCCCCTGTGATTCATGCCTCCTCCCAGAAAAATCAGGCTGACCGCCGATTTCCTGCGCAGCACCTCTGCCACGGAAATCGAATTGGTCAGGACGGTCACGGAAAGACTGTCCGGCAGAAGCTTCGCCATATCGTAACCCACCTGTGAAGTGGTCAGATAGATCACCTCCCCTTCCCGGATCTGCTTCACCGCTTCCGCCGCCACAGCCCGGTAATCCGGCCTCTCTCCCGAAAAATCCTCCGGACTGTAGGTTTCCGCCGGAAAGCATACACGTTCCCTCAGCGCGATGGCTCCTCCGTGCGTGCGCTGCAGCAGCCCCTTTCCCTCCAGCAGCCGCAGATCTCTCCTTGCGCAGTCTGCTGAAATTCCGTAACGTTCCTGCAGTTCGCTTACCAGAACCCGGCCGGTTTCATTCAGCTTTTTTACGATATCCTTCTGCCGTTCCTCCATAAACATGACTTCCCCCCCTTTCACCCGCAGCCATATACTGTGATTTTAAACATTCTCCTTATTTATACATATTTTATCTTGTTTATATTTTTTTATTCTTATTTAATCTCGTTTATATTTTATTATTATCCGCTCCACCTGTCAACTTCTTCTGCCTCCGGAACCCTTCCGCCCGGATACGGTTGAAAAATGAAAAAATGGATTTTGATCCGTACAAAAATCCATTTTTTACGGATCCAATTCCGGAAAA
>DXDD01000158.1 GCA_019115665.1 Candidatus Eisenbergiella pullistercoris | reverse complement strand
AAAGGGCGCGTATTCATCCGCGCTGACGTGGCTCTCGATCCCTGAAAACAGGATCAGAACGGAATGCTCCTCCATCTTGTCATATACCTTCTGCCGTCTCATTTCATAATTCATGGCTGTTTTCTCTCCTTATTGACTGCTGTTTTCTTTTCTTCATCGATTCCTGTTTCGCCGCCCGCAGGCTCGAATTCCCCGGTGTTCTTTTCGTAAGCAAACCGCTGCTTTCTATACGCATGACCCCCTTCTGAAAAATCAGAAACAAGTCCCGTAAACTCAGCCGGGCCGGTCTGTTGGAAGGTCATGTACCGCTCCGAAATGGAGGGTTCATAAGCTTTCCCATCCTTTACCCCCAGAATGACCGAGCTGCTTCCGCTTCCATACGCGCTGATCTCCCATACCAGAAATCTGTGTCCGGATGCGGAAAGGAAATAATTTTCTCCTTCCTCCGTTCCGCCGGCCGGCTGTGTCAGCAGATAACCGTACAGGGGCTCTCCATACTCCGTCCGGCTCCGCACACATTCCACCTCCCCCACAGCGCTGATATAATAGATTTTCACTCCGTCATATCCCTTCTGCCCGTCAAAGGTCCCGGTAAAACCAAAGGCCTCTTTTCTTCCATCCCCGTCGTAATCCGCCGGAAGAAAATACGCCTCCTCTTCTCCCGAGGCACGCAGATATTCTTCCCATACCGGATACAGGTTCACGCAAGGGCGCTCCGGCTGAGCCGGAAAGGATGCTGCATCCAGGGGCAGACAGTCCACCGTTCCATCCTCCTGAAGCTCTGCCGGAAGCTCCTGCGCCCTCCGCTCCGACTGTTCACACAGCGCCTCCTGTTCCGGCACGCTGAACTCCTCCCGCAAAACTTTTACACCGGAGGCGGGCAGAGCAAATTCCTCCTCAAACCACCGGGCGGCTTCTTCCAGAAAAGCCTCCAGGCTTCCGCAGATTTCCTCCGGGCCTGAAACATCCGCGGACGCGAGCATTTCCCGGCAGGCGTCCCCCGTAAAAAATTCTCTGGTTTTCCTCTCCAGCCGCAGCGCCCCGATGCCAGGCGTACCGTTCTTTTCCGAAATCCAGGCATCCGCAGCCTTTATCGTCTTCATGAGCTGAGCCGTTTCCGCCGCCGCAGCGGCCAGAAGCAGCCTCCTGTCCGCATCCTCAGACCCCGTCTGATTTTTTCTTACAAACGCTTCATACAATCCGGTTCCAAACCGCTTCAGAACCCGGGAACCCTCCTGCCCGTCCGCGGACCGCGTGCAGCGGGCCAGCGCACACAGATCATCAATGGCAATGTAATGCACCGAATCCCGCAGATACAGGTCGATGGACGCGCTGTCCGAGGTATTGCTGTTCAGAGAAAGCGTGACCTTCTGAAATGTCCCGTCCGCCGCCCGAACCGGCACAGCCGTTTCCTTCCCCAGTGAAAAAAGCATGCAGAACACAACCGCAAAAACTGCCAGGATCCCATTTCCCCTTTTCATCCGGCTTCCTCCTTTCGCTGCCACGTGCCTTTGTCCGGCATTTTTTATTATATTCTTTCTCTGTCGGACAGGCAATGTTTCCTTCTCTGTTTTACAAAAAAGCCACGGCCGGCCGAAAGCCGGTTCCTGTTCGCGGACAAGCCCGTGAACAGTCTGCCGCAGGCTGCCCGTTACAGGAAAAAAGTTCCCGCAAAAAAAACGAGGCCGTTTCGCCATCTGCCTGGAGCGGCGGCAGATCCGAAGTTACTTTTCATGAAACAGGAAAATACTGCTGTTGATTCCTTTTTCCATATCAAAACTCTGTCTGATGCCCGGCAGGATGCTCCGATACGGTTTAAAATGAGAATCTGCATTGTATAACCGTACCAAAAGTCCTAAGTGACGGTTAAAAAGAGGATTTTCCGATCCTTAACCGTACTTTTTGCTCCTGTTTCGACATCAGTACGGTTAAATACCTGATTTTCACATCTGTAACCGTACTTTCGGGCCATCCGGTACAGTAAAAAACAGATTTTTCAATCTTTTAACCGTATCACGTCATGAAAAGTACGGTTCAGAATAGCATTTTCCGGAATTGGATCCGTAAAAAATGGATTTTTGTACGGTTCAAAATCCATTTTTTCATTTTTCAACCGTATATGGGTGGAAGAGTTTCGTGGAAGACCATACGGAATGTTTTTCTGTAAAAATCCGTGGAACAGTGGAATATTTCGTCTGGTCCCATGTCCCGCGAAAAGTAACGATCCGCCAACGGATACCCTGGCAGAATCCGGGAAAGAATATTGACGTCGTGTCAGAATAATGTTATATTGCACACAGTAACATCCTGCCAGGGATATGCCGCCAGATACTGCCTTGTTCCTCTCCGGCTGGCTGATGTGGCCTGTCCGGCCTTCTGCCGGACCTTCTGCGCAGGGGAGTACGACGGACAGCCCACAAACGTCCGCCCCGAATATCCGAAAAAAGCCCCGGAGGCCGGACGCTGGCTGTAAGGAAGTAAATAAGAATGGGAAGCAGCGGCAGTAAAGAAAAACCGCGCCCCGGAAAGGAAAGCATGGAGTACAGAACACATCAGAAAACCGGCGACAGGATCAGCGTGATCGGCATCGGCTCCGGCCCCATCTTTGAGACGCCGGAAAAGGAAGCCGTCGAAGCGCTTGCCTTCGCCCATGAAAACGGCGTCAACTATATGGACTTTGCCACCGCCGGCGCACAGACCTTCCATTACGCGGGAGAAGCATTTGCCTCCGTGCGCGGTGAAATGCTTTATCAGGTCCATTTCGGCGCGAATTATGAGACCGGCGAATACGGCTGGACCACCGATCTGGATACCGTCAAGCGCCAGGTGGACTGGCAGCTGAGGGAGCTGAAAACCGACTACATCGATTACGGTTTTATCCACTGTCTGGACGAGCCTTCCGACTGGAAGGCCTATCAGGAGAACGGCATCCTGAACTATCTGCTGGACATGAAAAAAGCCGGCGTCGTGCATCACATCGGCCTGTCCTCCCATACCCCTTCCCTGACATCTCAGGTGCTGGATTCGGGACTGGTGGATCAGCTGATGTTCTCCATCAATGCGGCTTACGACTATCAGCAGGGCGAATTTGCCTACGGCAGCGCCAGCGAACGGATGCAGCTCTACCGCCGCTGTGAAGCGGAAGGGATCGGCATTTCCGTGATGAAGCCCTTCTCCGCGGGCCAGCTTCTGAACGCTTCCGCCTCCCCCTTCCGGCAGGCTCTGACCAAGGTTCAGTGCATCCAGTACGCGCTGGACAAGCCGGGCGTTCTCACCGTCCTTCCAGGCATCCGCAACCTGCAGGATGTGAAGGAAGTCCTCGCCTGGCTGGACGCCTCCCCCGCGGAACGGGATTATTCCGTCATCGGCACCTTCGCCCCGAAGGACATGACCGGCACCTGCGTCTACTGCAGCCACTGCCAGCCCTGCCCCGCCGGCCTGAACGTGGGCCTGATCAACAAGTATTACGACCTGACGGTCATCGGCGACGCCATGGCTGCGGACCATTATGAAAAACTGGAGAAAAAAGCCTCCGACTGCATTTCCTGCGGCCACTGCGACAGAAGATGTCCTTTCCATGTGAACCAGAGCGGCCGGATGAAAGAGATCGCGGCCTATTTTGGAAGATAAACTCCGCCGGCAAAAACGGGGACCAAAACGGCAGCACAGAATGCGCGTCGTTTTGGTCCCCGTTTCTGACAAGATCCGGCAATATTTCGGCTTCCGGCAGGATCGGACGATCTTTTCAGCCAATTTCTCCGTCTCCGCCCATCAGCCGGGTCATTTCCCGGATCCGCTCAATGGGAAAGGGCGGGGCGGTCAAAGGCTTCATGGCGATCGCCATCAGCTTCATCGGGTTATCGTCCGCCGCGATCCGGTTGGCGCTCAGCTTTCCGCACTGGCGGCACCGGTGGATCACGGCCCATTCGCCGTTCTTTTTCACCCAGACGGCCACCGGGTCCATGTACCCGCCGCAGTCCGACGCCCGGTCGCCCGGCTCCACGTCCACATGCAGGCTCGTCAGGCAGTTGGGACAGTGATTCCTGTGCCCGCTGCCCGCCCCGTCCGGAAAGACCTCCCGCCCGCAGATCTTACAGCGGAAAACTTCCGTGCAGGGGTGGGTCTTATAATAACCCTTTTCGTATTGCTTTCTCTTATTTTCTCTGTTCAATTGTATTCCCTCCCTGTCGTTCCTTTCCTTCAGGAGGGATTTTTTCCCGCAGGATCCTTTGAATGCTCTTTACTGACAAAAAATAATTTTCCGCGAGATCAGAAACGGTTTTCCCGGAGCAATACTCCTCCAGAATGCGTCTGTTTCGCAGCTCCAGGCTTTCTCTGGTTCCGCTTTTCTCTCCCCAGCGGGAATGCTCCTCGCATTTTCTGGGAATATACAGCATTTCTCCGTCAATATATTTCTGTATCTCCGCGATAAGCTGCTTCGGCAGAACATCCGCCGCTTTTCTATAGCCCATCTGCGCCCTCCTGATCGTTTTTCTTTCAGGATCAGCAATGGCTATAGCATCTGTTCATGAAATGCGATAGCCATTGCTATCGCGCAGTCGATTCATAATACCTCATGCACACACCTGTACCTTTCCGTTTTTGGCTTTTCGCAGGACAAAGGCCAGTGCCGGGCCGTCCAGACTGTCCGGGGCATTTCGGTCCGCAGCTCTGTCCCACTGAAAAAAATAATACCAGCCTTTTTCCGTACCGGCAACCTCATGTTCGGTTTGAACCGTTTTTGAGGCGTTTGGGGCCGGCAGCTTCCTTCTCTCCTTTACCGCTCCGCCGCTTATTTCAGCTTCATCCCTTCCCGAAAAGCGTCTCCCGCCTTTTCCCCGATCACATGATAGGCGTTTCCCACCGGGTCAAAGGTGATCGGATTCAGCTTCCTGATATCGATCTTCCCGTCCGTGAGGATGC
>DXDD01000157.1 GCA_019115665.1 Candidatus Eisenbergiella pullistercoris | reverse complement strand
AAAAGGCGCTGCGCCGTATTATTACGTTCAGACTGCTATTTCATGGTAAACGTCAAAATTCTTGTCTGCACATTGTCCTGCAGATTCCGGTAAAAGAACTGATAGTCATACAGATGATACACCCCGTCCGTAAAGATGGACAGCCCCGCCGGATAGTCCTCCGGGGAAACGTCCGGCACCTTCAGGGCGCCGCGGGTTTCGTCAATGTAAGCGCCGGTCAGCTCCGGAATTTCCGAGGTGATCTCACCGCTGTAATCGGTGAAGCAGGCGCCCAGATTCTGGCTCTTGTCCGCCGGAGTGCTGTCAGTTTTCCAGTTCAGTGGATTGATGGCGAAGGTCTTTGTTCCTTCCGGGATCACAAGGGAATCGGTGATATCCTCCGCTTCGCTGTTGAAGGAAACGATAACGCCGGTGTCGCTTTCGCCGGCAGCCATTTTCAGCTGCGGATATTCCGCCATATCTTCTTCGGTGATTCGCCAGCCGATGGCATAGCAGGCGACCAGCTGATCCGTCAGAGCTTCGTCGTCAAAGAGGTCCTTCATCAGCCGCAGGCACATGTCAGCGCCCTGGGAAAATCCGGCAAGCACGATGGGCCGGCCCTCATTATAGTTGTCCATGTAATAGAGGAAGGCGTCGCGGACATCCGCGTAAGCGGTTTCCAGATAAGGCTCCCGGTCCGCTTCGGGCATGTCGTAGACGTTCAGGCCGATCTGGCGGTAATAAGGGGCAAAAAAGCGGCTGTCCGCGTCATAGATCCCTTTTTCCATGTTGATGGCGCCGACAAAGCTTTCTTTGGTGTCCGCATCGGAGAGGGACATGTTGCAGGCATCATCAGAGCCGCCGTATACGGAAGGGCAGATGAAGAAAACGTCGGCCGTCTTATCGGTGTTTTCGGTTTCCAGATAGGCCCAGTTCGCGGCATCGGAGTAATTCGGAGCTGCTTCGGCCGCGGCTGCTTCAGCAGCTGTGTCCCCTTCTGCGCCGGATATTTCAGCTTCCGTATTCGATTCCGCTTCTGCCGTATCCGCAGCGGCTGATCCTTCCGCAGCTGCGGATTCCTCTGCGGCCGCAGCGGAGGAGCCTTCTGCTGCCGCTGTTTCCGCTGTCGCTGTTTCCGCTGCCGGCGCGGAGGGCGCATTTCCCCCGGCCGGGGAACAGCCCGCGGCAAGCGAGAGGGAAAGCAGCAGGGCGAGAAGGAAATAGGAGATAGAATGTTTTTTCTGTCGTTTCATGTGAGTTCAGATCCTTTCCTGATATTTTTTCGCAGCGTTGAAAACAGGCCGGTGAGGCCGTTTTCAGTCTGGTATTTTAGCACGGATCCCGTTTTCTGTCACAGGAAAAGGAGCAAAAAGCAGAAAACGGGAGCGGAATGCAGAACAGATTTCCGCACATCCGCCGCCCGTACTGTCAGATCTGCCGATCAGAAGCAATGCAGTCGATCAGAAGCGACACGGCCAGTCAGAAGCAATGCAGTCCATCGGGAGCAGTTCAGTCCGTCAGCACCCGCTCCAGCACATCGGTCACTTTTTTCACCGGAATGATTTCCAGCTTTTCCTTTACCTCGTCTGCCACATCCTCCAGGTCGTCCTGGTTTTCATAAGGGATGAAAACCTTCGTGATGCCGGCGCGCTGGGCTGCCATCAGTTTTTCCGGAAGGCCGCCGATGGGCATGACGCCGCCGCGCAGGGATACCTCGCCGGTCATGGCGTAATCGGTGTCCACCGCTTTGCCCGTAACTAGGGAGGAGAGGGCGGTGACCAGTGTGATGCCGGCGGAGGGGCCGTCCTTGGGTACCGCGCCCGCGGGCACATGGATGTGCAGGTCGTGGTCGGCAAAAGTTTTTGACTCCCCCGGATAGAGGGACTTCATCAGGCTGATGGCGATCTGGACGGATTCCTTCATCACATCGCCCAGCTGTCCTGTAATCAGCACGCCCCCTTTGCCTTCGGTCAGTCTGCTTTCGATGAACAGGATCTCCCCGCCCGCACGGGTCCAGGCCAGGCCGGTGACTACGCCGGGCATTTTTTCAGTCAGCCGGGATTCGTGGTTGAGCTGTTTTCTGCCCAGAAAATCAACCAGGTTGCTTTCCGTTACGATCAGGCTGCTGTCCGCTTCTGTCTCTCCGGCCTTCGCCGTACGCTGATCCGCGCCGCGAAGCTGTGTACCGCGTACCAGGCAGACCGCCGCGGTGCGGCAGAGGGTGTCGAGCCGGTTTTTCAGGGTGCGCACGCCCGCTTCCATAGTGTATTCATCGATGATTTTGCGGAGCGCGCCGTCCGTGATGGTGAGCATGTCCTCTTTGATGCCCATGGATTCCAGGGCCTTCGGCAGGAGATGCTTTCTGGCGATATGGAATTTTTCCACCGCGGTATAGCCGGGGAAGCTGATGACCTCCATCCGGTTTAAAAGGGGCTCCGGAATGGTATCCGTGGTGTTCGCCGTGCAGACGAAAAGCACGTTGGACAGGTCATAGGGCACGTTCATGTAATGGTCGGTAAAAGTATTGTTCTGTTCCGGATCGAGCACCTCAAGCAGGGCGCTTGCGGGATCTCCGCCGTAATCCTTTGCCAGCTTGTCCACCTCGTCCAGCACCATGACGGGGTTGGAAACGCCGCTTCTTTTCATGCCTTCCATGATCCGGCCGGGCATGGCTCCGATGTAGGTGCGCCTGTGCCCGCGGATTTCCGCCTCGTCCCGGATGCCGCCCAGGCTGATGCGGACGTATTCGCGGCCAAGGGCGCGGGCGATGCTCTGGCCGATGCTGGTTTTGCCGGTGCCGGGCGCGCCCACGAACAGCAGGATGGAGCCGTTCTGCTTCCGGTTCAGCGCCATGACTGCCAGCTGCTGGATGATGCGTTCCTTTACTTTTTTGAGGCCGTAATGATCCTCGTCCAGAATGGCCTCCGCCTTATCCAGGTCAATGGAGCTGACCTTTGGGGCCTTCCAGGACAGGCTGGTGACAAAATCCAGATAATCGTAGAGCAGGCCGTATTCGTGGCTTTCCTTGCCCTCCTGGCGCATGCGGTTCAGGACTTTTTCCGCTTCCTTTTTCGCCTCTTTGTTCATGCCGGACTTTGCGATCTTCTTTTCAAATTTCCGGATGTCCGACTCGTTTTCCGGGTGCATGTCGTCCAGCTCCTTCTGGAGATAGTCGATCTGCTTCCTGATGGCGGCTTCCCGGTAAAGCTGCTCCTGATCGTCCTTCTGGGCGGATCTGGCTTCCTCGGAAACCCGGGCCACCTCGACAAACTCGTTGATCGCTCTGGAGATCAGCTCCACCCTTTCCTTTCTGGAATCCGCGGCGAGGATGGCGTATTTCTCATCTGCGGTCAGGTTGAGATACTCTGTGAGCGCGCAGGCCAGGTCGAAAACATTTTTCCGCTGCATGATGAAGCTTCTGGCCCAGATCCCCCACTGGTAGCCCTGGACAAATTTCAGCAGGACGCCGCGCAGACGGCCGAAGGCGGCCTTTTCCTCCTCGGCGGTCAGATCCGCTTCCTCGGGACGGATGGAAGCGGAGGCGGTGAGTACGCCGTCGCTGATCTCAATATCGGAAATGTCCACCCGCTCCAGGGTGCGTACCTGGATATTGTCCCCCTCGGCCACGCTTTCCACCCGGGCGGATACGCCGATGGGGTAAAAAGAATCGGCGGTGAGGCCGCTGTTTTCCCGGTCCTCCTTCAGCTGGATGAACAGGATGTCCGTGCCTGTCTCGATGGGCTCCGTACACCAGTCGGTAAAGAAGTCCTTCTTAAAATAATAGGATACATCCGGCAGAAGCAATATATTGTAAACTGGTCTGATGATCATGGGATTCTCCTTTCTTTCCGGTTTTCTCTCCGGTTTTCTTTCCGGCTTTTTTGCAGCCGGCGGATTTTTGTTAGCAGTCGATGCTGCTGAGTGCTAACGCTTTGGTGAAAAGAAAGCGAATAAAACAGAATTGTTTTTATTCGCCGTTCTCTGCTCCTGAAGGAAATTTTTCAATTAAATCCGGTCTCTGTGGTACCGGTCTGTGACGGACAGCACTGACACTGTGTCACTGCTAATAAAGTAGCACACGACCGGAAGGATGTCAATAGGCGGCGGAAGTTTTCATATTTTTTTCATTTTTGGAGATTCTGCCCGGGCATATGGATTTCCTTTTTCTTCAGAAGATGTTTTTCCGCGAGCTGTTCCGCCAGTTTCGTATCCAGAAGGCTCGTTTCCGTCTCAAAGGTGAGGATCAGGCGCTCTCCCGGATAAATCCCGTTTTCTTCATAGGCCTGTATCTTCCGGACGGCGCTGCCTGCATATTCCGGCTCGTCCATCCGGCCCGCATGCTCCCAGTAGATCTCCTTTCCGGTCCTCTCCGACAGAAAAGTGAAATCCGGATGGACGGTTCCGTATCCCTTCAGGAAAAGCGGACATTCATATTTATAGGGGATCCCTCTGCGGAAAAAGAGGTCGGCCAGGATCTTTTCTGATTTGGAGCGGACCCGTTCGCCCCGCTCCGTCAGAATGACCGGGGCGCCTTTCTGAAACGCTTTCTCGGTATATTCTTCCGAGAGCCATTTTTCCAGCCGCTGTTCCCATGAGATCTCAGCCGGGCGGATCAGCTTTTGCCTTTCCGGATGCTCCGCCAGGAGCAGTTTTTCAAATTCGTCGTCCTCATAATCTGCCAGGATATCCCGGATCTGCGCCAGCCTTTTTTCCGCCAGCCGCACAACCTTCTCATCATAGCTTTTCTGAGCCAGGGCACGGATCAGCTTTTCCCTGGATTTTGGCAGATATTCCCCGTTTTTCCTTCCTCCGGGCAGACAGCGATAATATTGGATACTTTTCCTGCAGCCGGACAGCCGGAGCGTCCCTTCGGGAGCGTTCTTCAGACGCGCCCCGGCTTCTTTCACGATTTTTTCCAGCCTGAGCTGCTCTTTTAACAACATTTCATTCAGATTCATCATGGCTTATCCTCTTTTCTTTTTTTTGTGTGGCGTTTTGATGTGTTTGCAATGTTTGGATGTGTTTGCGAGATTACGGTTGAGAATGTGTTTTCGGATTATGGAACCGTACGTTTGTGGGCTTCTGGATGAGCTTTCGGGAGACTGGTACGGTTAGAATCTGCTTTTGGGGGGGTTGGAACCGTACATTTTAGAGCTTTCGGGAGACCGGTACGGTTGGGATCTTCTTTTTGGGGGTTCGGAACCGTACGTTTTTGAGATTTTGGCTGACCGGTACGGTTAGGATCTGTTTTTGGGGGAGCTGGAACCGTACATTTTGGGACCGTGTACGGTTAGAATCTGCTTTTCGGGAATTTGGAACCGTACATTTTTGAATTTTGTACGGTTAGGATCTTCTTTTCAGGGGGTGGGAACCGTACATTTTCAGGTTTGTGTACGGTTGGATTACCTGTTTTTGGAAATGGAACCGTATCATGGCCTGACGGTGTACTGCCTGTACGGTTATTTTCCGGCAAATGAGTTGCAGAACCGTACCGGCCTCCCAAGATGGCCAGAGCAGGCAGACTCAGCGGAGATCACATATCGGGCTTCCGGGTTTTTTAAAACGGATACACTCATCAGGGATCATGCAGGATCTTTTCATTTTCGACCGGCCGGGGCGGCTGCCCCATCAGAAATATCAGAATCTGTTTGATGCGCTGGATATTATATACCATATCACAAAACAGATTATCAGTCTATTCTTTTTTTCTCTGTTTCATTAAAATAAGCCTGTCAGCTGATGGAAGAAAGATTTTACCAGGAAGGACGGTGTGAAGCGCTATCAGTCCTGCGGGTCCTGAAAACGGGCGGCTTCGCCCCGTTCCGGATAGATCCGGAATTCTCTTTTGCGAAAGTCGATGAGCCCTTCCCTTTTCATCCGGCCAAGCTCCCGGGACAGGGCGGTGCGTTCCGTCCCCAGATAGTCCGCGAGCTGCTGCCGGTCCAGGGGGATGGAAAAATGGGTGGAGCCGTGTACGGCGGCCTGCTCGGAAAAATAGGAATACAGCCGGTCGCGGATCTTTTTGGGAGAGGAATGAAAAATCCGCATGGAAAGCCCGAGATTTTTCCGCGCCGTGATGGAAAGGAGGTTTTGAAGAAGAACGGCGTTCCTTCCGCCCGCCGCGCCGGCCGACAACAGGGAAGGGACGCTGAGGAACAGGACAGAGGCGTCCTCTCCCGCGACGGCGTCCACCAGCAGCTGCTGATCCGGAATGCAGGCGTAGGATTCTCCGAACACGCCGCCCTTCTGGACGATGCCAAGGATGCTTCTGCGGCCGAACAGATCCAGGGCTTCAATCTGGACGGAGCCCTCCAGGATCAGTCCGAACTCGGAGACGGTCTCTCCGGCATGGAAGATGACCTGGCCTTTTTCAAAGGTTTTTACCCGGCTGTTCAGCTTTTGCAGGAGACCGGGCAGCTCCTTTTCTTCATACCCGCGAAACAGCGCGGTCTGCGTCAGAAATCTGTGATCCATAAAATTTTCCATCCCTGTTTTCTGAAAAAAGTGGCTATGGCAACATACTTTTTGAAGCGATTATAATAAGATGCCCATGTAAAGTCAAGGTATATGGAGGCGGCAGGAGCCGCAGGTTCCTGCCGGAATAGAGTGCCGCCTGCAGCGGCAGAGGAGGTAAGCATGATCAGACAGATTATTCGGATCGATGAAGAAAAATGCAACGGCTGCGGGCTCTGCGCCCAGGCCTGTCACGAGAGCGCGATCGCAATGGTGGACGGAAAGGCAAGGCTGATCCGCGACGACTACTGCGACGGCATGGGGGACTGTCTGCCGCAGTGCCCGACAGGAGCCATTTCCTTTGAAGAAAGAGAGGCGGCCGCGTACGATAAGGAGGCGGTCGAAGCGAACATGAAAAAGAAAAAGCTGGAAGAAAAGAATGCCGCGCAGGTGGAACAGGAAGCTGTTCGTCTTATGGGCGGCTGCCCGGGAGCGGCTTCCAGGCAGATCAGGAGAACTGCCGAAGCCGCTGCTCCGCAGAACGGTTCCGGGAATTTCCGGAATGGCTCCGCAGCCTCGCAGAACGGTTCCGGGGCGTTTTGGACTGGCTTTGCGGCTTCACAGGAAGCCCCGGTATCTCAACTGGAGAACTGGCCGGTTCAGATCAAGCTTGCCCCGGTTCAGGCCCCGTACTTTGACGGAGCGAAGCTTCTGATCGCGGCGGACTGCACCGCGTATGCCTACGCGGCGTTCCATCAGGATTTCATCCGGGGAAGGGTGGCGCTGATCGGCTGTCCCAAGCTGGACGGCATCGACTACAGCGAGAAGCTTGCGCAGATCATCCGGAACAATGATATCCGGAGCGTGACGATCGTGCGCATGGAGGTGCCCTGCTGCGGAGGGCTGGAACTGGCGGCGAAGAAGGCTCTGCAGGAAAGCGGGAAATTCATCCCCTGGCAGGTGACGACGATCTCCATCGACGGAAAAATCCTGGAGTGAGACGGATGATATCCCGTGTACGGTTACAGAATGACAATTGTTGTTCTGTAACCGTACAAAAAAATGCCTTTTCTCAATGGGAAATGCGCGGGGATTTCCGCGGAAGTTTCCCGGCGCGGGAAATTCTCGCCCGCACCTCACAGAACCCGTATATTCTTCAGAAAATCTTCATAAAAACAGAAAGAAATCTTTCTTGAAGACAGCCGGAAGATGCGGTATACTTTTCCTGTTCCTTTTATTTCTGATCGTTCCGGCCGCCTGCGGCGGCATCTTTCAACGTTTTATTTTTCCCGGGCCATGACTGTTCCAGTCACATTGTTATTCTGAATTATCCCAAACTGTTTTCCAGGTGAAAATTCCAATCAGAAAACATGAAAAGTTTTTAATGGGAGCTGCGGCGGAAGAAGAAAAAACGCACTCGCGGTTTTTCTTCCCCCCTCGAAGTAGGGCCTTACCCTGCTGCGCTCCGGAAGGGAGGAATTTTATGAAAAGAAAACGGTTGTTCAGCCTGGTGACAGTCTGTATGCTGCTGCTTTTATCGGACAGGACGGTATGCGCTTCCTGCGCGGAAGAGAAGGGGGTGATCCGGTCAGAAACGGGACTGTATGCCGCCGCGGACTATGAGGCGGATGAGCTGGGGAAGATCGGGCCGGGAACAAAGGTGGATGTTCTGAGCGTCCTGTCGGAGTTCGTCCTGATCAAGGAGAACGGCAGATATGCCTACGTTCCCTGCGAATCCCTGTACATTGACGCTGATTACGAAAAGCATTATGGGAAGAAAAAAGCATGCGGCAGCACGCATCCGGTGCTGGTCACGGAAGGAAGGCTGTTTGAAAACGCCGTGGAAACGCTTCTTCTGGCCTACCACAGGATTCCGGAAAGGATCAGGGAAGCTTTTGAAGCCGGCGGCTTTCGGATTAAGATGACGGAGTGGGATGTGGCGGAAGAAGCTTATGCGCCATACGGGGGATATCGGGGCATCGGAAGGATCAAGGCCGTGACGGATTATGAGAGGAAGATGATCTACGTCAATGATGAATGGCCGAACGCAATCATCCATGAGATGGGGCACTTCCTGAACGATTTTCTGGGAATGTACAGCTCCCGCCCGGAAAACAGGGAGATTTTCCGGCGGGAAGCGGGAAAGATAAGCCTTTACGCCGCGAGCAGCGACAGGGAGTATTTCGCGGAGGCCTTCCGGCTGTATGTCACCGAACCGGTACTGCTTGGCCTGATATCGCCGGAAAGCTTCGCGATGGTGGAGAAGGCGGTGTGTTCCATTGCATCCGCCCCTGGAAGATGCTAGAATACGGATAACACAGACGAAAAAAGGAAGAGAAGAAAATGAAGCTGTTTCATCTGTCGGATTTACATATCGGAAAGCTGCTGTGCGGCTACAGCCTGAAGGAAAATCAGGAGCGGGTGCTTTCTCAGATTGCGGACTATGCAAAAGAGGAGCATCCGGACGCTATCCTGATCTGCGGGGACATTTACGACAAATCGGCCCCTTCCGGCGAGGCCTACGTGATGTTTGACCGCTTCCTGGAGGCGCTGTCGGAAATCCGTCCCCGGATCCCGGTTCTCATCATCGCGGGCAACCACGATTCCCCGGAGCGGCTGTCCTATGCCTCCTCCTTTCTGGAAAGGCACAGCATCTATCTGTCCGTGTTTCCGCCCGTAAGAGAGGACGAATTTCTGAAAAAAATCGAGCTGGCGGACGAATACGGCCCGGTGGACTTTTATCTGCTGCCTTTCCTGAAGCCGGGGTATCTGCGGCCGCTGCTGCCGGAGGGAAGCGTGTTAAGTTATGAAGAAGCGGTCCGCTTCCTGCTTTCCAGAGAAAAGATCGATCCGAAACGGCGGAACGTGATCCTGTCCCATCAGTTTTATACAGCCGGGCAGTCCGAGCCGGAAACCTGCGATTCGGAGGCGGCGGTCGCCATGGCGGGGGGACTGGACCGGATCGATATTTCCGTACTGGACGCCTTTGACTATGCGGCGCTGGGGCATCTGCACGGCTCTCAGAGGGTGGGGAGGGAAAGCGCCCGCTACTGCGGCACGCCGTATAAATATTCCGTGAGCGAGGAGCGGCATCACAAGGCGGTCACGGTGGTGGAGCTTGGGAAAAAGGGAGAGGAGCCGCGGCTTCGCTTCCTGCCTCTTTCCGGCCTGCAGGATGTGAGAAGGCTGCGCGGTACGCTGGAGGAGGTGCTGGAAGCGGCTTCCGGCGGTCAGCCGTCCGTGCCGTCCGCTTCCTCCGGCGTCTGCCACGATTTTGTCAGCGTCACCATCACGGACGAGCAGGAGCCCTACCGGATCAGAGAGCGGCTGGAGGAGCGCTATGATCATCTGCTGGAGCTTCGCGTCGATAACGCCAGGACCAGAGCGAGACTGGCGGAGAGCGGGACAGAAAACGATCCGGCCCCGGAGCCCATGGAAGCCTTCCGGCAGTTTTATGAAACCGTAAATCATATGCCGCTGCCGGAAGAGGGAGAGCGGATCATGAAAGGGCTGATCCGGGAAATTCAGGAGAAAGGGATGGAGGGAGCGCTGTGAAACCGTTACAGATCACCATGTCCGCCTTCGGCTCCTATGCGGGAGAGGCGACGGTGGACTTTGAAAGGGCAGACCACGGGATTTTCCTGATCACCGGAGATACCGGCGCGGGAAAAACCACCATTTTTGACGCCATCGCCTTCGCACTGTTCGGGGAGAGCAGCGGCCGGAAGCGGGACGGAAGCATGATGCGAAGCCAGTACGCGCCGGATGAGCGGGAGACCTTCGTGACGCTCGTTTTTTCCCAGAAGGGGGAGCGCTATCAGGTAAGACGCCGCCCCTCCTATCTGCGTCTGAGCCGGAGAAAAAACAAAAACGGCGAATATACCCCGGTGCAGGTGACGGCGCAGGCCAGCCTGATCCTTCCGGACGGGACGGAATATCCGGGCGGCATCCGGGAGGTCAACCAGAAGCTGCAGGAGCTGATCGGCGTGGATTACGGCCAGTTTTCCCAGATCGCCATGATCGCGCAGGGCGATTATCTGCGCCTGCTGCACGCTTCCTCCCGGGAGCGGAAGGAGATTTTTTCCAAAATCTTCGATACGGGCGTCTATCGTCAGGTGCAGACGAGGCTGAAAGAGGAAAACGACCGGATGGCCGTAGCGCTGGAGGACGGCAGGAAGCTGATCGCCCATGAGCTTGAGGGCGTGCAGATGAGCCCGGAAAGGGAAGGGCAGTGGCAGGCGCTTCTTACCCGGCCGGAGACCGGGGCGGAGCAGATCGAAGCGGCGCTTTCCGTTTTTTTATCCGGGCAGGAAAAGGCGCTTGCGGATATGGCGCGGCAGAAAAAGGAGAAGGAGCAGGCAGAACGCGCGCTGGAGGAAAAGCTGCGGCAGGCGGAGGAAACCAACCGGCAGCTCGACCTTCTGGAAAAGGAGCGGGCAGGGCTTTCCCTTCTGCTTTCCGGAAAGGAAGAGCAGGAGGCGCTGGAAAAGAGGCTCTCCCTCGCGCAGAAGGCGGAAAAGGCGGCTCCGGCCTGGCAGAATTTTCAGGAGAGAAAAAAGGAGCGGGACGCGGGACTTTCGCAGCAGAAGGAGAGAAAAGAGAGGCTTTCGCTTCTGCAGAAAAAGGTCCATGCCGCCGTTTTGGAAGCGGAGGAAGAACGGAAGCGGCATGACGCCCGTTTTCCCGGCCTGCAGGAGGAGCTTGTGAAGCTGCAAAGCGACCTTCCCCTGTTTGAACAGTGCAGAAAGGCGCTGGCAGAACAGGAAGAGGCCGCAGGACGCGAGACGCAGGCCGGAAAGCGTCAGAAGGAAGCGCAAGGACAGCTGGAGGCTCTGAAGGGACAGCTGGAGGCGCTGAAAAAGGAGCAGGAAAAGCTGGAAGGAGCGGCCGGAGGAGCCGATGCGCTGGCCCTGCGTTTGGAGGGGCTGGCACGCCAGAAAGAGCGGCTGCTTCGCCTGGCAGGACAGCTTTCGGAATGGAAAAGGACGGCGCAGAAGCGGGAAGAAAAGATGCGGGAGGCGGAGGCCGCCCTGCGGGAGCTGGCGCGTCTGGATCGGACGTATGCGGAATGCAGCCAGGCATTTCTGGCCGCCCAGGCCGGACTGATGGCGGGGAAGCTGACGGAGGGAAGCCCCTGCCCGGTCTGCGGCTCCCTCCACCACCCCGCTCCCGCGGCCCTTTCGGAAAGCGCGGTCACGCAGGAAGCGGTGGAACGGGCGAAGAAGGAGCGGGAC
>DXDD01000016.1 GCA_019115665.1 Candidatus Eisenbergiella pullistercoris | reverse complement strand
GGAAAACGGTAGAAAAAATACAGGAGGCGGCATTCCGGGAAGCAATCGCGAACGCGCTGATCCACCGCTTATGGGATGTGGAATCACAGATAAGAGTTTCGATGTACGACGGCAGAATAGAAATCATTTCTCCGGGAGGACTGCCGTCCGGAATAACGGAAGATGAGTATTTATCGGGAAAGCTTTCCGTCCTGAGAAACAGAAATCTTGCCAATGTATTTTACAGGCTGGGGTTTGTCGAAATATTCGGCACAGGAATCCTGCGAATTAAGCAGATCTATGAAGAAGGATTAAAACAGCCGGACTTTGACGTGTCGGAGAATGCGATTAAGATCGTACTCCCGGTTTTTGAGAAAAACCTGAATTTAACGGAAGACGAAAGAAAAATATATCAGATTTTAAGCAGGACAATACTGAAATCGATCAGCGAAATCGCTCCTTATGCTGAGTTTGGCAAGACAAAGACAACGCAGCTATTGAAAGGAATGAGCGAAAAAGGTATTGTGAAAATTGAAGGCAGGGGGAGGGGTACCAGGTATGTGCTGAAATGAATCCTGCGGAGCGGTTTACAGGAGGAAAATCATCAGATTTCGGAATGGGGATCTTTATTAAGCTTCTTAAAAACAGTAATAATTTCTGTTATTGATATTGACAAAACTTCTCAGGTAAGCTATACTTGGAACATAACAGAGAAGCGCCGTCCAAAGGGATCGGAAGCGGCCTGCTTTTCTGGCATTCGGAAACCGGTTGTTGCAGTATCGGCGTTATCAGGACGCAGAAGAAAGGGAGAAGAAAATGGCAGAATTAAAGGGATCGAAGACCGAGAAGAATCTGGAAACCGCATTTGCGGGCGAGTCCATGGCGAGGAACAAGTACACCTATTTCGCATCCAAGGCGAGAAAGGAAGGCTACGTTCAGATCGCGAACATTTTTGAAGAGACGGCGAACAACGAGAAAGAGCATGCGAAGATGTGGTTCAAGCTGCTGAACGACGGAATCGGCAGCACCGCGGAGTGCCTGCAGGCCGCCGCGGAGGGCGAGAATTACGAGTGGACCGACATGTATGCCGCCTTCGCGAAGGAAGCGAAGGAAGAGGGCTTCGATGAGATCGCAAGACTCTTTGAGGGCGTTGCGGCCATCGAGAAGGAGCACGAAGAGAGATACAGAAAGCTCCTTGCGAACGTGGAAAACGGCCTGGTATTCTCCAAGGACGGCGACACCATCTGGCAGTGCTCCAACTGCGGCCATATCGTGATTGGAAAGAAGGCTCCCGAGGTCTGCCCGGTATGCGCGCATCCTCAGGCTTACTTCCAGGTGAAGGCGGAGAACTACTAAAGAAGCGGCGGCCGGAAGCCGGCAGGCCTGTAATAGAGAAAACAAAAACCCTCGGAGACTGGACTTTCCGGGGGTTTTATTCAGGAAGAAAATCATTCGACGGAAGGTTTTAATGAAAAATGGACGAGAACGGTTTCCGTAAAATTTTGAATGAAGTAAGCGTGCTTAATTATGATAACGGGAAAAAATTTATCAATACGGACAGACTGGACGCTATCAGCAGACTGCTGTGGAACAGCAGTTATAGAAGAATAAACGCGCAGGGATTGTTCCATTTATATGCCAAAGCGCCATTGGGGGATATAAGGGGAGAGATTCTGCTGATTTCCAGCCATGTTGACTGTCATAAAAACATTACGCGATGTTTTGCGCAGGAATACGGAAGCGACTGCCTGAAAGGTACGTTTGATAATGTGCTGACGAATGCCATAGTTTTACAGCTGATGCTGGAGGATTCTCTGAAGGCAAATGTGGTTGTAGCATTTACGGGCGATGAAGAAGAGGATTCAAATGGAGCCATAAAGGTCACGCGATATTTGAAGAGAGTGGGCAGAAATTTTCGGGCAGTTGTGCTGGACGTGACCGACATGGGATGGAGTGAGGCATGCACTTTTACCGTAGAAAACGATTTTTGTTCTTCCTTCTGGCTGGAAAGAATCATCAGATGTGCCATGGAATCGGGACAGGACTGGAAATTTGTACCCTCTGATCCGGCTCATGTACCGATGGCAGTTCCTTTGGAAAATATTATAAGGCAGGAAGCGGAACCGGACGAATCTTGGGAGTATGACGAGCAGGGAGTAGAATGCTTCAGCCTGTGTATCCCTACAGCAGGAGAAATGCATTCGGATAATGGAATTCTTGTACGGAGAAACGCACTGGAACCATATATGAAAATGTTGCGAAAAATCTGTCTGGTACAATAGGGTCAGATCAAAACAGTTAAAACAGCCGGCAATCGGTGTTCACCACCGCAGCCGGCTGTTTTCAAAATCCGGGTTTCTCATCCATCCCGTATGTCTTCCGCTGCTGCCGCCGGCAGGCCGGCGGACAGTATCCACCCTCTTACGCCCGCACATCCGCCTTCTTCAGATATCCGATTCCAATCGCGAAAAACAGAGCGAGAAACACCGCGCAGCTCAGATAAAAGGCGGGCATCTGCCCCGCGAGCAGATCCTCCGAACGGTTGGAATTCATACCCACCAGCATGAGGGAGTAGGGATAAAACAGCCGGTAATCGGTGTTCACCACCGCCAGCCCGCCCACGCCGGCAAGAAGCGCGATGGCGATGGGGACGGCGAAGCTGCGGATGAGGGAGGACAGAAACAGCTGCAGGGCGGCGATGGCAAGCCCGCCCAGGCTGCCGCGCAGAAGCCAGGAAAGGATCTCGGCCGGAGGAAGGCCGGTCATGCCAACGGCCAGGCCGCTTACCACATACAGAACGCCCACATAAAGCTGGGTCAGAAGCGTCACCGCGGCCACGGCGAGAAACTGAGCGGAATACAGCACGGATACGGGAATGGGCGAGGTCATCAGAGCATTCCGGTTATGGTTGAAATTTTCCAGCCGCCACAGGTAGGCGCAGTAGAGGCCGATGAGAGGCGGGAAGAAAAAGTTGGAATAAAACAGCGTCGCCTGGGTCCACAAAGAGTACCAGCCTTCCGTCAGGATCCCGATGTTCTGCAGATAGTTAAAGCAGCCCATCAGCGTGCTCAGGATGGGAAGGACCAGGAACACGATCCAGATAAAAGAACGCTTCAGCTTGATCAGTTCGGCGCGCATACAGCGAAACAGCATTGTTATCATATCGGTCAGACCTCCTTCTTTAAGAAAAGACGTTTCCCCACGAAATAGAGGATGAGGAAAACGATGAGAAAAGCCAGGAACCAGGGCCAGCGGAACGGGACTTCGTAAAAATGGCTGATGCGGTTTTCTTCATCGTACCAGGAGGAAAACGTCATCCCCACGATATAGTAGCCCCAGGGCAGGAAGCCGGTCACCTTATCCATGGGAAAAAAGGCGGAGAACACGCCCACAAAGCTTCCCAGAAGCCCGATGAAAAGAGGGATGAGCTGGCTTTCGATGAGCAGGGATAACACCTGCTGCATAAGAAACAGGGCCCAGCTCACCACGAACAGGACGCCCAGAAAAATGAGGTAATGCCTCACGGGAAACGCCTGCGTGATGGGAATGACCTGTCCGAGCGCCGGAATGAGAAGGGCTTCCAGCGCGGTCAGAAACAGCGCGTACAGGCCGCCAAACAGGAGCTTGACGTCGAAAAGCTGCTTTTTTTCCTGCATGGTGTATAAAAGCTTCCAGGTGTTCCCTCTGTTTTCCGCGTCGCAGACGCGGCTCGCCATGACTGCGAGAGCCAGAGGGAGGAAAATGGTATTGTATATCGGGATTCCCCATATCAGGTAAAAATATCCGTCCGCGGCCACCTCCGGCTTGTAGGCATATTCGTTTGTCGCAAGGATCAGAAATTCAAGAAGCACAACGCCCAGGGGCAGGACCCACAAAAAGCGCCGTCTGGTTTTTCGGATTTCCGCTCTCAGAGCGCGGCTGACAAATCCTGTATTCGCGGCTTCACGCTTCATAAGCTCACCTTCCTTCCGGTCAGATCCAGGAAAATATCCTCCAGATTCTGCTGCAGCTCCTCGATGCGCAGAAGACCGACACCGTTTTCCGCAAGGCCGTTCATGAGGGCGGCAAGATCTTCGTCCGGCATGTCGCGGAAAAGGATGGAGTCCCCGTCCATTTTACAGGCTACCTTCCGGGAGGTCAGATACCCGAAGGCCGCCCGGCTGTTCATGACCCGGAGGCGGATCTGTTTTTTGCTGTGCTCATGCAGACGGGCCAGGGTGTCCTGCCAGATCAGGCAGCCCCGGTCGATGATTCCGGTGTGGGTCGCCATCTGGTCGATCTCGCAGAGCAGGTGGCTGGAGACCATCACCGTCATGCCGTACTGCTTCGGAAGGGAGCAGATCAGCTCCCGCATCTCCTGAATGCCCGCCGGGTCCAGGCCGTTGGTGGGTTCATCCAGCAGGAGCAGCTTCGGGTTTCCCAGAAGGGCCGCGGCCAGCCCGAGGCGCTGCTTCATGCCGAGAGAATAGTGGCCCGCTTTTTTATTCTGCTGCTTTTCCATGCGGACGATGTGAAGCACCTCGTCGATGCGTTTTTCCGGCACCTGCTTTAAGAGACAGACGATCTGCAGATTCTCCCGCCCCGTCAGATGGGCGTAATAGGAAGGGGATTCGATCAGGGAGCCCGTTTCCCTCAGGATCTCCAGCCGGTTTCTGTCGTTCAGGGTCTGCCCCAGGATCTGGGCCTTTCCTTCCGTGGGCTTTACCAGCCCCAGAAGCATCTTCATCGTGGTGCTTTTTCCCGCGCCGTTTGGCCCGAGAAAGCCGTAGATGCTTCCCTCCGGGATCCGCAGATCGATGTGATCCACACAGAGGGTTTTGTTGTATTCCTTTGTCAGGTTTTGCGTCTGTACCGCGTATTTCATGTTTACCTCCCATTCTGGTTACCATTCAGCCTTCGGCAGAATTTTAACGGCATCCTTTGGCAGGCTCTTTTTTGCCTGCAGATACAGAATAGAGCCTTTTCCTTAAACGCCCGTGACGCCTGCCTTACTTTTACCTTAAATTTTCCGGCGGGCTATGGCGATGAGGGCCCGGCGCGGATATAATGAGAAGAAAGAAGCGGAGCGGGCATGAAGCCGGAGACGGGAAAGGGAGATGGATATGAACAGTATTTATGATGGAAGGCTTCTGGTGGTGGACGACAACGAGGAGCTGTGCCGGATGCTTACGGACATGCTGCATCGGGAGGGCTTCCGGCAGGTGGACACCGCAGGAACCTGCGCGCAGGCGCTTTCCTTTTTTGAAGCGGCGGGCGGTCAGGCGGCCATGCCGGATCTGGTGATCCTGGACATCAACCTGCCGGACGGAGACGGGTTTTCTCTGATGCAGAAAATTCGGCTGCGCTCTCAGACGCCGGTGCTGTTTCTGTCCGCAAGGGACGAGGACAACGACAGGCTGCTGGGTCTGGGGCTGGGCGCGGACGATTATATGACGAAGCCCTTTCTGCCGAAGGAGCTGGCGCTTCGCATCACCGCCATCCTGCGGCGCACCTGGTTTTCTCCGGCGAGACAGGAGGAGGCTGCGGAGGTTTTGAAGCTGGGGAGAAAAAGCGTGGATTTCAGCGCGGGAACGGTGACGGACGGGAAGGAGAGCTGCGCGTTTACGGCGAAGGAGCTCGCGATCTTAAAGAAGCTTTATGAGAACCGGGGAAATATCGTGACCTTTGACGCGCTGTGCAACACGGTCTGGGGAGACGAGTATTACGGCTATGAAAACACGCTGATGGTGCATATCCGCAGGCTGCGGGAGAAGATCGAGGAGAATCCCTCAAAACCGGAGTGGCTGCTGACGGTCCGGGGACTGGGATACCGGCTGGCAAAAGAGCGCGAACGGTAAGAGGACCGTAAAGGAACGGTTCGGAAGGAGCGTCAGGGCATATCCGGCCTGGCGCCCGGGAATGGAGAATGATGTGAAAAGCTTATTGCGAATATACAGACGTTATATTTTTTCTGCCCTGTGGATCGCGGGAGTGGTGATCTGTGTCAACCTGGTTGTCTTTCTTTCCGTGCAGGCGGTGATCTATTCCTGGAATGAGGAAAGCGGGACATCTGTGCTCCGAAGCCAGCTGAACCGGGTCGCGGCGGCGCTGGTTTCAGATGGAGAGGGGCAGATGAGCCTGGGGGCGGACGGGGAAGCGGCCCTCGCGGAGACGGAGGCGCAGTTTGCCTTCCTGTTGAGCGACGACGGGACGCGGATCTGGGGCTGGAATCTGCCGGAGGGCATACAGGAGCGTTACAGCGTGGGAGAGGTGGCGTCCTTCAGCCGCTGGTATCTGCTGGATTATCCGGTGAGGGTCTGGAACTGTGAACAGGGCCTTCTTGTGGTAGCCAATTCCAGGGAAAGCGTCGCCAAATACAGTGTGGAGTATTCCAGAAGCACTTTGCAGAACGTTCCCTTTTTTATCCTGGCCGTGCTCGGCGCGAACCTCCTTCTGATCCTGATCCTCGCCGTTCTGTCCGGCTACCGGCTGTATGAGGGACTGCGTCCCATCGCTTTCGGGCTGGACCGGCTGGTGGACGGGCGAAGGATCGCGGTTCCGGAAAACGGCATCGCCAGGGATCTGGCCGAAAAGCTGAATCAGGTATCCCGCATTCTGGAAATTCAGCGGCAGAACCTGAACCAGAGGGACACGGCAAGAACGGAGTGGATCTCCGGCGTATCCCACGATATCCGGACGCCCCTTTCCATGGTGATGGGCTATGCGGACAGCCTGGAAAATGACGCAGCCCTGCCGCTGGAGGCGAGGAAGGAAGCCGGGATCATCCGGGAACAGAGCCTGAAAATCAAAACCCTGATCGAGGATCTGAACCTGACCAGCAAGCTAGAATACCATATGCAGCCCCTGCGCGTGAAGGATTTCATGCCCGCGGCCCTGCTGCGGCAGGCGGTGGTCTCCATCCTGAACAGCGGGCAGCAGGGAAACTGCGGGCTGGAAACGGAAATCGATGATGCGCTGGAGCCTGCGGTCATGCGCGGGGACGAGGCGCTTCTGTCCCGGGCGCTGCAGAACCTGATCGGAAACAGCATCCGCCACAATCCGGGCTGCAGGATCTGTGTTTCCGGCAGGCTGGAGCGAAAGGACGGTCAGCGCCTCTGCGTGCTCAGCGTCAGGGACGACGGAAGCGGAATCCCCGAAGAGGTACGCCGCATTCTGGAGGGGCTGCGCCCGACAGATCCGGACGGCCCGCACATCATGGGACTGCGCATTGTCAGCCAGATCACGTCCGCCCACGGCGGACAGATGCGATTTTCCGCAGACGGACGGGAGGTGCTTCTGTATCTTCCGACAGCCGGAACGCTGGAAGAAAAGAAAGCGGAGGCCCAGAAATGGTGGGAGATTCTGTGGTATGGAGAGGGAAGGGTAAGGCAGAAACGGCGATAAAGGTCTGGAAAGGCAGGCCTGCCCATCCATACGGCTGCTTTCCGGGGCCAGCTCGCAGCAGTGCTGCTCGCTGTCCGTTGCCCGTCGAATATCCGCGTTTCTGTGCAGGCAAGCCTGCCCATCCACGCGGCTGTTCTCCGGGGCCAGCTCGCAGCAGTGCTGCTCGCTGTCCGTTGCCCGTCGAATATCCGCGTTTCTGTGCAGGCAGGCCTGCCCATCCACGCGGCTGTTCTCCGGGCTTATCGCACAAAAAACGGAAGCAGTGGCCTGAAGGCAGGGACTGCTTCCGTCTCTTTCGTGGTCTGTTCAGATGTCTATCGCTGACGGTCCGACTTACTGGGGAATCACGTTGACAGCGCGGATCTTCTTGCTGTCTCTGGGATCAGCCTCGGTATCAAACGTTACGGCCTGGCCCTCCTGCAGAGTCTTGAATCCGTCAACCTGAATGGAAGAATAATGTACGAATACATCCTCTCCGTTGTCAGCGTTGGTGATGAAACCATAGCCCTTTTCAGCGTTGAACCACTTAACTGTACCGTTGCTCATGAGTGGTACCTCCTTAAAAAATGAAAATGATTGATATCCCTGACACGCCCCCTCAAGCCGGGACCATCAGTTTACAGGGCGTCCGGTCTGTGCCGGCTGCGCCGAGTATTTGAATGGATGGCTAAAAAAAACACATATCAATGTAAATCTTCGACGTACCCAGGGATTTACAATAATATGTGAATCATGGAATCGTTTGGAATACAAAACAAATATAGCGCCTGAGCCGGAAATTGTCAAGATGGTTTTGGAAAAAACAGAAATGTAAAATTTATGTAAAATCGGGTGAAATACGTTACTGCTCAGCCAGGTCTGCGCATTTCCTGCGCAGACCGTACGAAAACGTACCGGCAGGAGGCATCCGGCCCATCGCTGCACGATAAAGCGAGTGCTGCGATTGGAATGGCCGGATGCCGTTACAATCCTGCCGAAGGCTGAATTGTAACCTAAAATACAGCGGAATCGGGAACGGGGCTTTTCCGACGGCGCGATTTATATTATACTGGATTCAAAAACGCGGCATGGAGGTAGACATGTTGATTCAGCTTCCGGAGGATGTGAAAGCCATTCTTCATACATTACAGTCAGCGGGATACGAGGCCTACGCGGTGGGCGGATGCATCCGGGATTCCATCCTCGGGCGCGAGCCGGAGGACTGGGATATCACCACCTCGGCAAAGCCGGAGGAGACGAAGGCGCTGTTTGGGAAAACGATCGATACGGGCATTCAGCACGGTACGGTGACGGTCATGCGCCATGGGCGCGGCTATGAGGTAACGACCTACCGGGTGGACGGGGAATATGAGGACGGAAGGCATCCGAAGGAGGTCACGTTTACGGCGAGCCTTGCGGAGGATCTGAGACGGCGGGATTTCACGGTGAACGCCATGGCCTGCAATGAGGAAGACGGTCTGGTGGATCTGTTCGGCGGACAGGAGGATCTGAAGCGGGGAATCATCCGCTGTGTGGGCGAGCCGGACGAACGTTTTTCCGAGGACGCGCTGCGCATCATGCGGGCGGTGCGCTTCTGCGCCCAGCTGGGCTTTGCGATGGAGGAGCGGACCAGGCAGGCCATCAGGGGCCATGCGCAGAGACTGCGCCAGGTGAGCGCGGAGCGTATCCAGGTGGAGCTGACCAAGCTTCTCATAAGCCCCCATCCGGATTATCTGCGCATGGCCTGGGAGACCGGCATCACCGCCGTGGTGCTTCCGGAATTTGACCGGCAGATGGCGCAGCCCCAGCACAACCCGCATCATTTTTTAAGCGTAGGGGAGCACACTCTGTGCGCCATGCAGGCCGTCCGCCCGGATAAATGTCTGCGGCTGGCCATGCTGCTTCATGATGTGGCGAAGCCTCTGTGCCTGACCACGGATGAAAAGGGGATCGACCATTTCCATGGGCATGCGCAGCTGGGAGAACGGGAGGCCGCAGGGATCCTGAAACGGCTGCGCTATGACAACCATACGGTGGAGCTGGTGCGCAGGCTGGTAAAGTGGCATGATGTTTTCATCGAGCCGGAGAAAAAAGCGGTGCGCCGGGCGGCATCCCGGATGGGAACGGACATTTTTCCGCTGATCCTGGAGGTAAAGGCCGCTGATCTGGCGGCGCAGAGCGATTACCGGCGGGAAGAAAAGGAAGCCTGGCTGGAGAGGCTTCGGAGCCTTTATGCGCAGATCGAGGAGGAAGGGGACTGCCTGACCTTAAAGGAGCTTGCGGTTACGGGCCGGGACCTGATGGAAGCCGGCATGAAGCCCGGACCCGGTCTGGGACAGGCGCTGCAGTCCCTCCTTGAGACGGTTCTGGAGGACCCTGAGAAAAATACGAAGGAATATCTGCTTTCTTTGCTCCCCAGGGAAACATAACCGGAGCTTCCCTCTCATAAGATAGGTAATACCTGACGGCGGTGATCCGGCCGTCGGCGTATGGCCGGCAGGAGAGGGAGGAAGCGGCGTGAACGACAGAGCGGTAAGCGTTTTTGAAAACTATGATGTAAAAATCCTTGGAACGGCGAAGGGCAGAGGGGCGCTTCTTGCCGAGACGGAGCAGGGCTGGCTGATCCTGAAGGAGTATACCGGGCCGGAAGCGAGGCTTGAGCTTCAGGAAAAGCTTCTTCAGGCTGTCCGTGACGCCGGCTTTCCCGGCGTGGAGCAGCTTCTGCGCAATAAGGAAGGAGAGCTTCTGACCCGGGATCAGGATAGGACCGCCTATATTGTGAAAACCTGGTTTGACGGACGGGAATGCAACCTGCGGGATGTGAAGGAATGCCAGAACGCCGCAAGGACGCTTGGCAGGCTGCACCTGGCGATGGAGCAGCCGCAGCTCGCGGCGCAGTATACGGGCCGGCCCTTCAGCCTGGAAAGGGAATATGCCAGACACAACCGGGAGCTGAAGAAGGTGCGCCGCTATCTGCGGGAAAAGGGGCAGAAGTCGGATTTTGAGCGCTTCCTTCTTCATCACTACGACCGGTTTTATGAAAAGGCCCTGGAGACGGAGGAGCAGCTGAAAACGGAGACCGCGGACCGGGAGGCGGCCGTCTGTGCGGCTCTGGCCGGCGGGCCTGAAGCGCACAGAGCGTCTGCTGCGTGGAACATGCCCGAAGCGCAGAGTGCGTCCGCAGCGAAGGGTGTACCTGAAGCGCACAGACGGGCTGCGGACACCGGCGGCTGCTTCTGCCACGGAGATTTTCAGCATCATAACCTGCTCTGCTGCCGGGACGGCTTTGCCGTCATCAATTTTGAAAAATATCTGGTGGATAATCCGGTGAGGGATCTCTATCTCTTCCTGCGGAAGCTTCTGGAAAAGAACGGCTGGTCCTCCAGCATCGCTCTGAGCATCCTCACCGCCTATGAAACCCAGCGGACCCTTTCCGATCAGGACAGAAGACAGCTCTATTACCGCTTCGCCTATCCGGAAAAATTCTGGAAGATCGTCAACTTTTACTACAACAGCGGAAAAGCCTGGATCCCGGGCAGAAACCGGGAAAAACTGGAAAATCTTCTCCGGCAGGAAACGGAAAAAAAGCTGTTTCTTGACAGTGTACTGAAATAAATGAAAAAACGACAAAAAGCGGCGCGTTTTCAGATAGGAAACGCGCCGCGCATGTTTATGGAAAGTTTTGCCATCCCCTGAAATCTGCCGTAAAACCGCCGCTTTTTCAGGGGAAATACTTGACAAACGAAAGGGGAGCGTATATATATATTATAGTGTTTTAAGAGTTTACTCTTTTTGCATACCAACCATTTTAAAAATGATTACAGGAGGAGTTCATAATGAACAAAACAGAATTAGTTGCAGCTATGGCTGAAGCGGCTGAGATTTCCAAGAAGGATGCGGAGAAGGCTCTCAAGGCTTTCACGGACGTTGTGGCTGACGAGCTGAAGAAGGGCGAGAAGGTTCAGCTGGTTGGATTCGGAACCTTTGAGGTATCCGAGAGAGCTGCAAGAGAAGGAAGAAACCCTCAGAGCGGCGAAGTGATGCACATCGCAGCTTCCAAAACTCCCAGATTTAAGGCCGGCAAGGCTTTAAAGGATATGCTCAACGCATAATCCGGAGTGAGGTTTTATCAATTCAGGGAAATGGCGGACGCTTCGACGACGGAGGCGTCCGTTTTTTTCGCGGCAGGCCCTGCCGACAGCCTTACGGAACGGCCATTTGCCGCCTCGGACGGCGGCGCGGACCACACCGGCCTCGGACGGGCAGTACGGAGGCGGAAAATGACGCTGTCGTTTCCCTGGAAGAATTGCTGCGCAGTTCTTTTCACCTGATTAAATGCGGCCTGTGGCCGAAGGAAAAAGAGGAAAATATGAGACTGGATAAATATTTAAAGGTATCCCGCCTGATCAAGCGGCGTACCGTGGCGAACGAAGCCTGCGACGCGGGCCGCGTGCTGATCAACGACAAACCGGCGAAGGCCTCCGCCAACGTGAAGGCGGGTGACATCATTACCATACAGTTCGGCAATAAGGACGTGAAGGTGGAGGTCCTTGACGTGCAGGAGACCGTCCGCAAGGAGAACGCGGGGGAGCTGTTCAAGTATCTGTAGAAGAATCATCTGAAGGTGTGTATCGGGCGCGGTGAAAGGCAGGAATATGGAAAATGGGAAAAATGACAGTATATCATGGCAGTTACACTGCGGTGGAGAATCCCAGAATCATGAAAGGCAGAAATACGAAAGACTTTGGGCCGGGTTTTTATTGTACGATAATCCGGGAACAGGCAGAGCGTTGGGCAAAGAGGTATAATACACCGATTGTAAATACCTATACCGTTCGCCTGAATTCCGGTTTAAAAGTGCTGGAGTTTAAAGAAATGACAGAAGAGTGGCTGGATTTCATTATTGCCTGCCGGCATGGGGAACCCCATGACTATGACATTGTAATAGGC
>DXDD01000156.1 GCA_019115665.1 Candidatus Eisenbergiella pullistercoris | reverse complement strand
GGCGGCTATGACATTTATCTGTAAGCGGCTCAAATTGAATTACAAGAAGTTGTCCGAGGAAGAAAAGAAGTGGCTGAAACGGATTGCACAGAAGTCAGACTTGCTGAAAAATCCAAAGCCCCGGCGGGGAAGAAAGTAGGGGAACGACAAATCGGAAATTTGCAGTGAGGTGAGGCAAGTTGCAATATAAAGTATACGGAAAACAAAATCGAGATGTGATTATTCTTCTGCATGGCGGCGGTTTGTCATGGTGGAATTACCGAGAAGTATCTGAACGACTTCAAAATGACTTTCAGATAATTATTCCGATATTGGATGGTCACGCAGGAAGCGATAAAAATTTCACAACAATCAAAGACAATGCTGGTGAAATCATTTCTTTTATTGATATGAACTTTGGAGGTTCGGTACTGTTAATTGGCGGGTTATCTCTTGGCGGTCAAATATTACTTGAAATGTTATCCCAGCGGAAAAGCATCTGTCGTTTTGCAATGGTCGAGAGTGCAGCGGTTATTCCATCCAAACTAACTTGTTCGTTGATTAAACCAGTGTTTGGGGGTTGTTATGGATTGATTCGGCAAAAATGGTTTTCTAAATTGCAATTTCGTTCACTCCGAATAAAGCCGGAATTGTTCAATGACTATTATCAAGATACTTGCGGTATTACTAAGCAAAATATGATTGCGTTCTTACAAGAAAGTTCTATGTATTTCATAAAGAAGTCTCTTGGAAAGTGTGTGGCAGAAATCCATTTGTTTGTCGGGGAGCGGGAAAATAAACGTATCTTGTTTTCTGCAAGAAAGCTACATGAAACGCTGGAAAAAAGCAACTTACATATACTCCCAACTATGTACCACGGAGAGTTTTCCATTAACCACACCGATCTCTATGTAAAAGAGTTATGTGCCATTGTTAAACAGCATTAACCTCCCGTTTATTGAAGAGATAGCAAAGCCAGGCGGGAAAGCCCTAAAATGGCTTCCCGCCCATTTCAAATTTAAGAGAAGAAACGCTCCCAAATTCAGAGTCGCCGCCACCCGTTTTACGGGTGGCGGCGACTTCAGCGGACAGACGGGATCCTTCCCTTCCTGTCATTTCCGCTCCTTACCTGCACACAATGTTGATGATCTTGCCGGGCACGTAAATCTCCTTTACGATGTTTCCGGTCAGCCTGTCGGCCACCGCCTCTTTTCCGGCGGCGATCGCCGCGTCCTTATCCGCGTCGGCAGGCAGCTTCACGGTGGCGCGCACCTTGCCGTTTACCTGCACGGCAACCTCGATCACGGCTTCCACCGTCTTCGCCTCATCCCAGACGGGCCAGGACGCCTGATACAGCCTTCCGCCGTACCCCTGCATCTCCCAGAGCTCTTCGGTGATGTGAGGGGCGACCGGATTGAGCAGGATGAGCAAGGTCTTAAATTCATCCCTCGTCACCCTTCCGGCCTTGTAGAAATCGTTGATCAGCGCCATCAGCGCCGCGATTCCCGTGTTATACTTCAGGCTTTCATAATCGAGAGAAACCTTCTTGATGGTCTGGTGCATCTTCGTTTCCAGCTCTTTGGAATAGCCCGCTTCGTCCGTCACCAGCTCCTGCAGCTTCCAGACACGGTCCAGGAAGCGGCGGCAGCCCTTCACGCCCTCCTGGCTCCAGGCGGCGCTCAACTCAAAGGCGCCGATGAACATCTCGTAGGTACGCAGGGTATCCGCGCCGAAATCATTTACGATATCGTCCGGATTTACCACGTTTCCGCGGGATTTGCTCATCTTCTCCCCGTTCTCTCCCAGGATCATGCCGTGAGAGGTTCTCTTCTGATAGGGTTCCGGGCAGGGAACCACGCCCTGATCGTACAGGAAGCGGTGCCAGAACCGGGAATAGAGCAGATGTAGGGTGGTATGCTCCATGCCGCCGTTGTACCAGTCAACGGGAAGCCAGTATTTCAAAGCCTCCGGATCCGCAAGCGCCTGATCGTTATGGGGATCGATATAGCGCAGGAAGTACCAAGAGGAGCCTGCCCACTGGGGCATGGTATCCGTCTCCCGCTCCGCAGGTCCGCCGCAGCAGGGACAGGTGGTCTCCACCCAGTCTCTCATGGCAGCCAGCGGGGATTCTCCGTTGTCCGTAGGCATATAGCTTTCCACATCGGGAAGCTCCAGCGGAAGCTGATCCTCCGGCACGGGCACATAGCCGCATTTCGGGCAGTGCACGATCGGGATGGGCTCGCCCCAGTAGCGCTGTCTGGAGAATACCCAGTCTCTGAGCTTGTAGTTTTTCCTGGGCACGCCGATGCCGTTCTTTTCCAGATATTCGGTGATGGCTTTCTTCGCCTCCGTCACCTCCATGCCGTTTAAGAAGCCGGAGTTCACCAGCTTTCCGGTGGCCACGTCCGTAAAGGCCGCCTCATTTACATCCACCGGCCCTTCGCTGCTTTCCACCACCTGGATGATGGGCATGCCGAACTTCTTCGCGAACTCCCAGTCCCTCTCGTCATGGGCGGGAACCGCCATGATGGCGCCCGTTCCGTAGCTCATCAGCACGTAGTCGGAAACCCAGATCGGAATCTCCTCATTGTTCACCGGATTGACTGCGGTAAGCCCCTGGATCATCACGCCGGTCTTGTCCTTGGCAAGCTCCGAACGCTCGAAATCGGACTTTCTTGCCGCCTGCTCCTGATAGGCGCGGATCTCGTCCATGTTCCGGATCTCATCCGCGAACTTTTCAATATAAGGATGCTCCGGAGAAATGACCATGTAGGTCACGCCGAACAGGGTATCCGGCCTGGTGGTATAGATGCGCAGCTTCTCCTCTTTTCCCTTAATGGAGAAATCCACCTCCGCGCCCTGGGAGCGGCCGATCCAGTTTTTCTGGGAAACCTTGACCCGCTCAATGTAGTCCAGACCGTCCAGACCGTCGATCAGCTTGTCCGCGTATTCCGTGATCTTCAACATCCACTGGCTCTTCACCTTGCGGATGACCTCGCTTCCGCAGCGCTCGCATCGGCCGTTCACCACCTCTTCGTTGGCAAGCCCCACCTTGCAGGAGGTGCACCAGTTGATGGGCATCTCCGCCTTGTAGGCAAGCCCCGCCTGAAACAGCTTCAGGAAGATCCACTGGGTCCACTTATAGTAATTGGGATCCGTGGTGTTGATCTCCCGGTCCCAGTCAAAGGAATAGCCCAGAGACTTTAACTGCGATTTGAAATGATGCACATTGTTCTTCGTCACGATCTTCGGATGGATATGATTCTTGATCGCATAATTCTCCGTGGGAAGGCCGAACGCGTCCCATCCCATGGGGTACAGCACATTGTAGCCCTCCATCCTTCTCTTTCTGGCAACGATATCCAGCGCCGTATACGGACGGGGATGTCCCACGTGAAGGCCCTGTCCGGAGGGGTAGGGGAACTCCACCAGCGCGTAATACTTGGGCCTGCTGTAATCGTTGACCGCGGCAAAAGCCTTCTCATCCTCCCAGATCTTCTGCCACTTCCTCTCGATCTCTTTCGGGTTGTAAACCTTTTCCATTTCTGCAACCAGCCTTTCCATTGAATATCGAATAAAAAACCCTTCCGTCTCCACTCTCAGAGACGGAAGGGAATCTTCCGCGGTACCACTCTGCTTCACGCCGCGCCTTCCGGGCGGCATGCACTCCTGCCTCTGTAACGGGAGAACCCGCCCTTTACTACTTGCGCCGCTTTGGCAAAGGGAGCTCTGAGGCCAGTTCAAAGCTGGGCGCTGCCGCCTCGCACCATCCGGCGGTTCTCTGGAACGCTTGCCTCCTACTCTTCCTCATCATCGCTGTCCGTTTTCTTCTTTTCTGCCTCTTACCGGGCGAAGCAGAGCTGACTTTGACCTTACCTATTTTAAGGGCAGAAAACACGTTTGTCAAGCCCTCGAAAAAGCGATCCTCTCACTGTCCGATCTCCCGCACCGGATTCAGTCCGTAATTTTCCTCATACACCAGGCTGATCCTGTCTCCCTCGCGGAAGCGGACGATCTCATACAGACCTTCCTCGGAAAGATCCGCGTCGAACAGCTCGTCGCTGCCGGAAAGGCCGATATAATAATGGGTATTCCCTTCGATCACCACAGGGGCGATCAGCTCGATCACGCCGGAGATCTCCAGCCGCTCTCCCTGGTTCGGACTGACGATGCCGTTGGTGGACAGAAGCTCCTTATAATCCTTCTCGCACTCCTCGATGGTATCCCCGATGGCAACCCACTGATATTTCTGCACGTTGACCATGGCGTATTTTTTCACAAGGCCCGCGTCGTCCTTGAGAGCCATGAAATAGGTGGGCTCGTCCGCGATATTCAGAAGAAGCGGGAAGCTCGCCCGGTAGCCCAGGTTCTGCACCTGCCCTTCCGCGGACGACATGGCGGAAAGCTCCGTGGCTCCCTCCACCTCATAATAGCGGGTCTCCATGGTGCGCTGGTTCATGAGCACAAAGCCCACGTTGGACTGATCCCCGTTCACCGAGGTCACGCCCGTATACACCCACACATCGTCGTCCAGAGCCAGGTAATTATAGCCGTTGGTGGTCACCAGGCAGTCTCTCTGTCCCAGGATGCTGTTGAAAAAGCCGTGCTGATACAGGCCGTAATAGTCATAGAGCTGCATCAGAAGCTCGGCGGAATACACCTTGTCGATCCAGGTGGGAACGTCCTCCACCGCGTAGTCCGTACATTCTCCGGTAACGGCGTTGACCAGGACCACCCGTCCCACTGTCTCTCCGCCGAACAGGCCAATGCTGAACTTTTTCACCGGGCAGACCCAGTAGGGTACGCCGTTGTCGTCGATCTCAAAGAAAAGCTGATCCCCGAAGATATAGGTGGGGAACCGGAAGCGCAGATGCCGGTACAGGTTCCGGTTGAAATACTCCGATTTGGAATATTTGATGCCCTCCTCCAGCATGACGCATTCCGTATCCTGCGTGGTCATGTCGATCAGGATGTAGGCCGGAATGCCGTCCCTCTGATTGGTCAGCCACTTGATGGGACTGGCGTAAACCAGAGGCGTGACGCGCACCGGCACATTGTTGTAGTTGATCTGGGTATAATCGTCCGCCACCTCAAACTGGGAAACCATGTCCACCAGGCTTCCCATCTTCCGGTCGCCCAGAAGGGCCGCGGAATCCTTGTCCAGAAGCGGGATGGAACGGTAATCCGCCTCTTTGATATCCTCGGAAAATTTCCTGGTTTCCACGCTCATCAGCTGCTGATACCTTTTCGCATTGATCACCGGCGAGGACAGGAGCGTGCCGATCCCGTAAACGGCCAGGATCACAAGCAGCAGGATTCCAAGCCATTTGAGCAGCGGATATTCGGAAAGGGACAGCCGCACGGAATCCAGTCCGGAGGACGCGATCCCCTTCCCGGTCTTTCGGATCATATAGATCAGCATGACGGCCACAACAGCCCCCATCAGGAAGAACCAGAAGCCGCTGGAATGAATGTTGATCGCGGGGAGCGTGACGTAATAGTAGAGAAACGCTGCGATGAGCGCGGCCGCTCCGACGATCGGATACAGTATGCTTTTTTTCATCTTTTCCTCATTTCTCGTAAAGGAAGCGCTCCGGAAGCTGTACATGGAAGGCCACTGCCAGATCACGGAAATTGTCCGGCGTGATGGTCTGCAGCTTGTCAGGCTTCATGGAAAGCACCTTGATCAGGATCTCCGCGGACTTTTCAATGGTATGCATCAGACCGAAGGTGAGATCGAAGCTCTCTCCGGAACAGAACATTCCATGATGCGCCCAGATCACCGCGTCATACTTTTCCATCAGCTTTCCGGTCTCGATGGCGATCTCCCGTCCGCCGGGAACCATCCATCCGATCACGCCCACGCCGTCCGGGAACACGATCGGACACTCCGTAGCCATTTCCCACAGCTCTCTGGTAAAGATCTCGTCCTTCAGCGGAAGCACGAAGGTCAGTGCGATCACATTCGTGGTATGGGCATGATAGATCACCCGATGCTTTCCGCCGCTGACCCGCTTCTTCACCTCATGGTTCATCAGATGCGTGGGGAGCTCGCTGGTAGGGCCGCCGCCCTCCACAAGGCCCCAGCGCTTGCGGTAATTTTCGCCCTTCTCATCGATCTCAATGATGGTCAGGCAGGCCTCGGGGTCCACAATGATATTTCTGAAGTATTTTCCGGTTCCCGTAACCATGAAAAATTCCCCGGCCAGATCCGGCACGCTGACGCCGATCGGGATCCACTCGCCCTTCTCATCCAGACGATTCCGGATGATCTCCACCTCTTCCGGCTTGATCCGATAAGAAAGATTGCCGCCGTTCCTCTCATGCCAGCCCTGCTGATAGCCGTCGTCCGCCATCTTGATAAAGTCCTGCACAAATTTCGCATCCAGAATTTTCATTTCTTCATATCCTTTCTTTGATTCTGTTGTTTTATAGCACTGAAACAGATATGTCTTCCTTTACACGCCAATGATACACCCAATTCAGGCATAAATCAACATACTTTTTGTGGTTTTTTGTGAACAAATCCGGATTCCACCGCAGTCCGCCGCTTCTTTTTCCTATAAAGGGAAGCGGCGCGCATCCCCCAACGCACGCCGCTTCCGCCCCATTTTTTCTTCTCTAAAAAAGTCTTTTCCTTTATTCGTCGCTTCCGTCTTCCAGCTTGGACGCTCTTGCCGCAACCTCTTTCTCCTGAATGTCGGAAGGAGCCTGCTCATAACGGGCAAATTCATAGGAGTAATCTCCCCTGCCTCCCGTCATGGAACGAAGATCCGTGCAGTAGCCGTACAGCTCCATCATCGGAACATCCGCTTCAATGACCTGCTTGCCGCCCGCGATGGGATTCATGCCGAGCACTCTTCCGCGGCGTTTGTTCAGGTCGCCCATAACGTCGCCCGTGTACTGATCCGGCACCGTTACCTTCATGGACGCGATGGGCTCAAGCAGCACCGGCCCGGCTTCCATAAAGCCCTTCTTGAAGGCCTGGATCGTAGCCATCTTGAACGCCATTTCGGAGGAATCCACCGGATGATAGGATCCGTCGTACAGAACAGCCTTTACGCCGACAACGGGGTAGGCTGCCATCGGTCCCTTCTGAACGGATTCCTGAAGGCCCTTTTCCACCGCCGGGAAGTAGTTCTTGGGAATCGCTCCGCCCACGACCTCCTGGTCGAACACATACGGCGTCTCCAGATCTCCGGAGGGCTCGAAGCGCATCTTGACATGGCCGTACTGGCCGTGTCCGCCCGTCTGCTTCTTATACTTGTATTCCACGTCCGATTTCTTGCGGATGGTCTCGCGGAAGGCCACCTTGGGCTTGCTCAGCTCGATCTCCACCTTATATTCGTTGATCAGACGGCTGACCACCACATCCAGATGCTGATCACCCATGCCGTACAGAAGGGTCTGATGATTCTCGGAGTCGTTCACGGCCTTCAGCGTCAGATCCTCGTTCATCATCTTGGACAGGGACTGGGAGATCTTGTCGATATCCGCCTTGTTCTTCGCCTTATATCTCTTATATGTATAAGGTACGGAAATCTCCGTCTTGCCGTATTCGATGGGCGTATGCTTCGTGGAAAGGGTATTTCCCGTCTTCGCTCCGGTCAGCTTGGCAAGTGCGCCGATATCGCCCGCATGCAGCTCGCTCACCTCGATGGGCTTATTGCCCTGCATCACGTACAGCTTTCCGATCTTCTCTTCCACGTCCTCGTCATAGTTGAGGAGCAGATCGTCCGGCTTCAGGACGCCGGAGCACACCTTGATGAGGGAGTACTTTCCGATGAAGGGATCCACGATGGTCTTGAAGATAAAGGCGCTCTTCGCTTTGGCAAAATCATAATCCGCCTGATAGATCTCCTTGGTCTTCATGTTGATTCCCGCGATCGTACGGCTTTCCGGGCTGGGCAGATACTTCACGATATCGTCAAGCAGGGTATAAATGCCCTGGCAGAGGATATTGGAGCCCATGGACATGGGAACGATGCTTCCGTCGTCCACGTTCGTCCGCAGCGCCGCGCGGATCTCCGCCTCGGAGAAGGTGTCTCCGCCGAAATAGCGCTCCATGAATTCCTCGCTGGTCTCCGCCACCGCCTCCAGCAGCGTATCCCGGCAGATCTGCAGGTTGGCCTTGCTGTACTCGGGGATCTCGCACTCCACCACTTCCTTGCCCTGCCAGCGGTAGGCCTTCTCGGAGACTACGTTGATATAGCCGACGAACTTCTCGTTCTCACGGATGGGAAGATGGAACGGCGCGATCTTCTTCCCGTACAGAGCCGTCATGTCCTCCACCACCTGACGGTAGGAGGCGTTGTCGATATCCATATCCGTTACGAACACCATGCGGGGCAGCTTATATTTGTCGCACAGCTCCCACGCTCTCTGCGCTCCCACTTCCACGCCGGCCTTGCCGGAGATCACGATGATGGCCGCATCCGCAGCGCCCGCCGCTTCCTCCACCTCGCCAACAAAGTCAAAAAAGCCGGGAGTATCCAGTATATTGATCTTCACGCCTTCCCATTCGATCGGGACCACAGACGTGCTGATGGAAAATTTCCTCTTCTGTTCTTCCTTGCCGAAATCACTGACCGTATTTCCGTCGCTAACCTTACCCATCCTGGACGTAATGCCGGACAGATACGCCATCGCTTCCACCAAACTGGTCTTGCCTGCTCCGCCGTGCCCCATAAGCACAACGTTGCGGATCCTGTCGGTTGTGTAAATGTTCATAGTGCATTCCTCCGTATTATGCAGTTTACGGGCTTTCTGTCCAAGTCCCCCATCCCTTTTCAAGCTGATTCCCAGACGGTTTTTTTCTCTTCCAGAACCCCATGGGTACATTTTACTAAATAACCGGAAATTTTACAAGCAATTTTCCACGTATTATATAAATTAACCATTTTCCCGGATGAGGGAGTCCTTTCCGATCCGCGCGGCTTCCGGCAGACGCCGCGCCCGCACGGGCGGCAGCGGGATGCAAAGCGGACGAAGGACATGCCCGCGCCGCATCCCGCTGTTGACTTTCGCACTTTAACGTGCTATATTATCTTCAGCAAAAAAATCGGACGGTTCCCGAAAGCCCCCGCTTTCATACCGTCCCGCAGTCAGACAGCAGAAAGGAAAAGAAAAGCCATGATCATCGTCATGAAGCCGCATGCGGCGGAAAACAGCATAAAAGCCATCGCGGATTACATTCAGAACAGCGGCCTGCACGCCCATCTGTCCAGAGGCACGGAGGTCACCATCATCGGCGTGGTGGGAGACAAGAGCCGCCTTTCCACTGAAAATCTCATCAGCTTCAAGGATGTGGACCGCATCGTCCCGGTCACGGAGCCCTATAAGCTCGCCAATAAAAAATTCCATCCGGAGCCTTCCCGCGTGCGGGTGGGAAACGCCGTCATAGGTCCGGATACCCTTACCGTCATGGCCGGCCCCTGCGCGGTGGAAGGGGAGGAACAGCTCCTTGGCGTCGCCCGCGCGGTAAAGGCGGCCGGAGCGACCATTTTAAGAGGCGGAGCCTACAAGCCGCGCACCTCTCCCTACTCCTTCCAGGGTCTGGAGGAGGAAGGGCTCCGCTACATGCAGCTTGCGGGAAAGGAAACCGGGCTTGCCACGGTCTGCGAGGTCGTAAGCCACGAGTCCCTGGAGGCCGCCGTGAAATATGTGGATATGATCCAGATCGGCGCGCGCAACATGCAGAACTTCTTCCTTTTAAAGGAGGCCGGCCGCTCCGGCGTTCCCGTTCTCCTGAAACGGGGCCTGAGCGCCACCATAGAAGAATGGCTCAACGCGGCGGAATACATCATTTCGGAAGGCAATCCCAACGTGGTCCTCTGCGAACGGGGCATCCGCACCTTTGAAACGGCCACCCGGAACACGCTGGACATCAGCGCCGTTCCCGTCCTGAAGGAGCGGACCCATCTTCCGGTCATCGTGGATCCTTCCCACGCGTCCGGCTCCTATAAATATGTGATCCCGCTTGCGAAAGCAGCCGTTGCCTGCGGAGCGGACGGCCTCATGGTGGAGGTCCATAACGATCCCGCCCACGCGCTGTCGGACGGCCCGCAGTCCCTCACCTTTGAAAAATTTGATTCGATGATGGGGCAGCTGTCTCCCTTTGCCAGGCTGGAGGGCCGCTCCTTCCCCCAGGGAGAGAAAACAGAATGAAAGCACTGACCTGTTCCTTTTACGGCCTCGGCCTGATCGGCGGCTCCATCGCAAGAGCCCTCCGGCAGGCCAGGCCGGATACGCGCATCCTTGCCTGCGACGTGCAGGAAGAGACGCTCCGGCAGGCAAAGGAGGAGGGGATCGCGGACGAGACCTTTCCCGTTCTGGACGAATCGAACGCCCCTTTTTTCTGCGCCGCGGACTATATCTTCCTCTGCGCCCCCGTATCCCACAACAACGAGAACCTTCGGTTTCTGAAAAAGCATCTGCAGCCAGGCAGCATTCTGACGGATGTGGGGAGCGTCAAGGCTCCCATCCATGAACTCGCCGAGCGGGAGGGGCTTTCCGGATGCTTCATCGGCGGGCATCCCATGGCGGGAAGCGAACGGATCGGCTTTGCCAATTCCAAAGCCTCTCTTCTGGAAAACGCCTACTACATCCTGACGCCTTCCTCGCAGGCCGCGCCGGAACGGGTGGAAGCATTTTCCGCTCTCGTCCGTTCCCTGGGCGCCATCCCGCTGGTTCTGGACTACAGACAGCATGACCGCATCACCGCGGCGGTCAGCCATCTGCCCCATGTCATCGCTTCCTCTCTGGTCAATCTGGTCAGGGACAGTGACAGCGCGGACGGTCTGATGAAGCTGATCGCCGCCGGAGGCTTCAAGGACATCACCCGCATCGCCTCCTCCTCTACCGTCATGTGGCAGCAGATCTGCCTGACCAATTCGGTCAACATTTCGGACCTGCTCGGTCAATACATAGAAAGCCTGCAGAAGGTCCGGGATGAGATCGACGGCGGGGATGCGGACCGGCTCTATTCCTTCTTCGACGGGGCGAGACGCTACCGGGATTCCTTCATAGAAGCCTCCAGCGGCCCGATCAAGAAGGTCTATACCATCAACGTGGAAATTCCGGACGAGGCGGGCTCCCTCGCCTCTGTGGCCACCCTGCTCGCCCTCAACGGCATCAGCATCAAAAACATCGGCATCACCCACAACCGGGAATTTGAAGAAGGCGTGCTGCGCATTGAGTTCTATGAACCGGACGCCATCGAAAAAGCCGCCTCCCTTCTCACCGCAAGAGGCTATGTGATCTTTCTGAAAAAATAAAACCGGGCCGGACAGCATTCCTGAAACGCAACGTTTCCGCTGTCCGGCCTGTTTTTTTCTGCGGGCTTATTCAGATATGAGTAACGATAAACTCCCCCTCCCCCGAAAGCTGCAGCCGCTTTTCTCCGGCAGGGATGAACACGCTGTCCCCCGCCCTGACCGGAAGCGCTTCCGCTCCCTGGCAGGAAAGCTCCCCCTCCCCCTTCACGCACACCAGGGAACAGAAGGAGTTCCCGTCCACGTCCAGCGGATAGATTCCGTGAAGGAGACAGCTGACGCATTCAAAGTATTTGCAGCGGCTCAGGATCTTCAGCCGGTAATCCTCCTTTTCCACCGTCTCGCTGTCAAAGCGCTGTACCTCATAGCGGGAATAATCCATGACCGCCAGCGCCTTTTCCAGATGAAGCTCCCGGAAATTTCCGTATTTGTCCTTTCTCCGGTAATCGTACAGGCGGTAGGTGCATACGGAGCTCTGCTGGATCTCGCAGATCAGGCTGCCCTTTCCGATCGCGTGCACCGTTCCCGCCGGTATGAAATAGGCTTCTCCCTGCCGTACGGGGACCCGGTTCAAAAGCTCCAGGATCGAGTCCTCCGCAATGGCCTCCTCCACCTCCTGCCTGGTCACATCCCGGCGAAAGCCGCAGTAGATGCAGGAATCCGGTTCGCTGGAAAGGATATACCACATCTCGTTCTTTCCGTATTCATTCTCGTGCTCCAGCGCGTAGCCGTCGTCCGGATGCACCTGTACGGACAGGTTGTCCCTTGCGTCGATCAGCTTGACCAGGAGCGGGAACCTCTCCAGGGGCTGACATTTCCAGCCCCAGCTCTCTCTTCCGACCCGTTCCAGGTATTCCGGGAAAAGGAGTCCTCTGTGCCGCCCGCTGGCGACGATGCTCGGGCCTTCCTTATGGGCGGACAGCTCCCAGCTTTCCGCAATGATATCATAATCGCATTTTTTCCCATACAGATCCCGCAGTCTCGTGCCGCCCCAGAGATAATCCTTGAAGGCCGGAAGCAGCTTCACGAAGGGCTCCGCCTGATAGCCCAGCTCCGCCTCCGTCAGATCCCGGCTCCGCACGGAGATCAGGTCTCTCTCCTCCACCATTTCACCGGTGGAAATCTCCATAAATACGAGCGGCCCGTCCCCGATATTGGAAATCTGATGAGAGGTATTTTCCGCCACCTCAATGCTGTCGTTGGGGCCGTATTCCGCCTCTGAAAAGCTCTCCCCTGGCTTTTCCTTTTCTCCCAGCGTGATCCTGGCCCGGCCGCAGACGATGATCCAGTGCTCCGTCCGGCGGGCATGCCGGTGCGCATAGATGGTCTTTCCTTCCGTTATGACCACCTTGCGGACCACATACTGCGGATTCACATGAAGGAGCTCGTACGTGCCCCAGGGCTTGTAGATCACCCTTCCCTGATCAAAATAATGCTGCTCCTGCGGGTTTTCCTTCATGATGGCCTTCAGCCTGTCCGATTCCCCGGTTTTTCCCACATACACCGCGTCCTCGGTGTTGATGATGGTGATGTTTTCCAGATCGTTTGCCACCACGATCTGATGATCCGACTGATTCAGCACCGTGGTATCCCTGCATCCGTACAGGATCTGGTTTCTCTCGTCCCGTTCGATCCCCGTCAGGGCCAGATCCTCCAGGCTCCCGATGTCCTGCCACTGGAATGTGCTGTGGATCACCCTTCCCCGGTCCGTTCTCTCAAACACGCTCTTTTCAATGGGAACGGGAAGGATATTTTCCAGAATCTCCTTCGCATAGTAGGTGTGCTTTCCTTCCACACGCCTCATATAAAAGGCCGCCTCGCAGGAATTGTAAAGCCAGGGGAAAAATCTGCGCAGCTCCTGCATCAGGCTTCCCACGCGGAACAGGAACATGCCGCTGTTGATCAGATAATCGCCTGCCCTGCAGTAGCTCTCCGCCGTCTGCGCGTCCGGCTTCTCGATAAAGGCAAGCACATCCTCTCCCCGGCAGCGGATGTAGCCGAAACGGGTTTCGGGCTTTCGGATCGGCATGCCGAAGGTGACCAGATAACCGTATCTTGCCATTTCCGCCGCCCGCGTCACGTCGTCCTTATAGCTCGGTCCGTCGATCAGGTGATCGCTCGCCACCACGAACATCAGCTCGGAGAGCGGGAACTGCAGACAGGAAAGCACGATCGCCGCCGTGGTCTTTCTTCCCGTTTCTTCCAGCACAAGCCGGTAGGTGATCCCCTGAAACGCCTTCATCTGATTTTCCACGATGAACTGGTATTCCTGATTCGTTACTATGATGAATTCATCACAGAAGGGAATGTTTCTTGCGATCGTCTCCTGAAAAATGGAATGATCCTTCTGGATGCTGATAAACTGCTTGGGATAATTTTTCCTCGACAGCGGCCAGAGTCTGTCTCCTCTGCCGCCTGCCAGAACCAGACATTTCATGCGCGTTTTCTCCTTTGCGGCAAGCCTTCGCTTTCAGATATACTATAGCCGATATTCCTCTCTACTACAAGCGAAAAAAACGGGCCGTCCCGTAAGACGTCCCGCCGCGTTTTCTTTTTTTACGTTTTCTTCTCTTCTGCTTTTGCGTTCCTTCACTTTCCGTTCTTTCTGGTGCTTCCCAGCTTCCGGTTCCTGTCCGCGCCCGGATAATCCTTTTCCTTCGTCCGTCCCAGAAAATAATCGGCGGACACATTGTAGTAATCGCACAAAAGCGGGATGTAGCGTACCGGCATCGCGTTCTGTCCCCGTTCATAACGGGAATAGACCCTCTGATCGATATTCAGATAATCGGCAATCTCTCTCTGCTTCACATCATTATCTTCCCGCAGGCCGCGCATAATCGCAATATAATCCAACATCTTCAGCACACCTTATTTCCAAGATTTACCGGCCGGTACGAGCCTAGTTTATCATATTCAAAAAGTAAGATATGCTTTTTTCCACTGAATTGTAGTAGTGTTTTTTGTGAATTCTGTCGTTTTCCAGGTAAAAATATTGCTTTTTCCATGCATTTGTGCCATATATGGCCCATTCCGGCATTCTTCCTGATCCGCTCCGTCAGAATGCTTTTCCTATACCTGCCAGATCGTTTCAAAAAAGGAACGGCCGCTCCTGCGTCCCGTTCCTTTCAGCTGTCCTGTATTCAAAAAAACGTGTGATTTTTCCGTCTTCTCCCGGGCCCCGCCCTCATCTCGCGCCGCTTTCCGCAAAAACCGCAAGCACGGTCTTGATCAGGATCTTGATATCCAGGCTCACGGACCAGTTGTTGATGTATTCCACGTCCAGGCGGACGATCTCCTCAAAATCCGTGATATCGCTTCTGCCGCTCACCTGCCACATGCCGGTCAGGCCGGGACGGAAGCTCAGACGCTTTTTATGGTAGGTCTTATACTGTTCAAACTCGTCCAGCGTGGGCGGTCTCGTCCCAACCAGGCTCATATCGCCCTTCAGGATATTGATGAACTGCGGGAACTCGTCCAGGCTGGTCCTTCTGAGGAATTTCCCGACCCTTGTGATCCGCGGATCGTCCTCCATCTTGAACATCAGCCCGTTCATCTCGTTTTTGGCCATGAGCTCCTTCTTACGCTCCTCCGCATCGATGTACATGGAACGGAATTTATACATTTTGAAAATACGTCCGTTCCGCCCCACCCGCTTCTGGGCGAAAAATACCGGCCCCGGAGAGTCCAGTTTGATCACGGGCGTCAGGATCACGGTCAGGACCGCGAGGATTGCCATCCCCACCAGCGCGCCCAGGATGTCCAGGAGCCGCTTCAGCATCAGCTGGCCGAAGGGAGCGACCTTGTTCGCGTAGGTGATCATATGCAGCCTGCCGAACTGGGAAAGCATCCGCTGGGGCGCCTCCTTCAGCTCAAGCACGGGAATCTGCAGATGAATGGTCAGTCCCATGGCCGCGATATTTTCCATTTCCTCCCGCAGGCTCTCCTCCGTCTCCCTGTCCGCGCTGATGATCACCTCATCCAGGGACGCTGCCAGACAGTAATCCACCAGATCCTTCCTTACGCCCACCACAGGAACGCCGTCCAGCTCTCCGCCTTCCGCGCCGTCCAGGATCACGATCCCCTTGATCGCATAGCTGCAGTCGCGGATGGAGCGGATCTCGGCGATCAGCTGGGAAGCCATCGCGCCCGGCGCAACCAGAAGAAGCTGCCTTGCGGTCCCGCTCATGCGGTAGAACACGGGCAGATACCGTTTGTAGATCTGATGCACGATAAACATCAGCACCACGTCGATAATAACGAACAGGATCAGCACGGTACGGGAATATTCGTCAATGATCCTGGTAAGATACAGCGCAAAGGAAGCGCCCGCCAGCGTCACCAGGTTCATCTTGATCACTTCAAGAAGCTCCTGAAACGGCCCCCGCAGGAGCATCTGCCTGTAAAAATTTTTATACAGATTGATCACCAGGAACACAACCAGAAATACAAAGATCAGGACCTTCATATCGGAAGGATTGTTCAGTCCCCTGAAAAATTTCTGATGCCTGATGTAGTTTGCGATGCCGAGACTGAGCACCAGCACGATGCAGTCGATCGTGATGATGATCAGATTCTGTAAATTAGATTTTTTCTGATACATGCCGCTCCCTCAAAGCCTTTTTCCGCCGGAAGGAAACCGCCGCCGCGGCGCACAGATATCCTGCCGCAGCAAAAAGAAACCCTTCCAGACCTTCTGCGAACGCGTAATGCCTTCCTTCTATAAAAATTTTCATGAACTCCGTAAACCAGGAAAATCCAAACAGGGCCGCCAGCGCGAGGATTCCCATCGTCCGCCGGTTCAGACGCCGGAAGCACAGAAGCGCCCCCGTCCCGCCGAAGAAGCCGAGAGCCAGAAAAAGGATCCCTTTTCCGGCCTGACGGATATAAAAGGTGATCGTCAGAACCGTTTCTTCGGAAAGCTGTCTGTCTGCCCCTCCGGTCACCCCTTCCACGAAGGGCTTCTCAAACGCCTTTGTGGCGCTTCCGCTCTGGAAAGACAGCACGCAGATCAGCAGGAGCACCAAAAAGAACGCGGTCCACGAAACCGCAGCAATCCGTTTTTCCATTCTGTTCATCCGTTTTGACCCGCCGCCCGCATCGGCCGCATCCTTTCTCCAGGTTCCTGAAAAGAGTATATGCCGCCCCGGACGGCCCTGTCAACTTATTTCTGCCCCGATGTCCCTTTTCAGGGACACCGGGGCTGAAGCCACACAGAAAACTGATTTTTCCGTCAGGTCATCGGGGATTTTACCGTAACCTGAACATCTTCATAGGAGGCTCCCTTGGTAAGCAGGAATACCACCTTGACGGGCGCGCTGAAAGCCGGCAGGGCGATCGCGACTACGCCGTTTCTGATCACGACAGGAATCACGACCCATCTGCCGTCCGCCCTCTGGTACATTGCCTGAATCGTTTCTCCCTCTTCCAGTCTGTTTTCACCAAGAATATCCTCAATTTCCAGGGCGGTGGAAATGGAACCGTTATGGGCGATCACATTTCCCTCCTCATCCTGCAAAGAAACGTATACCTGGTTGAGCACGTTCAGGCTTCCGTCCTTATCTGTCAGGGCCAGAGAGCTCAGTCCCGTAAAATTGTAGATATCCATCGTGCGGGAAGTCATCGCCTGTGCGATCTCAACCGCGGAGACCTGCGTGGAAGCGAGGTCGGACGGAGTTGTAACAATACGCACGCCGGAAGGATCCACCGTCTGTCCCACCGTATTCCGGAAGGTCGTTCCGGAAAGAACCGCCGTCGTTGAGGCGGCGCCGACGATCGCCGAAATCTGCGGCGCTCCGGCAGCAGCCGGAAGCGCGGTGCTGACCGTCACATCCTGAACCGTCTCCTGCTGAATGGTCGGACTGGGCGCGGCAACGGCCGTCATGCCGATGGAGCATGCCAGAACCGCTGAAAGAACGATTGCCATTCTCTTTTTCATGTCAATCATCCCCCTTTCTGAAAAATATATTGCTGAATGAACATGTGGCTTCTCTATATTAACGGCGGTAAGCCGCTAATACCTTACTGGTCTGTTCCCGTTTTGTCTTCCGATTCCTCGTAAAAGACCTGCAGGATCAGTTCATAAAGGGCCGTATCGTCCTGATAGAATTCCTCGAATTTTTCTCCCATCACGACTTCGCCCTCCAGGGTATGGATGTCCCCCGCGTCAAAGCGGTAGGAAAGCGCCTGCGTGGCCAGATAAACCGCCTCTTCGGCGGAAATATCCGTCACCATATAGGGACTTACCATTTCATACAGGGTAAGGGGAAGCGTCATATCCTCGCGCATGGCCGCTCTGGCCTGCGTGATGAATGCCTGCAGATACTGCTTCTGCCTGGCCAGACGCCCCTCCGCGCTCTGCGCAAGACGGGTATCCCGGTACTGGACAAAGGTATAGGCATCCTCTCCTGTCAGATGGACCTGCTGACCCTTTTCCCATTTCAGCGTTCCCCGTACCTCCAGATCCTCCGGAACCGTTACGGTCACGCCTCCGACCGCGTCGTTGATCAGGGTAATCACTTCCATATTCAGCGAACAGTAGCCATGGATGGGAATGCCGTAAAAAAGATGAGAGACCGCCTCCATCATGCGCTCGCAGCTGATCTCCATCCCGTCCCCGTAGCCATGCTGCAGGGCGATCTGCGCCGTCTGCGTTCCGATATACAGGCCGTTTTCATCATACACGGAAATATCCGTCATGGTGTCCCGGTTAATGCCGATCACGCTGATCTTCTTCTCATCCGGATCCAGCACCGCCAGAAAAACCGCGTCCGCCTGTCCGCCCTTCAGCAGATCCTCAGACGCTTCCATCTCACCCTTTTTGTCAATTCCCATGCACAGGAAGGTCAGACAGTTCTTCTTATAAGAATATATCTTTCCGTTGTAGCGCAGCATCCCGTCTCCCAGCACGGTTCCGGCGTCGTTTTCCGATACGGCCGCCTCCTCCATTTCCAGGGGAAGCGCTTCCTGTTTTTCTTCAAAAGACGCCCTGCCCCTGGCTTCCATCCAGAAATATCCCGCTGTCAGCGTGCCGGCAGCCAGGATGAGCACGCCCGCAAGGATCAGCGCCGCGATCCCTGCCCGGAAAAGGATCCGTCCGCCCTTTCCCGTGCGCCTTCTGCGCCTTTTTTTCCTGTGTTTTTTTCCTCTGTCTTCCGTCTGCATGTTTCCTAACTTTCCAACTCTCCCGACAGTCCGGATCCTTTTTTGCGTCTTCCGAAAGATCCGGCTTATTCCGAAACCAGAACCGCCTGGACCAGATACCTTTTCTCACTCTGGCCTGTCACCCCGGTGGAGAGCGTGATGATCCGGTCTTCCACCGTCACCTCCATGGAATCGTCAATAAACGCATCCATCTGTCTCTGGGAAAAGACATCCGCAAGATAACCGGAAAAGATATTCGCATCCCAGAAATCATAGGTCATGATCAGATGCCTGTCGTCATAGGTATAGGCCGCAAAGATCCGGTAGGTCAGCACCCTGTCGGCAAGATAGATCCTGATCTCTCTGTGTTCGTCAAAGTAGCTTCTGTCCTGATACTGATGGAGCATGCCGAAGCGGCTGTCCGTGTTTCTTCCGTAAATAACCGTATTGGGATCCTGAAAATCCATACTGTTGTAAAATTCCGTATACAGGCAGCCGTTATCATCCTCTCCGCCCCAGAAATCATGGCTCAGGTACCAGGACAGATCCTCCGATGGCTGCAGAATGGGAAAGCTGACCGGCGTTCCTTCTATCTCCAGCCAGGCATAGCATTCGCCGTTCAGCGCCTGAAGCGCCGCCACGTCCAGATTTCCGTCCTCCGTCAGGAAGTTTTCCAGAACCAGCTCCGGCCGTTCCTCCGGAATCTGTGTCTGCGTTTCCTCCTGTCCGTCCTCCAAAGCCGCGCCACAGGCCGCGGTGAATACGGCCGCCGGCATAAGCATGCACAAAAGGCCGATCAGCAGTATCAGCCGTTTTTTCTGACCCCTGTCCTCAGCTTCTTTCTTATTCATATACTCCTCATTTACTTTCTTTCTTATTTCTGACGAAAAAAAGAAACATTCCAAAGGCCGATGGTTCTCTCATGGCTTTTGGAATGCTTCTTTTGTAAAAGTACGATGTCCTCTCTGTCCGCGTCTGCGGCCGGAAGCTGGAAAAGGGACTCGAACCCTCGACCTACTGATTACGAATCAGTTGCGCTACCGACTGCGCTATTCCAGCATTTGCGACAGGATTTATTATAGCGTCTCTTCTTCCGTTTTGCAAGAGCTTTCTTTTTTTTATCCGCTTTTTTGCATTAAAAATTATCAGCTCTGCATCTTCTCCTTCCCGCCGCTCTCCGCGCAGCTCACATGCACGTCCATCTGCGGATACGGAATTCCGATCCCGTTCTCGTCAAAGGCGTATTTGATCTCCTCCAGCATTTCCCAGCGGACCGGCCAGTAATCCTCCGTCCGGGTCCAGAAGCGCAGGCCGAGCACCACGGAGCTGGCTCCCAGATCATCCACGAAGATGTCGTATCCCAGCTCCCTGCGGATCCTCTCCTCCCGCAGGACAAGCTTCTCCAGCACCCGCTTCGCCTGCCGGATATCCGCCTCATAGGAGATTCCCACCTTCAGCTCCACCCTGCGGTTTTCTTCCCTGGTCACGTTCGTGATCCCGGCGTCCGCAAGCGGCCCGTTCGGCAGAAGGATCGTCCGGTTGTCGAGGGTGGCGAGCTTCGTATAAAAGACCGTGATCTCCGTAACGGTCCCCTCGCTGTCATAGGTGGATTCGATGATATAATCCCCCACCCGGAAAGGATGCAGGATCATGATCATGATGCCGCCGATGCAGTTTTTCAGGCTGCCCTGAAAAGCAAGACCTACGGTCACTGTGGCGGAGCCCAGGACCGTGGCGATGGTCGCCGCGTTGATCCCGAGATGCATGGCGATCTGCAGAACCAGGACGGCATACAGCACCACCCTGACGCAGGAATCCACGAACTGCCCGGCCTGTCCCGCCGCGCCGGTCCGCTCCATCGCCTTTCCGATCAGCTTCCGGATCAGGCTGATCACCTTCGCGCCGATCAGGAAGGTGACGATACAGAGCACCACCCGCGTCAGCAGATCCAGAAGGGACCGGGGAGCCGCCCGCAAAAGCTGCTCCCCGATCGCAAGCTCCTCCGACACATCCGTCCCGGAGGACAGAAGCGCCGGCAGAATTTTCCCGGCGGCCGCGCCGTACTCCCCCGGCGCGGCCGTCCATACCGTTATCCCGGCAAGTCTCATCTGTCTGTTCCCTTCTTTGCTTTTCCGGCGGTCTTCGTTCCATCCGCCGTTTCTTTCGGCTCAGCCGTCTCTGCCGCGTCGTCCTGCCTGCGGGGCTTTACCACCCGGACCGGCTTTTCCACCTCGCCCTTTTCGGAGATCTCCGCATCGGCCGCAAAAACCTTTTCCGCCAGCTCCTCCTTCAGGGTCTTCGTTTTTCCGGAAGCCGTCCTTTTCGCATTCTTCGCGTTCTTTTTCCGTCTGGCCGCTTCCTTTTCCTTACGGGCCTTTTCGGCCTTCTTTCTGGCGATCTCCTTCAGCTCCTCCTTCGTATAGGGCTGATAGGAGAAAATGCTGACGCTCAAAGGAGCCTGGGTCATCTTAATGGAATATTCCCTTCCGTCCCATTCCTCCTCCAGGGCCGTTTTCACCCTAGGATTGGTCCTGCCCTCTCCGCCGAATTCCTTCGCGTCGGAATTGAGGACCTCCTTGTATTTTCCGTTGAGCGGCACGCCCACCTGGAAATTCTTTCTTTCCACGTTGGCGAAATTCACCACCACCAGAAGCATGTCCTCGTCCTTTTCCCCCTTGCGGACAAAGGAAAGGTCGCAGTCGTTGGCGCTGATGCAGTTGATCCATTCAAAGCCGTCCCAGCTGGTATCCTTCACGGAAAGCGCAGGGGCGGAAGCGTACAGACGGTTTAAGGCCTTCACAAATTCCTGCAGGCCCTTATGGTCCGCCTCCTTCGTGAGGTACCACTCCACCTCGCGGTTTTCATTCCACTCGTCATATTCTCCGATATCCTGTCCCATGAAAAGAAGCTTCTTTCCGGGATGGCACATCATGTAGCCGTAGCTTGCCTTCAGATTGGAGAACTGCTCCTGCCTGTTTCCGGGCATTTTCCCAAGCATGGAGGCCTTGCCGTGCACCACCTCGTCGTGGGAAAGCACCAGCATGAACTTCTCGCTGTAGGCATAGACCATGCTGAAGGTGAGCATGTTGTGGCAGCCGGAGCGGAAATAGGGATCCTGACGGATATATCCCAGGAAATCGTTCATCCAGCCCATGTTCCACTTCAGGTCAAAACCAAGGCCGTCGTCGTCCAGGCTTCCCGTCACCTTCGGCCAGGCGGTGGATTCCTCCGCGATGGACAGCGCGCCCCGGCCTCTCTTATGGATCATGCTGTTGACGTGCTTTAAAAATTCCACGGCCTGAAGGTTTTCATTGCCGCCGTAGATGTTGGCCACCCATTCGCCGTCCTGCTTTCCGTAATCCAGATAGAGCATGGAAGCCACCGCGTCCATGCGGATGCCGTCGGCATGATACTGTTCGATCCAGAACAGGGCGTTGGCGATCAGGTAATTGGAAACCTGGGGCCGTCCGTAATTGTAGATCAGGGTTCCCCAGTGAGGATGGGAGCCCTGTCTGGGATCCAGATGCTCGTACAGACAGGTGCCGTCAAAAGCGGAAAGGCCGTAGGTATCTCTGGGGAAATGGGCGGGCACCCAGTCCAGGATCACGCCGATCCCGGCCTTATGCATTTCGTTCATGAAAAACATGAAGTCCTCCGGAGTCCCGTATCTGGCGGTAGGCGCGTAATAGCCGATCACCTGATAGCCCCAGGAGCCGTCGAAGGGATGCTCCATGATGGGCATCAGCTCGATATGGGTATAGCCCATTTCCTTCACATAGGAAATGATGGCCGGAGCCAGCTCCCTGTAATTGCAGTAGGGCCTGTCGTCCTCCGGACGTTTAAAGGATCCCAGGTACAGCTCGTACACGCTGACAGGAGAGACGCTGTAATCCGTTTTTTCCCGCTTCTTCAGCCACTCTTCGTCCTCCCAGGCAAAGCCGGAGATGTCCCGGATCACGGAAGCCGTATCCGGACGCAGCTGCTGGCTGAAGGCATAGGGATCCGCCTTCAGATAGGTCAGTCCGCCTTTGGTCTTGAGCTCGTATTTATAATTTTCCCCCTCCAGCTCTCCGGGGATAAAGATCTCAAAGATTCCGGAATCCCACAGTCTTCTCATCTGGTGGACCCTTCCGTCCCAGCGGTTGAAGTCTCCCACCACGCTCACCCGCAGGGCGTTGGGCGCCCAGACCGCAAAGTGCACGCCCTTCGTCCCGTCGATCACGCATACGTGCGCGCCCAGCATCTGGTAGGCCTCATAATGGATCCCGGCCGCGAAACGGTCCGTATCCTTTTTGCTGATGACCGGGCCGAAACGGTAGGGATCCCCTTGTGTCTTCACCGTCCCGTCCGGCCAGGTAATGCGGTATTCATAGGAAGGGAGCTCTTTTGGGGAGGTCTCCCTTTCCGGCAGCTCCTTTCCGGGAATGAGGGCCGCAAAGTAACCGGCCTCGTCCGCCAGCTCCATTTCCAGCTCCTTTCCCGCATCGGGAAATACCAGCTCCACCCTTTCGGCGCCCGGCTGAAACGTCTGAAAAACCACAGAGCTTCCCGCCTTATGCGGCCCGAGAAGCCGGTGAGGGTTGTCGTCCTCCGAATAGATGATCGCCTCAATCTCCGGCCAGTTCATCAGTTTATACAGTTTGTCCTTCATAACAGTCTCCCTTCCCTCTCTATTCGTTTTCGTTCAGTTCATGGATAAAAAGCCCGCTCCGCAGCTTCGGCTCAAACCAGGTGGATTTCGGCGGCATCAGAAGCCCCGCGTCCGCCACGCGAAACAGCTCTCCGATGGATGTGGGGTACAGAGAAAAGGCCGCCGCGCAGTCCTCTTCGCACCGTCTTTCCAGCTCCTTTAACCCCCGGATCCCTCCCACGAAATCGATCCTCTCATCCGTCCTCGGATCCGTGATCCCAAGGACCGGCTCCAGGATCAGGCGCTGCAGCACGGAAACGTCCAGCCTGCGAACGGGATCCGGCGCTTTGGCTTCTCCGTTCTCCGCCTCCGGCTTCCGGGTCAGGCGGTACCACCGTTTTCCCAGATACAGACCGAACAGCCCCTTCCTTTCCGGCCGGTACGGCCCTTCCTCCGGGCATACCGCAAAGCTATCCCGGATCCGGTCCAGAAATTCCTCCGGCGTCAGCCCGTTCAGATCCCGGATCACCCTGTTGTATTCCAGGATGGTGAGCTGATCGTCGGGAAACAGCACGGAAAGAATGAAGTTAAAGGGTTCCTCCCCCGTATAATCCGGGCATTCCCTCCTGCATTCCTGCGCCACCCGCGCCGCTGACGCGCAGCGGTGGTGTCCGTCCGCTATGTACAGCCGCTTCACCCGTCCGAAGGCCTCATGGACCGCCAGGCAGTCCTCCTTCCCGCTGATCCTCCAGACCCTGTGGGCGATGCCGTCCGGAGAGACGAAGTCATACAGACAGGGTTCCTTCCTGCACCGCTCCGTGATCTCCCGGATCTTTCGCGCCGCACGGTAAGCGAGAAAGACCGGGCCGGTCTGCGCCCCGCAGGCCCTCACATGCCGGGTCCTGTCCTCCTCCTTTTCCGTTCTCGTGTTCTCGTGTCTCCGGATCACGCCGTTTAAGTAATCGTCCGCGGACACGCAGGCTGCGATCCCTGTCTGGACATGGCCGAGCCGTTCCAGCTCATAAATATAATAACAGGGCTCCGCCTCCTTCTGAAGGCTGCCCTCCTTCATCCAGCGCCGCAGAAGCGCTCCCGCCCTTTCGTAAAGCTGCTCCGGCGCGGCGTCCGTTCCCTCCTCAAGCTGGGTCTCCGGCCTGTCCACCGCCAGAAAGGAATAGGGCTCCCGCGCCGTTTCCTCCCTCGCTTCCTTCCCGCTTACCACGTCATAGGGCAGAGCCGCTATCCGTCCCTCCATTCCCTGTGCGGGCCGCCAGGCCCGAAAAGGTCTTACCTCCGCCATTTTCCCTCCCATCTGCCAGGCTGACATGTTGTTTTCTTTTTTCTAGTATACAGTATACCCGATTCTGCTTTTGGATACAAGTAAAAAAGGCACACCGTCTGATGTGCCTTTCTGCCTGTACGTTTTCGTACGGTCTGCGCAGGTAATGCGCAGACCTGGCCGAACAGCGGCGCCTGCTGCAGCCAGTGCCGGCCGCCTGCCGACCGGCACGTAAGACAATGCGGACCTTCTTCCCGCTATTTTACTACCCGCACGCGGAACACGCCCGGAATGGCGCGCAGGGTGTCGATGATCTCCTCCGACGCCTTCTCCTCCACGTCCAGCATGGTATAGGCGACCTCGCCCTTTGATTTGTTGATCATGTCGGAAATGTTGATCCCCTTCTCTCCGAACAGGGCCGCGAAGCGGGTGATCATGTTCGCCACGTTTTTGTGGAAGATGCTGATCCGGCCGGCCTGGGTGCATACGCCCATGTCGCAGGCGGGGTAATTCACGCTGTTCTTGATATTTCCGTTCTCCAGGTAATCCATCAGCTCCTTCACCGCCATCGCCGCGCAGTTGTCCTCGGATTCCTCCGTGGACGCTCCCAGATGGGGGATGACGATGCAGCCCTTCTTTCCGGCCGTCACGGGATTCGGGAAGTCGGATACGTACCGGCGCACCTTTCCGCTCTCAATGGCGCGGACCACGGCCGGCTCATCCACCAGAAGATCTCTGGCAAAATTCAGAAGGATCACGCCGTCCTTCATCTTTTCCAGAGCGGCCTCTCCGATCATTCCCTTCGTGCTGTCCAGAAGGGGAACGTGGATGGTGATGATATCGCATTTCTCATAGATCTCGTTCACATCGATCACGTGCTTCACGTCCCGGCTGAGGTTCCAGGCCGCGTCCACGGACACGTAAGGATCATAGCCGTAGACCTCCATGCCCAGATGCTTCGCCGTGTTGGCCACCTTCACGCCGATGGCTCCCAGGCCGATGATGCCGAGCTTCTTTCCCTGCACCTCGGTTCCCGCGAAATTCTTTTTGATCTTCTCGGCTTTCTTTCCCACCTCGGGATCGGCGCTGTTTTCCTTCACCCAGTTGATGCCGTCCACGATGTCCCGGGAGGCCAGCAGCATGGCGGCGATCACGATCTCCTTTACGCCGTTGGCGTTGGCGCCCGGCGTGTTGAAGACCACGATCCCCTTTTCCGCGCATTTATCCAGGGGGATGTTGTTCGTGCCCGCTCCGGCCCTGGCCACCGCCAGAAGTTTCTCCGGCAGTTCCATTTCATGCATGGAAGCGCTGCGGACCAGGATGCCCTCCGCCTCCGCCGGATTCTGTACCGCCTCATATCCTTCCGTAAACCCTTCAAGTCCCACACTGGAAATGGGATTCAGGCAATAATAATGAAACATGTCATCTGTTCTCCATTTCAAATTTTTTCATAAACTCCACAAGGCTGCGCACGCCCTCTGTCGGCATGGCGTTGTAAATGCTCGCGCGCATGCCGCCCACGCTCCTGTGTCCCTTCAGGTTTTCCAGGCCGTGTTCCTTCGCCTCTTTTACGAACTTCGCGTCCAGCTCGTCGCTTCCCGTAACGAACGGCACGTTCATCAGGGAACGGTCCTGTCTGCGCACCGTGCCCTTGAACAGGCTGCTTTCATCCAGGAAGTCATACAGAAGCTTCGCCTTCTCCTCGTTCACCTTCTGGATGGCGGAAAGTCCGCCCAGTCCCTTCAGCCACTTGAACACCTTGCCGCAGATATAGATTCCGTATGCGGGCGGGGTATTGTAAAGGGAGCCCGCGTCCGCGTGGATCTTATACTGAAGCATGGTGGGCGTGCCGGGAAGCACATCCTCCGTGATGAGATCCTCTCTGATGATCACGATCACCACGCCCGCAGGGCCGATGTTTTTCTGCACGCCGCCGTACATCAGGGCATATTTCGTGATGTCCACGGGCTCGGAAAGGAAGCAGGAAGACACGTCCGCCACCAGGGGCTTTCCCTTCGTGTTGGGAAGGGTTTTGAACTTGGTGCCGTAAATGGTGTTGTTTTCGCAGATATAAACATAATCCGCATTCTCCGAAACAGGAAGGTCGGAGCAGTCCGGGATGTAGGAAAAGGTCTGATCCTCCGAAGAGGCGATCTTGTTCGCCGTTCCGTATTTGGAAGCCTCCTGCCAGGCCTTCTTCGCCCACTGTCCGGTCACGATATAGTCGGCGACCCGGTTCTTCATCAGATTCATGGGGATCATGGCAAACTGCTGGCTGGCTCCTCCCTGCAGGAAAAGCACCTTATAATTGTCCGGAATCCCGATCAGATCCCGCAGATCCGCCTCCGCCTCGTCCAGGATCGTCTGGTAGGTTTTGGAGCGGTGGCTCATCTCCATCACGGACATGCCGCAGCCTCTGTAGTCCAGCATCTCATCCGCCGCTTCCTTTAATACCGACTCCGGCAGGACCGCAGGGCCCGCCGAAAAATTATATACTCTTGACACTTTTTTCTCCTCCTCATCGTTTCTATGACTGCGCGCCGGCTTCTTCCCTTTTCTTCAGATCCGCCGCGTCGAACGCTTCGCTGATGGAACCTCCGGGAGACACCATCGGGAATACCTTGTCGTCCTCCGGGATCACGCACTCGATCAGCACGGGGCCGTTCTCCGCAATGGCCTCCTTCAGCGCAGGAACCACTTCTTCCTTCTTCGTCACACGGATGGCCCTGCAGCCCAGCCCTTCCGCCACCCTGCAGAAATCCACCCGGTCGGAAAGCACGGTCTGGGAATATCTGTGGCCGTAAAAGAGCGTCTGCCACTGCCGCACCATCCCCAGCACGTGGTTGTTGAACACGATCTGAATGACGGGGATCTGATACCGGCTGGCCGTGGCCAGCTCGTTCATGTTCATGCGGAAGCATCCGTCTCCGGCGATGTTCACGCAGATCTTATCCGGCCGTCCCGTCTTCGCGCCGATGCAGGCTCCCAGGCCGTAGCCCATGGTGCCAAGGCCCCCGGAGGACAGGAAGGTCCTCGGCTGGATGAAATGGTAGTACTGGGCCGTCCACATCTGATGCTGGCCCACGTCCGTGGTGATCACTGCCTTTCCCCGGGTCAGGCGTTCCAGCTCTTCTATGATATAGGGGCCGCTCAGCTGCGACTTGTCATAGGAAAGAGGATATTCCTCCTTCAGCTCCATGATATGCGCCATCCACTTTTCATGGGACTGCTGCGGCAGCCTTTCGTTCAGGAGGTGAAGCACATCCTTCAGATCTCCCACAAGAGACGCGTCCGCGCGGACGTTTTTGTTGATCTCCGCCGCATCGACGTCGATATGAAGGATCTTTGCCCGGGAAGCGAAGGTCTTCACATTCCCGACCACCCGGTCGGAAAAGCGGGCTCCCAGGGCCACAAGAAGGTCGCAGCCGCTCACGCCCAGGTTGGAGGCCTTGGTCCCGTGCATGCCGATCATTCCGGTATAGCGGGGATCGGTCCCGTCAAAGGCTCCCTTTCCCATCAGGGAATCGCAGACCGGAGCGTCCAGAAGACGCGCGAAGGCGCGCACCTGCTCCGATGCGCCGGAAAGCACGGCTCCGCCTCCCACATACAGAAAAGGACGCTTTGCCGACTGAAGGAGCTTCAGCGCTTCCTCCAGCTCCGTTTCCGTAAAACGGTTCTGATGCCGCGGCTTTTCCGGCTTCACCGGGGTGTATTCGCACACCGCCGCCGTCACATCCTTGGTCACATCCACCAGCACCGGTCCCGGGCGGCCTGACGCGGCGATCTGAAACGCCTTCCGGATGGTATCCGCCAGGATCCGCACATCCTTTACGATGTATCCGTGCTTGGTGATGGGCATGGTCACGCCGGCGATATCCACCTCCTGGAAGGAATCCTTTCCCAGGGAAGGGAGATTCACGTTGGCCGTGATCGCGACCACCGGGATGGAATCCATGTACGCGGTAGCGATCCCCGTGACCAGGTTGGTGGCTCCGGGGCCGCTGGTCGCCATGCAGACGCCCACCTTTCCGGTCGCTCTGGCATAGCCGTCCGCCGCATGCGCCGCCCCCTGCTCATGGGAGGTCAGCACATGAAAAATTTCGTTCTGATGCTGATAGAGCGCGTCGTACACGTTCAGGATCGTGCCGCCGGGATAGCCGAAAACGGTATCCACTCCCTGCTCCTTCAGACATTCCACAATGATCTCAGCTCCTGTAAGCTGCATGTACATCAGCGCCTTTCTATTTGATCTCCAGAACAGCTCCTCTGTTCGCGCTCGTCACCATCTTCTCATATCTTGCCAGATAACCTGTGGTCACGCGGGGCTGTCTGGGCTGCCATTTATCTTTTCTCTTCTGCATCTCTTCCTCGGATACCTTCACATCCAGACGGTTTTCCGGAATATTGATGCTGATGATGTCTCCCTCTTCCACCAGGGCGATGGGGCCTCCCTGCGCGGCTTCCGGGCACACATGGCCGATGGAGGCTCCTCTGGAAGCGCCGCTGAAGCGTCCGTCCGTGATCAGGGCCACGGTGGAGCCCATTCCCATGCCCGCAATGGCGGAGGTGGGATTGAGCATCTCTCTCATGCCGGGGCCGCCCTTGGGTCCCTCGTAGCGGATCACCACCACGTCGCCGGGAACGATCTTTCCGCCCTTGATCGCGGCGATGGCGTCCTCCTCGCAGTCGAACACTCTGGCGGGGCCCTCATGCACCATCATCTCCGGCGCGACCGCGGAACGCTTGACCACAGCGGTCTCCGGAGCAAGGTTGCCCTTCAGCACCGCGATGCCGCCCGTCTCGGAATAGGGATTGTCAATGGGACGGATGACCTCGGGATTTTTGTTCACGCATCCCGCGATATTCTCCGCCACCGTCTTTCCGGTCACGGTGATCAGGTCCGTATACAGAAGGCCCTTCTTATTCAGCTCGTTCATCACGGCGTACACGCCGCCCGCCTCGTTCAGATCCTCGATATAGGTGGGGCCTGCCGGAGCCAGATGGCAGAGGTTCGGCGTCCTTGCGGAAAGCTCGTTGGCGATCTCCATGTTCAGCTCCACGCCCGCCTCATGGGCGATGGCAGGAAGGTGGAGCATGGAATTGGTGGAGCAGCCCAGCGCCATATCCATGGTCAGGGCGTTCAGGAAGGCTTCCTTCGTCATGATATCCCTGGGACGGATGTTCTTTTCCACCAGCTGCATGATCTGCATGCCCGCATGCTTTGCCAGACGGATTCTTTCGGAATAGACCGCCGGAATGGTGCCGTTGCCCTTCAGGCCCATGCCCAGCGCCTCGGTCAGGCAGTTCATGGAGTTGGCCGTATACATGCCGGAGCAGGAGCCGCAGGTGGGGCAGGCCTTTTCTTCATATTCATTCAGCTCCTCCATCGACATGGTTCCCGCGGCAACGCTTCCCACCGCCTCAAACATGGAGGAAAGGCTGGTCTTGTGTCCGCACACATGGCCGGCCAGCATCGGGCCGCCGGAAACGAAGATGGTGGGGATGTTCACTCTTGCCGCGGCCATCAAAAGGCCGGGCACGTTCTTATCGCAGTTCGGGATCATCACCAGGCCGTCGAAGCCGTGGGCCATGGCCATGCACTCCGTGCTGTCGCAGATCAGGTCCCTGGTCACAAGGGAATATTTCATGCCGATATGCCCCATGGCAATGCCGTCGCAGACCGCGATGGCCGGGAACACGAACGGCGTTCCTCCCGCCATGGCCACGCCAAGCTTCACCGCCTCCACGATCTTGTCCAGGTTCATATGCCCCGGAACGATCTCGTTATAAGAGCTGACGATTCCGATCAGAGGCCTGTTTCTCTCCTCCTCGGTGATGCCAAGCGCGTTGAACAGGCTTCTGTGGGGAGCCTGCTGTACTCCTGTTTTCACTGAATCGCTTCTCATCGCTGTTCTTCCTTTCTTTGCTTCTATGTCTGACGGATTCCGCTTCTTTGGAATCCCTTCCGTTATCTCTGCGCCGCTTCCCGCGCCGTTATATCCGTTCCGCGATCAGGCTTCCCATCTCGCTGCAGGAGCATTTCCTGCACGCCGCGCCGCTTCCCGCGGCGTCCTTCTGCGGCATGATATCCGCGGTCCGGAAGCCTTCCTTCAGCACCTGCTTCACCGCTCCTTCCACGGCGTCCGCCTCTTCATCCAGGTCAAAGCTGTAGCGGAGCATCATGGCCGCGCTCAAAATGGTGGCGATGGGATTGGCGATGTCCTTTCCCGCAATGTCCGGCGCGCTCCCGTGGCTGGGCTCATACAGGCCGAACTTCGTATCGTTCAGGCTGGCGCTCGCGAGCATGCCGATGGAGCCCGTCACCATGCTCGCCTCATCGGAAAGGATGTCGCCGAACATGTTCTCGGTCAGGATCACATCGAACTGGGCCGGATCCTTCACCAGCTGCATGGCGCAGTTGTCAACCAGCATATGGGAAAGCTCCACATCCGGATAGTCCGCGGCCACCTCGTTCACCACGGCTCTCCACAGGCGGGAGGAATCCAGCACGTTCGCCTTGTCCACGCTGGTCACCTTTCCTCTGCGCTTGCGCGCGATGTCAAAGGCTTTCACGGCGATCCGGCGGATCTCGTTTTCATTGTAGACCAGCGTATCCACCGCCGTGCGGAGACCGTTCTCCACCGTGGTCTTCCTGGCTCCGAAATACAGGCCGCCGGTCAGTTCTCTCATGATCAGCAGGTCAAAGCCCGCCTCGCTGGTCTCCTTCTTTAACGGGCAGGCGTCCGCCAGCTCCTCGTAAAGCAGCGCGGGCCGCAGGTTGGCGAACAGCCCCAGCTCCTTTCGGATGGCGAGAAGCCCCGCCTCCGGCCTCCGGTCCGGCGGAAGCTGATACCAGGGAGAGGTGTTCGCGTCCCCGCCGATGGATCCCATCAGCACCGCGTCGCTTTCCTTCGCCGCCTGCACGGCCTCCGGCGTCAGGGGCACGCCGTACGCATCAATGGACGCGCCTCCGAGCAGAATGTCTGTCCAGGAAATCTCATGCCCGTATCTGACAGCGATCCTTTCCAGTACCTTTCTCGCTTCTCCTACGATCTCCGGTCCGATCCCGTCGCCGGAAATACATCCAATCTTCAGCTTCACCGTTTCCTCCGTTCCGAAGCGCCTCCGGACTGTCCCGGTTTCTGTCTTTCCATCATACGCCGCGCCCGCGCTTCTCATTCTTTTTCGGAAGTTTTTCCGTCTCCGCCCGCCGGCCAGCCGGCAGACAGGGATGATTCTTCCGATTATCCCTTCTATCATAGCCTATTGAATATTGAATTTCAACAAAAAAGACCCGGAGAAAACAAAATCAGCCATATCCGTTCGATATGGCTGAAATAACTTGCAGTAATAAATTCCGTCTCTGCTATATCCGCAGCGAATAGCTCTGTCCTCTTTATTCCCCGTCCGGCTTTTCCACCTGAGCGATCGCCGCCTTCTGCATGGGGATCCGGCAGTTCTTGTTGTTGCCGAATTCCACAATGACCGTGTCATCCGTGATATCGATGATCACGCCGTAAAATCCGCTGTTGGTCAGAACGCTGTCCCCGATCTCCAGGGAAGACAGCATGGCGTTCATCTTCTTCTGCTCCTTCTTCTGCGGACGATACATCACAAAATAAAAGAACGCACCGAAGATCACCACATAGACCAGGATCATGCCGATCATTCCGCCCGTGCCTGCAGCCGCTGTTGTCTGAGTCGCCAAAATTCCCATTTTTTTCCAATCCTCCTAAACCGCCGCCCGCGCGGCATAAATTCAATATCTCTACAATCATACACAAAAAATGCCGATCATGCAAGCCCTAATCCGGCTGTCGGGCAGCCATCCGGGCAAGCTTTTCTTTTTTATAGGCCGCAAAGCGCCCCTCGTCCAGCGCGTCCCGGATCTCCTCCATCATGGTATTGTAGAACCAGAGGTTATGGAGCACGCACAGACGCATGCCGAGCATTTCCTTCGCCTTCAGAAGATGGCGGATGTAGGCCCTGGAGTACCGGCGGCAGACGGGACAGCCGCAGCCCTCCTCAATGGGCCGCATATCCAGCTCGTACTTCGCGTTGAAAAGATTGATCTTTCCGTAATTCGTATACAGATGGCCGTGACGCCCGTTTCTCGTAGGGTAAACGCAGTCGAAGAAATCCACGCCCCTCTCCACGCCCTCCAGGATATTGGCCGGCGTCCCCACCCCCATCAGGTAGGTGGGTTTGTCCGCGGGCAGGTACGGCACGGTTTCGTCCAGCACGTGATACATCTCCTCATGGCTCTCGCCCACCGCAAGTCCGCCGATGGCATAGCCGTCCAGCTCCATTTCCGCAATCCGCTTCGCGTGCTCGATCCGGATGTCCGTATAGACCGCCCCCTGGTTGATGCCGAACAGAAGCTGGTGCTTATTGATGGTATCCTCCAGGCCGTTCAGACGCTTCATTTCCTCCCTGCATCTGGCAAGCCAGCGGGTGGTCCTTGCCACGGAAGCTTCCACATACTCCCGCTCCGCTTTGGCCGGGGCGCATTCGTCGAAGGCCATGGCGATGGTGGACGCCAGATTGGACTGGATGCGCATGCTTTCCTCCGGCCCCATGAAGATCTTCCTTCCATCCACATGGGAATGAAAATACACGCCCTCCTCTTTGATCTTTCTCAGCGTCGCCAGGGAAAACACCTGAAATCCGCCGGAATCCGTAAGGATGGGCCGGTCCCAGGACATAAACCGGTGCAGGCCGCCAAGCTTTTTAATCACCTCGTCTCCCGGACGCACGTGCAGATGATAGGTGTTCGACAGCTCCACCTGCGTTTTGATCTGCTCCAGATCCTCCGTGGACACGGCGCCCTTGATCGCCGCCACGGTTCCCACGTTCATGAAAACGGGAGTCTGTATCGTACCGTGCACGGTTGTCAGTTCTCCCCTTTTCGCTCTTCCTTCCTGTCTGATCAGACGGTACATGTTCTGTATGTTCCCCTTTCCGAAATCGCCCGGATGCCGTTTCCATTCATCACTCTCAGTTCTCTTCCGGCCCTGAACCGGACTGAATGAATATCATACCACATCTTTCCGTTTCATTCAAGCTTGTCCGGCCCTTCCATCCGGGATATAATAAACAGAAACACCAAAGGAAAACGCGAGGTAAAAAAGATGGCCGGAAATACATTTGGAAAAATCTTCAGGATCACCACATGGGGAGAATCCCATGGAAAGGCGCTGGGCGTCGTCGTGGACGGCGTTCCCGCAGGGCTTCCCGTAAGCGAAGCGGATATTCAGGCCTTTCTGGACCGCAGGAAGCCGGGAGCAAGCCGCTTCTCCACGCCAAGAAAGGAAGCGGACGCGGTTCAGATCCTTTCCGGCGTGTTTGAAGGAAAGACCACGGGAACGCCCATCAGCCTTCTCATTCCCAACACCTCCCAGCGCTCCGCCGATTACAGTGAGATCGCTTCCTATTACAGACCGGGCCATGCCGATTACACCTTTGACCAGAAATATGGCTTCCGGGATTACCGGGGCGGCGGACGCTCTTCCGGCCGGGAGACCGCCGGAAGGGTCGCGGCCGGGGCCGTCGCGTCCCTGTTTTTAGACCGGCTCGGCATCCGGGTCTGCGCCTATACGAAAAGCATCGGGCCCGTCTTCTGCGAGCGCTTCTGCGAAGAAGAGATCCGCAATAATCCGCTCTGCATGCCGGACGCGCAGGCAGCCTGCCGGGCAGAGGCATATCTGGAGGAGTGCATGGAGCGGCAGGATTCCTCCGGCGGCGTGGTGGAATGCTTTGCGGACGGCGTCCCCGCCGGCCTCGGAGATCCCGTATTTGACAAGCTGGACGCCGCTCTCGCAGGGGCCGTCATGTCCATCGGCGCCGTAAAGGCGGTGGAGATCGGCGACGGGACCTCCGTTTCCCGGGCGCGCGGCTCTGAAAACAACGATCCCTTCCGCATGCGTAACGGTCATGTGGAAAAGGAAACCAACCATGCGGGCGGAATCCTCGGCGGCATCAGCGACGGGAGCCGCATCCTGCTTCGCGCCCACATCAAGCCCACTCCCTCCATCTTCTCGGAGCAGCAGACGGTAAATCGAGACGGAGAGGATATCACCATCCGCATTAAGGGCCGCCACGACCCCGTCATCGTTCCCCGCGCCGTGGTTGTGGTGGAAGCCATGACCGCCCTGGTTCTGGCTGACGCCCTGCTTTCCAACATGGGCGCAAGGCTGGACAGGATCCGGGAGTTTTACCGGAGATAGGGGTTTGAGGGCAGGCAGGGCCGGACAGGCCTGCCTGCCCCGTCAGTTTTCCAAAGCCGGCGTCCCGATCGCATGAAGAGGAAGTCTGTTCACAAGGCGGTCGTGATTTTCCCTGAAATCCTTCACCGTCAGTCTGCGCCTCTGAATGGAAGGCGGCGCGTCAAAGGCGACCTCGTACAAAAGCGGTCCCTCATAACCGATCTGATCCATGGTTTCCACCCATTCCGCCCAGTTGATCTTTCCTTCTCCCGGCAGCCAGTGACGTTCATCCCGAAAATCAAAATCAGAAACATGGGTCGTGACGATCCTCCCGCCGATATCCATGATAAACTCCTTTTCCGACTGAAGGAGCAGATGATTCGTATCAAAGCATACTCTCAGCTGATCGTCTGACGCTAGCAGCTGTCTGATTTCCTGCGAATTTCTGCCAAGGCATGTACGCGGCAGATTCTCTGCCGCAAGAGTAACTCCCATTTTCCGGGCGGCCCCGCAGAGTATGGAAAGCGACTCCTGAGCCAGCTTCATCCGTTCTTCCCGTTCCTCCTCTCTGTTTGGTTCCGCGCTCGGATGTACGACCATGATCCCGATACCGATATCCGCCGCCCGCTGCATGAGGCTCTCAAAATATGAGACGGTATTCCTTCTGACCTGCGGATCAGGGCTTGCAGGATTGATCCTGGAAAACGGGGAAAAAGGCAGATGAAACGACCAGAGATGAATTCCATACGCCGAAGCGCGCCGTCTGATCCCCTCCCAGTCCAGCGTATCATAACGGTCCTCCGAAAAAGACAGCTCCAGCTCCTTTAAGCCGCACTCTGCAAAATCCCGAAAATCCTTTTCCGTCAAATCCTGAATTCCCATGGAGGATAGTCCAAACCTGAATCTTTCCATTTTTTTCTCCTATTCTTACGTCAAATTTTGTTATCGTATGTTGCAGGAACAGATTTTTAAATGCCTGCGTATCTCTCTCCCGAAGACAAAAAGGGACAAAAATCCGCCGTCTGCAGAAGAAACGCCCGGCGCCGGGAATCAAAAAGCTTCCCGCGCCGGGCATCCGAAAGGCCGTCAGTCAAACTTCATAATGGTTTCCAGCACCCGCTTTGCGCAGGCTTTGATCTCTTCTCTCGTGATCTTTCCTTCCCGGAGGGCTTCCATCGCGCGGTCCGGTTCTCCGGCTCCCATTTTCAGGTCGTTTCCGGCCCGGATCTCCAGATACTGGTACGCGCCGTTCCACCAGTCGGTGGTGACCATACCCTGATACCCCCACTCTTCCCGGAGGATCCCTTCCAGCAGATCCTCTCTTTCGGAGGTGTATCTGCCGTTCAGCAGATTGTAGCTGGTCATCAGCGTCCAGGGCTGCGCCTCCTTCACCGCGATCTCAAAGCCCTTCAGATAGATCTCGCGCAGGGCGCGCTCGGAGACGCGGGAATCGCTGGCCTTGCGGTTCGTCTCCTTGTTGTTGCAGCAGAAATGCTTCACGCTGGCGCCGATCCGGCAGGACTGGATGCCGCGCACCATGGCTGCCGCCATCTTTCCCGCGATCAGCGGATCCTCGGAATAATATTCAAAATTCCGGCCGCACAGGGGGCTTCTGTGAATGTTCATGGCCGGAGTCAGCCATACGCCCAGATTATTTTCCTTCATTTCCATCGCGCCGGCCGCGCCCACGCGCTCTACCAGCTGCGGATTCCAGGTGCAGGCGAGCAGGGTGGCGCAGGGCCAGGCGGTGGTGCATACGCCCATCTCCGGCTGGATCCGCACGCCGGCCGGCCCGTCCGCCGTCATCACGTTGGGCACGCCGTATTCCGGAAGGTTCCCCATGCCGAAGGTATTCGCGACGCCGGTATTCGGCTGGCCGCAGAGCAGATCGATGAGCTGGCCGTTGGTCAGCTGGGCAAGGAACTCCTCCATGGTGCATTTTCCTTCCGCCACATCGATCAGCAGATGCTTTTCTTCCGTTTCTCTGAAAAGAGACAGCTCATCCCGCCAGTCTCCCTTCCAGGGCTTCAGGAAATCCGTATAGTTCTCATTCATGGGGCTCTTGCCCGTATCGGTCACGGGAAGCTCTTCAAAGCTTCCGTCCGACAGCATTCTTTTCGGAAGCGCCCTGGGCGCGGCTCTCTCCGTAAGCTGCAGAGTGACGCGGTCCTTTTCCTCTCTGTGAACCAGAGAAAGGGGAATCGTGTCTCTCACGGAATTTCCCACATAAAAATGGTACTCTCCCGCCTCAAGAACGTAAGCGGACCTGGCGACCTTTCCCAGATCATCGTAGCTTGCGAGATCATCCACGGCAAAGCTCAGGAAAACTCTCTGCGTCTCTCCCGGCTGCAGCAGGCGGGTCTTTATAAAGGAAACAAGCGCTCTTTCCGGCTTTCCAAGCTTTCCCTGAGGAGCCTGCGCATAGGCCTGAACGACCTCCTTTCCGGCCCGGTCTCCCACATTGGTCACACAGGCGGAAATACGGACGGCGCCGTCCTTTTCCTCCGCTCTGTCCGGCGTGATCTCAAACTGCGTATAGGACAGTCCGAAGCCGAAGGGATAGTTCACTTTCTGCGCCGCCCCGGGGATCGTCTCAAAATAGCGGTAGCCCACATAGATATCTTCCGTATAGTCCACATATTCCTCGGATTCATGGAAGCCGGCCGAGGAAGGATAATCGTCAAAGGAGCCTGCAAAGGTATCCGTCAGCTTGCCGGAGGGATTGGCCGCGCCGCAGAGGATGTCCGCCACGGCGAGTCCGCCTTCGATCCCGGCCTGCCAGGCCAGAAGCACCGACTGGATGGCCGGCTCATCCTTAAACCAGGAGGAATCCACCATGCCTCCCACATCAAGCACCGCAGCCACCCTGGGAAAAGCCGATTTAACCGCTTCCACCATGGCCTGCTCCTGCGCGGAAAGATAGAAATCTCCGTCCCCGGGGATTCCCTTCCGGTCCCAGCCCTCGCTCGAATAGCGGCTGATCACGATCACCGCCGTATCCGCGAACCTGCGGGCCGCCTCAAGAAGCTTTTCCGGAACGGCAGGCTCCACGGTCTTTCCGACCTCGGCGCCCGCGGCATACTGCCGTCTCACCTCTTCCTCATAAAAGGCGGAAAGCGGGTCGAAGATCTGTATCCTTCCCTCTTCCTCCTTCTGCTTCATTCCCTCGTAAATGCTGCGGGTGTAGGAGGTGGTCACATCCCCGCTTCCGCCGCCTCCCCGCACATAATCGATCTGTCCCTTTCCGAAGATGGCCGTTCTTGTTCCGGCCGGGAAGGGAAGCACGCCCTCTTCATTTTTCAGAAGCACCATGCCTTCCTCCGCCGCTTCCAGGGAAAGAGCGATATGCTCCGGGCATGCCGTGATCCGCCTTCCGTCCTTCCCCAGAGGGATACACGGCTGATGTGCGATCCTGTTCCATTTTTCCATGTCTGTTTTTCTGCCGCCTCCGACGGCATTCCTCCTTCTTTTTTATCTGTAAAAAGGATTCCCCCCCCGATCCTAAATCACTACCCTTTGATCTTATGGAAGATCACGCAGTTGGGCTGGGGCACCGGGATCTCCCGTCCGTTCATGACCAGCAGCCCCTTCTCCAGATCCGCCGTGAAGAAGGTAAGGGTTCCGGAATCCTGATTCAGGGATACCAGATGCCGGTTGTCCGGGAACAGCGCCACATCCTTGGGATATTCCCCGCTCACAGGCAGACACAGGAGCTTGGTCAGGATCCCGCTCTCCTGATCGATCCGGTAGATCGTCGCACTGTTGTCGCCCGCGTTGGAGCTGCAGAGATAATTGTAGTCGTCAGACATGCTCAGCGCGCTTGCCGTGGAGCCTCCCGCATGATAATTGTTCAGGGTTCCGATGGTCTGAATCTTTTCAAAGAAGGGATTGTTCCTTTCTTCTCTGTAGGAATAAACGTCGATGCTGTTCTTCAGTTCATGAACGATATAGAGGTACTTTCCGTTCTTGCTGAATTTCAGATGTCTGGGCGCGCTCTCCATATCGCTTCGGATCACGTCCACCAGGCTCAACTTTCCCGTCGCGTGGTCCAGCCGGTACACATTGGTATGATCCATTCCCAGATCCGCCACGCACAGATAGTGGTTGTCTCTCGTCATCCTCGCGCAGCTGATATGGGGACGGAAATTCCGTTCCGCCACAATGCCAAGGCCCTTGAAATAGATCTCGTCCGTGATCTCTCCCACGCCTCCGTCCTCTCTGACGCGCAGGACCGTCAGCTTTCCGTCATGATAGCCCGCCACGAACAGATACTTATCTTCATAGTCCGTGGAAACATAGCAGCCGCGCATGCCGTTGATGGAGCCCAGATTGATGGAGGTCAGGCTGCCGTCCTCCCCGATGGCAAAAGCCTCCACTCCGAAGTCCGTAATGGAATACAGATATTTCCGGTTATGGGAGATCGTCACATAGGAGGAATTGGTGATCTTCACCTTCTCCTTTTCCGTGAATCTCCCCTTTTCCATGTCCACGTCGAATACCGTAATGCCGTATTCTCTCTGATCCCCTATCGTGTAGGTTGAAACGTAGGCAACATACTTATCCTGTCCCATTTTTTCCTCCATTCCGGAGCGTCCGTGCGCTCTCCGCCCCTGTTTCCGCCTGCTGACTACAGCCGTTTTTTCATACTCTTTTTTATCTTACCATAGAAGGAGGATTTTGTTAATCTATTTCCCCGTAAAACTTATCGTAAATTTTTCAGTCTTCGCTCAGCTGTCCGTCGATGATGTGCACGATCCTTCCCGCCGCCTTCGCCACGTTCAGGTCGTGGGTGATCATCACGATGGTATTTCCCATGTCGTTCAGCTTTTCAAACAGCTTCAGAACCTCCTTTCCGCTGCTGCTGTCCAGCGCCCCTGTCGGCTCGTCGGCAAGCAAAAGAGCCGGATTTCCCACCAGCGCCCGGGCGATGGAGGCTCTCTGCTTCTGTCCTCCGGACAGCTCCGCCGGCTTATGGGCAAGTCTGTGGTCGATTCCAAGAAGCCTTATGGTGTCCATGCACCGTTCCCGCGCTTCCTGGGAGCTCATGCCGCGCACCACCAGCGGCATGATGATATTCTGCAGGATATCGTAGGTGGGGATGAGCTGATAGTTCTGAAAAATAAAGCCGATCTCCCGGTTCCGGACATCGTTCAGCTCCTTCTCTTCCATTTCATGGATGGGATTGCCGTCCAGATAATACTCCCCGTCGTCGGCCAGATCCATGCAGCCGATGATATTCATGAGCGTGGTTTTTCCGGATCCGGAAGGCCCGAGGATGGCGACAAATTCTCCTTTGCGCACCTGGAAGCAGACGTCCTTCAGAACAGGTACCTTCTCTTCTCCGAGCATATAGCCTTTATTGATGTGGTTCATGTCTATGATCAGTTCCCGGTTGATTTCCATGTTTCCCTCCATGCGGATGCGCCCTCTGTCCGGCCGCGCCTGCGGCAGGGCCGCCGGGCACGGCCGGGCGTCCGCCCCTTTACTGTACGATCCAGATCTTCAGGATGTTGTCCGTTCCCGATTCGGTCAGGACGGCGATCACGTCGCCTGCCGAAAGCCGGGAAAAGGTGGTGGAAACGCCGAGCGTGGTGATCACGTCCGTTCCGACCGGGATCTGCCAGGTTTTCGTTTCTCCGCCCGCCTCTGCCGTCCGGCCGTCTCCGGGCTCTTCCGCCGCGTCCGGCATCTCCATTCCTTCCGGCATCCCGCCTCCGGGCATCTCCATCCCTTCCGGCATTCCGCCTCCGGGCATCTCCATTCCCTCCGGCATTCCGCCTTCCGGCATCTCCATTCCCTCCGGCATTCCGCCTCCGGCCGCCATTCCTTCCGCTTCTCCTCCGGCTGCCATCTCTGCCGCGCCCGCCTCCATCTGCTCTGCGGCGGAGGCGTCCAGAAGAGTGGTCTCCATTTCATTTCCCACGATCGTATCGATCCGGGCATAGGTGATCTCTTCCTGTTCTCCTGCTGTGATCTGAACCGTTTCCTGTACGGCCCTGCGGGAACGCATCCAGAGGAAAAAGCCTCCTCCGCCTGCTGCCAGACAAAGGAGCAGAACGGCAAGAAGGATCAGGAGCCTTTTTCTGCGCCGTCTCTTCTGCCTCAGCTGAAGAAGCTCACGGGAGGTAAGAGGAGTGTTTTCCATTTCCTTTTCCTTTCTCTCAGGCAGCGGGCCGGCAGCAAAATGCCGTTTTGCGCCTGAGCCGTCATTTTTACTCATGATTCAGCGCCTCCACAGGGATCATTCTGGATGCCTGCCAGGCAGGATAGAATCCGAAGACCGTTCCGGTCAGGACGCCGAAAACCAGGGAGAGAACGCCGCCGGAAACGGAGAGGGCGATGGTCACGCCGAAGCGCTCCAGCGCCGGAGTCAGTCCCAGCGCCAGCATCACTCCCAGAATCGCCCCGATCAGACTGGTGCAGCTCGCCTCCAGAAGGAATTCCGCCAGAATGTCCCTTCTGGAACAGCCGATCGCCTTCAGGATGCCGATCTCATTGGTCCGTTCCTTTACGGAAACAAACAGCACGTTCATGATGCCGATCCCGCCCACGATAAATACGATCACGGCCATGCAGACCAGCAGCATGGTCAGGGTGTCATTGGAGGCGGACGCGGCCTCCATCCTGCTTCCCGCATCTGAAATGGTAAATTCCGCGTTGGGATAGCTTTCCGCGAGAACGGTTTCCACGTTGGCGATCACGGTTTCCACCTCGTTTACATCCTGCGCGATCACGGTCAGAGTCGGGCTGACGTTGTTTCCCGCCATGTATTTCAGGCCCGTTTCATAGGGAATGAAAAGGGCGCTGTCCGGGCTGATTCCGGAGGAGACCGATCCCATTGCGTTCAGGACGCCGATCACCTGATAGGGTCGGTTGTCAATGTAGACGGTTCCGTTATATGCGTCGTAGACGCTTCCGAAGATCTCTCTTGCCGCGTCATAGCCGAGAACGCAGACCTTCTCCTTATAGGTATCGTCATCGTCGTCCAGAAATTCTCCCATCGCCAGCTCCAGATTGCTGAGCGCGGCGTAATTGCTCTGAACGCCCGCAATGGTATAGGAGGCGCTTTCCTCCAGCTCTCCCCCGTCCACGGTGGATGTGGCTGTAAAGCTGAGGCAGCCCTCCTCTACGCCCGGCACGAAGGTGAGGATATCCTCCAGATCGTCCGTGGAGAGGGTGATCCGTTCCGTGTTCCTCTCCTCCTGTCCGCCTCCGAAAAAGCTTCCGAAAAAGCCTGAGCCGAAATCAGGCATCCCGCCCGGCATGCTTCCGCCTCCTGGCATGCCGCCTCCGCCCTGCGGCATGGCCGCCCCGCCGGCTCCGCCGCCGGGCATTCCGCCGCCCGGCATGCTTCCGCCTCCCGGCGTTCCTCCCCCGGACGCTTCTCCTCCGGACAGGCCGCCCGGCATCCCGCCGCCGAAATCATTTCCCTGATATTCATAGGTAATATCGATGGCTCCTGCGTTCAGGTTTTTAAACTGCTCCGCCACCTCTTCCCGGCCGCCGGTCCCGATGGCGATCACCAGCATGATCGTGGCGGAGCCGACGATGATCCCCGTTGAGGTGAGGATCACCTTGAATTTGTTGGAGGCAAGATTCAGCCAGACGAGCCTGAAGATCTCCGTCAGTCTCATGAACCGCTCACCCCGCTTTCGATCAGAACCGTATCTCCTTCCGTAAGTCCCTCGGTCACTTCCACATGGCTTCCGTCCGAAAATCCCGTTACGATCTCCACGCTGACCACATTTCCGTTTTCATCATACATGCGCACATAGGATCTTCCGTTTTCCCGGAAAACAGCGCGGTTGGAAACGTAGGTAACCGTTTCCGTTTCCTTTGTGATGAAGGTGAGCTCCGCCGTCATCCCGTCGTACAGCTTCGCGGTATCGCCGGAAAGCTTCACGGTCACGTCCGAATAGGTGGTCCCGGTAGAGCTGTCATACTGCGCGTCGCCGATCTCATCCACCGCGCCGGAATACTCCTCATCCGGCCATGCGTCGATATACACGTTCACCGTATCGCCTTCTTTCACATTTTCCAGGTCCGACTCCTCCAGGGAAACGGTCACCGTCACCTCGTCATAGTCGCTCAGGACGGCCAGCGTGGTTCCCGTATCCACGCTGTCTCCTTCCGCAAGGGAGATCTCCGTGATCACCCCGTTGTAATCCGACTTCACGGTCTGATCTCCCAAGACGGCGTCGAATTCATTCAGCTTCTCCACCGCCTCCTCGTAATCTTCCTTTGCTGTCTGCGCCTCAAACTCTCCCATACCCACGCTTACGGCATAGCGCTCGGAAGCGTTTGCGCTGCCAAGCGTCCTGAGGGAAAGCTGCGCCTGGGCGTCGATCTCGCCCTGCTCCAGGCTCTGTCTGGCTCCGGTCAGGCTGTCTGTCAGATCTTCGATCTCCTCCGTGGTCTCCGCAATGGAATCCTGTGCGGTCTCAATTTCTTCCTCCAGGGTCTCGATCACGGACTCCGCGTCCTCCCTGGCGTTTTCCGCCGTGATCCAGCCGTAGGCGTCCGTGATCAGCTCTGTGGTCTCCAGCACATATTCCGCATTTTCCAGGATCTTTTTTTCCGTCTCCAGATCCGTCTGGTATTCCAGAAGCTTTTCATTCCATTCCAGCAGCTCTTCATTGGCCTCGGCGATCTGCTCCTCGATCTCTGTGACCGCCTCCTGCAGCTCCTTTATGGTGCTGTCGTATTCCGCCTGGGCGAGCACGCTGTCATACGCCGTATCCGTATCGTATTCCTGCTGCGCCTCCAGCTGCGTCATGGCAAGCTGGGTCTGCGTCTGCTCCAGCGTGATCTGAGCCTCGGACACATCCACGGAAAGCCCGCTCCGGATCTCGTCGATGCTGTCCTGGGAAATCCGGTAAAGGGGCTCTCCCTCCGATACCTCCTGGCCCTCCGTGATGAGAATCTCCTCCACCGTCAGGCTTCTCGACGAGGATGAGGCGGAGCCTCCCGCCGTCATCCCCTGAAAAACGTTTCCTCCGCCCTGTTCCCAGGAAAAGCTGCTGTCCCCGCTTTCCGTATAGGCGCTCATATCCAGTTCAAAGATCTGTTCCGTGGTTCCCACCTCTACGCTTCCGGTTTCCTGCAGTCCTACGGTAAGCTCTCCGTACTGCACCGTCTCCTCCCGGTATACGGTCTCATCCTCCCCGTTCCGCGTAAGCAGGACGGCAGCCGCCCCGCCTGCCAGAAGAAGGGCTGCTCCGCCGATGCAGAAAATCAGCGTTTTCTTCTTCCCGGTCCCGCGTTTTCCGGAGCTTTGTTTTCCGGTCTTCCTCGTTCCTTTCATTTTCACGCATTCTCCCTTCCGGTCTCTTTCAGGCTTTCTTCATCGATTCCCGCGCTGACCGTACTGGCGATATATACCGTGTCGCCTTCGGAAAGTCCTTCCAGAATCTCCGTCTGTGTGCCGTTGGAAAAACCGGTGACCACCGGCTGCAGCACCATGCTTCCCTCCGCGTCCTTCACATAAACGGAGGTGCTGCCGTCCTCTCCGGAAACGACAGCGCCGGCGTCCACATAAAGGACATTCTCCACGCTGTCCGTCACAAAGGTGATATCCGCCGTCATTCCGCCGTAGATCCTGGAGGTATCCCCCTCCACATGGATGGTGACCGGATAATTGACCGTGGCGGAGTATTCGCTGTCCGCCGAGGTGGTGACGGCGCTGACCGTTCCCTCCCATTCCTCGTCCGGATAGGCGGTCATTTCTATGGTCACGGTGTCTCCCACGGAAATATGGGAAATATCCTCCTCGGAGACATCGATGGTAATGGAGCAGGCGTCCTGCGTCACATAGGAAAGCATGGTTCCCGCCGCGGTAAGCCGGTCTCCCGCCTCATAGCCGATCTGTGTGATCAGGCCGCTTCCATCCGACCGGATCACGCCGTCCTCTCCCACAAAGGCCTCGAAATCAGCAAGCAGCTCCTGGGCATCCGCCAGCGTCTGCTGCGCGCTGTCCACAGAATCCTGCAGGGACTGCAGCGTATAGCTGTATATATCGCCCGCAAGGCTTCCGCTCTGCACCGCGCTGTCATATTCCTGCTTCAGAAGCAGCTCCTCCTGCTCCAGGCTCGACTGCGCCTCCAGAATCTCCTCATTATGGTCCAGGATCTCCTGCGTGTTTTCCTCGATCCCGTCCCGATAGCTCTGAAGCTGATCGTCCAGTTCCTCAAACGCGGAAAGGGCGGTCTGATAATCCTCATAATTCGCCACATAGGCAGCCACGGAGGATCCGTCCGTTTCATCCAGAAGCTCCTTCGCCCGCTCCATCTCATCCTTCAGGTCGCTGTATTCCTCCAGGGTATCCTCGTCTGTCAGTTTCTCATTCCAGTCGTCGATCTGCGCCTGCAGGACCTGGATATCCGCATACAGCAGGCTGATCTGCTGCTGCAGGTTATTCACGGAAGCGTCATAGCTCCGCTGCGCCGTGCCGGATTCCGCCACCGAGGTGTTATAGGTGCTTTTCGCGGTCTGCGCCTGCGTATTGTATTCGCTCTCCGCCTCCGCCAGATCCACTCTGGCCTCCGAAACGCTGTTTTCCAGATTCCTTCTGACTCCGTCTATGCTCTCCTGTGTGAAGCCGAACAGCGCGTCTCCTTCCTCCATCCGCTGTCCCTGCACCACGTACACCGTTTCGATCTCCAGATACCGGCTGTTTTCTTCGTCTTCCTCTTCTTCGTCGTCATCCTCATCCTCGTCGTCATAGCTGATATCCAGATCATAGACGACGCTGCTTTCCTCCATCTCCACGCTCCCGCTTTCCATGATCCCCTGGACCAGATCTCCGGACTGCACCTGCGTTTCCTTATAAAGGACCGTCACCCGGTTCATGAGCGCGGGACGGATAAAAACCGTATAGATGCAGACGCCGGACAGAGAAAGGAAGACGGCGGCCGCAGCGGCCAGTTTAAGGATGGTCTTTTTCCTGATCTTTTTCATTCCTGTCTCCCTTCTGTCATGCGCTCTGTTGCTTCCTGCCCCGCGGCCTCAGGCGCTGCGGCGCCGGCTGCGGGCTCCTGCGTCTGCAGATCCTGTGTGGATACTCCGAAATATACCGTGGCGGAAAGGTTCTGGGACAGGGCGCTCACGTCTCCCGTAAGCTCCACCACTACAGAATAGGTCACGCCGGAGCGTCCCGATGAGGAAGAAACCGGATTGACCGAGCTCACCGTTCCGTCATAATTTCCGTACTCCGATACCACAACGACGGCCTGTTCCCCGATCTCCACCGACGCGATATCCTCCTGATCCACGGAGGCCGTTACGGTGACCGTATCCGGATTGCTGTAGGCCAGCACCATGCTGCCTCCCGTAAGCTCCGTCTCCGCCTGCGCGCTTACCATCATCACGGTCCCTGCGGCCGTGGTATAGAGATATCCGTCCCCGATCGTTTCCTCAAACTCCTGCAGATTCTCGTCGGCTTCCTCTTTTTTATTCTGCGCCACGCTGATCTCATCCTCGATCCGGTCGATCTCCGTCTGCCAGGTCTCCTGTGCCAGACTGCTTTCCGAAACCGCCGCGTCATAATCGCTCTGGCTGCTCACCTGCTGCTTCTCGTATTCGATCTGCGCTTCCTCCAGCTGGATCTTCAGAAGCTCCAGGTTGGTCTGCGCCTGGGCGAGGGAGGCCTCCGCCGTGGCTTTGGCTTCCTCATAATTCTCCACCGCTTCTTCATAGGCGGCCTGGTTTTCCTGAACCTCCTGATCCAGCATCTCATATACGGTGAGCTTCGTGCTGTCGTTGCTTACACGGGCCCCTGCGCTTCCCATGCCTCCTCCGAAGGCTCCCGCGCCTCCGGCTCCCTCCGCGCCGGCAGACATTCCCGCCGCATCCTGGCCGGAGCCATCGCTTCCCGAGAAGGAATCTCCGGACGCAGCGGAAAGGCCGGACGCCGACGACTGGCTGTGATCCTCCAGCTCCGCCACGTCCCATTCCTCATAAAGCTGCATCAGCGCAGCAAAAGTGGCGTTCAGTTCCTCCTGCTTTTCCGCCACCTCATAGTAGGTATAATAATAATTCGTCTCGGCGGAGGCGGTATATTCGTCCACCAGCTCCTGCGCCTCCTCGATCTGTTCCTGAAGGGAAGCGATCTCCTCCTCGCTCTCCTTCAGGGATTCCTCGTATGTATAAGAGGCGTAGGTGCCGTTCAGCAGGCTGGTATCCAGCGTCTGCTTTGCGGTAATCTTTTCCTCCTCTCCGTCAAGAAGCGCCTCCCGGTAATCCAGATCCGCCTGCGTCGCCTTTTCTTCCAGCTCTCTTCTTGCCGCTTCCACGCTTTCATCCGTCAGCTTCAGGATCGCCGTGCCGGCTTCCACCTCGTCCTGACTGGAAAGATATACCTCTTCGATCTCCAGCTCTGTCTCAATATAGTCCAGATCAAAGCTTTCCTCCTGCATGCCCACAGAGGTGCTTCCTCCGGCCGTGACCACCTCCGTGCCGAAGCTCAGATTTCCTTCCGGGACGCCGCTCTGCTGCTGTCCGTCCTCCCGTTCTCCTGACAGCCACAGATATCCTCCGCCTCCCGCCGCAGCGAGCAGAACGACGGTGCAGATACCCGCCAGAACCGCCTTCTTTTTTCCGTGCTTTCCGGATTCCTTCTCCTTACCGCTCATGTTTACCTCCATACCGAAGCGTCAGTTTGTTAACGCTTTAAATACTTTTCCAAGTTTATCGGATATTTGTTTCCTGATTTTGTTTAAACTGTGAAAATTCTGTGATTTCTGCCCGGGGCAGGAGGAACGCCGGCGCTTTTCACGCAAAAAATGGCCCCTCTGACAGGAAAGCGTCAGAGGGGCGGCGGTTCTTATTTTTTACAGCTCCATATGCACTTTTTCATTCTCCGCAGCCGCATCCCGGTTCATCCGCAAAGGGCGGGAAGGGTCTGGGCAGCGGCGGGTTCGGGGCCGGACGGGAAGGCTCCGCGTGCGGGCAGCGTTCCCCATCGTTCTGACAGCCGCAGGCGTCCTGGCGGACAGCGCAGCGGCATTCGTCTCTTCCGGCAGCCGTACAGCCGTTTCCGGCGGCACAGCCTCCGCAGCCTCCGTTTTTCGTACAGCAGCATAACAGCAGCAGCAAATACAGACAGTTCATGCGATTCTCCTCCTTTACCATACTATATGTAAGGGAGAAGAAAATGGTTTCTTCCTGACCGGCCTGATCGCATCAGCGCTTTTTTCCCAGAAGCTGCGTCCTGACGTAGGAAAAGGTCTTTTCCTCCCCTTCCTCCGCCAGCATGGTGAGAAGCTTCAGCAGAAGCTTCCTCGTCTCTTCGTGCATAACGGGCGGCTCCTTTGCAGAAAGCAGATAATCCAGAGGATCTCTGTCCGTATAGCTGCTCCCCCGGTAAACCCTTGAAGCGGCGATCCGGTCCATCAGCATCTCCGCCACAAAACGGGGCGGCATCTCCACCGGAGCCATGCCGCCCGGTACATTTTCCGTGCTGTAATCGATCCAGTATTCATAGTGATGACGGTTTCTGCCCTTGTGGTGCAGCCAGGCGGAGGAGTATCCCTTCTCCTCCCTTTCCGCGTTATTGGGGCTGCGGTTTCCCTGAAAATATTTTGCACCCACCAGGAATTCCGCCGGGCTGTATTTGGAAAGGTCGTGGGCCAGCCCCTGCCGGTAAAGTCCTACGGCAAAGCAGCCCTTCATCACCAGATATTTATGATATGTGATCGTCCTGAAATGCTTCCAGGCGCCCGACAGCAGGCGGACGCCCTGTTTTCTGTTACTTTTCAACGCTTTCCTTTCCTGCCTTCTTTCTGTTCGGCCTTCTGCGCGCAGATTCCGTCCTGTTCAAAGCCGCCCCGCCCTCCGGCTCAGCCGGACGGCTGATCAGGATCCGGATTGAACGGCCGGGAACGGACATACGCTTATCCGCCCCGCCGCCTCCTTTTGCAGCGGTCTCCTCCGGTCCGCCGCTCCGGTCCGCCGGAGCTTTCTCCTGTACGGCGCTCTCGGGAAGCGCGCCGCCCTCAGGAAGCTTTTTTTCTTCTTCAAAGGTATCGCAGAGCCGGGTCCAGCGCTCTGTATCCGGCAGTGCGGGAAGGGCGAATTCCTGCTCCTCCCAGTGCATGTTGTAGGCGATATAGAAGGAGCAGTCGCGCTCCCCTCCTCCGGTCTTCGCATAGCTGCCGCAGTACATCACCCCGGCCGTCCTGCAGTACCGGTCCATATCCAGCCGCCAGGCATCCTTCCCGTGATAGCTCAGATCCGGGCAGCCGCAGGAAAGATAGTCCAGCATGGTCAGCTCCTCCTGCTGATGCAGGACGGGATGCTCCTTTCTCATCCGTACTGCTTCCCGGACAAATTCCGCGAAATCCCTGTTTTCTTCCAGAAGCTTCCAGTTCAGCCAGTTCACATTGTTGTCCTGACAATAGGGATTGTTGTTTCCTCCGCGGCTGAAGCCGAATTCATCGCCGCTTACGATCATCGGCGTTCCCTGCGCGGTGAGAAGAAGGAGCATTGCGTTTTTCATCTGCCTCTTCCTCAGCTGCAGGATCGACTTTTTCCGTGTTTTTCCTTCCGCGCCGCAGTTCCAGCTCATATTCTCGTCGCAGCCGTCCCGGTTGTCTTCCCCGTTTTCCTCGTTGTGCTTTCCGTCATAGGAAACCAGATCCGCCAGACTGAAGCCGGAGTAGTTGGTAATATAATTTATGACGCCCTCCTGGGCCGGGTTACGCTTCAGGCAGGCAAGCGCGGCGGGAACCATGTTCTCGTCCCCCTTCAGGAAGGCGCGCATCGTATACAGGAAGCCGTCGTTATAAGAAGCGAGATTCTTGTATACCGGCGCTTCGTTTCTTTCATAAATTTCCCCGCAGGGCATGCTTTCATAAAAAAGCTTGGTGTTTCCCAGCATCGGCTCCGTCGCAAGAAGCGCCACCGGCACCCGCACGCCCATCAGATGAAAGCCGTCCACATGGTACTCCAGCACCCAGTGCCGGATCACCTCCAGGATATGCGCCTGCTTGATCCTGGGCGGGAAATAGAACTGCATGATCAGCTCGATCCCCTCCGCGTGCAGGGCCTTTACCAGATCCTTGAACTCCTCCGCCGGGCGGCCGGACGCCGCGTAGGAAAACTTGGGCGCAAAATAATAGCCTTCCTTATATCCCCAGTAATTGAGTCTGGGCGTCTGAACCGCCTCCGGATCCTCCATGCAGCGCTTCTTCATCTCTTCCATGCCGGCTTCCGCCCGTTTTTCCGTTTCCAGCTCCAGAAATTCGTAAGCGGGCATCAGCTCCACGGCCGTAATGCCGAGTTCCTTCAGATAGGGGATCTTCTCCGCAAGGCCGGCAAAGGTCCCCCGGTTCTGCACGCCGGAGCTCGCATGACGGGTAAAGCCCCTCACATGCAGCAGATAGAGAACGGTTTCAGACAGCGGCGTCATCGGGGCCCTGTCCTCTCCCCAGTCATAAGCCTCTGCGCAGACGCCTCCCACCAGAGCGGGATCCACGCGCTTCCCCCACTTCTCATTCCCGTGGATAACGGCTGCGTAGGGATCTGTAACGATTTCATCTCCGGCATAAAAATTGTACCGGAATTCCCGGCCCGCAAGCCCCTCCGCCTGCAGACAGTAGATATTGCCCACCTTTTTTCCCCTGTAAAAAGGCAGACGAACGGGCGCGCTTCTCCCTTTCAGGTATAAAAGCACGCCGCATTCGTCCTTTGTGTGAAGGGCCGCCGCAAAATTCACTTTCCCGTCGGCGGCAGCGGACACGCCCATAGGATAAGGTACTCCAGGATAGGTCTTGATCGGTCTTTCTGTCATGGCATTCATCTCCTGTTTCTGGTTCCTTACGGAAAATCCGCCGCAGGGCGGAGCTTCCCTCTCATATATCGCCGAAGGCGTTTTCTCTTTCGGGCGTCAGATATAGACAGAAACATTATAACATATGGAAGGATACGGTGCCAGCTGAATTTCTGCGGTCCGTCTGCCGCCGCCCCGGACGGAAACGGAAACGCGGCCCGTCTGCGCCGCCTCCGGGCGGAAACGAAAACGCGGCCCTCCGCAGTCCGCCGTTCTTTAACGGCAGGCCGCGGCGGACCGCTCCGGTTTTCTAGGTATTCCCGAGAAGCCTCATGATGGTCAGGACCCCTTCCTTCTGTTCCGAAGTCAGGGAACGCCAGCATTCAAACAGCTCCCTGGTCTGAGGCGTGAGCTCGACCATTTCGTTTTCCGCGAAAAACTGCGCCATGGATATCCCGAACCCGCGGCAGATCGCCTCCAGCGTCGCAATGGACGGCACGCTGTTTCTCCTGTAAATATTCGCGATGGTCGATTCCGACAGTCCGCATTCCTTCGCGAGACGGTATTCCGACCAGCTGCGGTCCAGAAGAAGCTGATCGAGCCTTTCCTGGATTTCCTTCTGTGTCTTTACATAATCCTGGCCCTTTCTGTTCCCTCCGGGCCTGGAATCCTCCTCTGATCTCTGCATTCTGTTTCCACCTGCCCTCTCTCCCTTATGTCAGCGCCGCATTTCTGCGGTTAGTCGTTTCATTCTAGCACAGAATTTATATATTTTTTGAGTAGGCGCAGAAATTAGACAGAAAATGTTGCTACAGTGTCCCTCCATATTCTCTGATCATCTGTCCGATCAGCTCCAGCGTTTCGCCGCAGGTGCAGGTCAGATTCCCTTCCTCCAGAAACCGGCAGAGCTCATAAAGTTTTCTGGAAATGCCGGCCTCCATCAGCTGATAAAAGGATAAGCCCTCCCGCGTACTGCTCCAGAAAGCCATCCCGTTATCCACGTTGGAGCTGGAAACGATCGACATATGCCGCGGCAGTCTGACGCAGTCCTCCCTCACGCAGATACAGGAATGGGGCGTGCTCTGGATGTACTGATAATACCGTTTCAGGAGCCAGATCCGCAGAGGAACGTCGATCGGCCTGTAAAGCGCGTCCGGATATCCGGTTATCCTTCCCTCCTCCATCAGATAGCGCAGTCCTTCCACGGAAAAAATATGAACCATTTCTTCCTGCTGCATATGCGTCGTGCGAAGCTGGATCGACCGCAGAAGCGCCTCCCTTCCCTCGCCTTCTATCAGAAGATGCTCCTTGAGGATGTTCAGGGGGATCAGATGCAGCAGGCAGGGGGACTGTTCGATATAATAATTCCGGGTCACGTAGCCCGTATTCATCATCCGGTTTACCTTTTCCATGTATTCTGAAATGCTGTAACGGCATACGAGATCCCTTGCCATCCTGCTTTTTTTGTGAAATTCCGTCTTCAGAAGCCCGATCTGGGAGCTCTCCCGCAGGACGATCCCGCAGTCCATGTCCTCGTTCACCGCCAGGGCCATATCCTCCGCGAGAAACCAGTTCGGGAACAGTCCGCCGGAGGTTTCGCCCGCATTTTTCAGATAATAATAGCGGGGATGGTAGCCCTCAAGGGAAACGGCCGGCCTTACCACTCTCAGACGCCGCAGATTCTCCAGCGTATCCTCTTCCTCCAGATTCTGCCACAAAGGAAACAGATGCTCCACAGGGCCCGCCGCCGTCCCGGCGATCAGCTGCATCAGACGCTCCATGGCCTCCTGCGTTACGGCCGCGGTCCAGATCAGAAGGCGTTTTCCTTCCTTTTCCGCAAGCATTTTTCTCACGAGCAGGAAAATATCCTCCCGGTCCGCAATGGCGTCCCGCTCTGCCGTCTGAATGGGAAGTCTCTGCTCCTGCCCTGCATTCGCCCCGTCGTCCTGCTCGATGATCCGGATCAGCTCCTGCATGCAGCCCCAGCGCGCCCTTCCCATTTTTTCCTGCCGGTAAAGCCGCAGAAGCGTCTCTTTGGTCCTCTGGACGCATTCCATGGCGTCCAGAAGACATTTCAGCTTTTCCTCCTCCTGCGGGATACGCTTTCCGCGGCTCATTTTGGATATATAGTCCAGCTGCAGTCCGCTTGCTTCAGCCAGATAACGCAGCGGCTTATTTGTCCTTCTGATCTCCTGGGACAGTTTTTCTGAAAATTCGCTCATCTCATATCCTCCCTCCGCTCCTGCCGCGCGGCTGACCGCGCCGGCCGCCTCCCCTCACAGGCCGGAGGGCAGGCGCTATTCTATATACTATAATACAATACCTGCCCGGGCTCAACAGATTTTCCGGAACCTTTCAGATTTTTATCGCAATCTCTCCGGCTTTATGCTATACTGGGATCGGTTCAGCCAGTTCTGGACTGTCACTGTGCCGGATATGGCCCGATCCGTCGGTCCGGAGCCGTCCGGTTTTATTCCTGTACAACATACGGAGGATACTATCATGAGCAGCGATTACAGAAAGCCGTCCGGAGAGCCGGAGGAGGAAATGAGCGTGGAGCTGGAGCTGGAGGACGGTACCACAGTCAACTGTGCCGTCATCACGATCCTCGAGGTGGAAGGAAAGAATTATATCGTTCTTCTTCCCCTGGACGAGTCCGGACAGAACGAGGACGGAGAAGTCTGGTTCTACGGCTATTCGGAGAATGAAGCCGATCCCAATGAGGAGCCCGAGCTTCGCTACATCGAAGACGACGCCGAATATGAGATCGTGGCGGAGGCCTTCGACGAATATCTGGACAACTGCGAGTTCGACGAGCTGGTCGGGCCGGAAGAAGAATAATCCTGCCCGTCAGGGCTTCCCCTTTCCGGAAGAACGCCGGAGAGGAGCCTGAAAAGCCGGACTTTTGTCCCTATACGCCAAGATCGCTGAGGAACCGGGAGAGAAATCCCGGTTCCTCTTTCGTTCCCGCCACCCACAGAAGGCTCAGACGCTTTCTTGCCCGCGTCATCGCCACATAAAACATCCGCCGTTCCTCCTCCACCTGCTCTCCCTTCATGCTCTTCTTGTGCGGGATCGTTCCTTCGTTGCAGTCCGGGATATACACCGCGTCGTATTCCAGCCCCTTGGAGGCATGCATGGTAAGCAGACTGACGCAGTCCTCCCCCGGTTTCTTTGCCGCAGCGTTTTCCAGCTCCCTTTCATAAAAAAGAATGTGTTCCTCCAGCTCCTCCCGGGAAGGAAACTCCTTTGCCTGCCGCTGGAACCAGTCCGCCTCTTCCTTCAGCTGCTGAAATCTCTGTCCCTGCTCCAGAGCGGTCTGTCGGAGGTATTCGTCATACCCCATCCCCCTTCGGATATAATTTACGGCGGCGTAGGGATCCATTTTTTTCAGCCGCGCCAGGTCCAGCTGCAGCTTTCTCAGGATCTCCTTCATATAAGGCTTATCCCGGTAATATTCCTGCAGCCTTTCCAGATCCACCTGCGGCATATCCGCGGCGGAGCGGGAAAGATAACGCTTCGGCCGGTTCATGATGCGGAAAAAGTCGGACCGCCTCTGCCCGCCAAAGGCGAACGCCAGATAGGCCCGCAGATCCAGTGCGGTCTGGCTGCGGTAGGGGCTTTTCAGCTTTTCCTTCATCCAGAAGGGGATCCCTTTTTTCATCAGAAGCTCCGCGAGCTCCCCGGCGTCCCGGTTGGTCCGGAAAATGACGGCGGCCTTCCCCCTTTCTCTTCCCGCTTCCAGAAGCTCCTGCGCGATCCTTTCGTTCTGCGCCTGCCTGTCCGGGAATCCCAGAAAACGGACCGCCTCCCCATGGCCCGCCGCCGCGCGGCTTTTTTTCGGGAAGCGGCTCCGATTCACGCTGATCAGCTTCCCCGCGCAGGCAAGGATCTCCGGGGTGCTCCGGTAATTGACGGAAAGCTCCACCCGCTGCGCTTTGGGATAATCCTTTTCAAAGCCCAGCATCAGCTCCGGCCTTGCCCCGCGGAAGGCATAGATGGACTGGTCGTCGTCTCCAACCACGAACAGATTGTTCTCCGGCAGGGCCAGCATGCGCAGCACCTCATACTGCATGGCGTTGATGTCCTGGAACTCATCCACCAGAATATACCGGAACTTTTTCTGCCAGGCGGAAAGGATATGGGGGTACTGCAGGAAAAGCTCCCGGCAGCCAAGGACCATATCGTCGAAATCCAGCTTCCGTCTTTCCCTCGCTTCCCGGCTGTAGGCGTGGTAGACCGCCGCGAATGTCTCCGGCCGCAGGGCGCAGGTATCTCCCAGGCTTTTGGAAATGTCCTCCGGGCAGCCGTCGTTTTTATAGCGGCTGATCTGATTCAGAAGCGTCTCCGCCTCGTCGTCCTCCATGGCAGGAAGCCCTTTTGTCTGAAGGATGACAGTCTTCAGCAGTTCTCTTTTTTCCTGTTCGGATAAAATATTGCCGGAACGGTAATGATAAGCGTTCTTCAGAATGTGATAATAGACAGCGTGGAAGGTGCCGAAGTTCACGGGATAGAACTTCCCTTCCGTCAGACGCAGGAATCTGCCTTTCATTTCATCAGCGGCAGCCCTGGTAAAGGTGATGACCAGAATGGATTCCGGCTCCGCTCCGCCCTCTTCGATCAGACAGCGGATCCGCTGAGTGATGGTGTAGGTCTTTCCGGAGCCGGGACCCGCAAGGACGAGCATGGGCCCGTCCCTGTGGGCGATGGCTTTCGCCTGGCCGGGGTTGGTTTCCGCGGCCGGGCCGGTTCCTTTCGGCAGCAGCTCAGCCATTCAGACTGCCCTGCAGCAGTTCGATTCCGGTACGGATCCGCGACAGGGATTCTTCCTTTCCAAGGATCTCCATGATCTCCGTGGCTCCGGCCGGGGTCATCTGCCTGCCGGATACGGCGGTACGGATGGGCCACATCACATAGCCGTTCTTGCAGCCCTTTTTCTCCACATAGGAAAGCAGCAGCGCGTAAAGCGCGTCGTTGGAGTAGTCCTCCTGCTCCTCCAGGAGAGGAAGCACCTCGGAAAGCACCTCCAGAGAGCTTTCCTTCGTGGTCTTCATCTTCTTATGCGCATACATGGCCGGATCATATTCCGGCAGTTCTTCAAAGAAATCCACCAGGCCGGCGATATCCGGAAAGATCTCGATCCTGGTCTTTACCATCTCCGCGATCTTTTTCAGATCCAGAGGCTTTTGGATCGCCTCCTTCAGATAAGGCTCCGCCATCTCATAGAAGCGGTCAAAATCCATGGCCTTGATATACTCGCCGTTCATCCACTTCAGCTTGGTGTAGTCGAACACGGCAGGCGACTTGGACATATGGCGGTAATCAAATTCCCGGATCAGCTCGTCCATGGACATGATCTCCTGGTTGTTCTCCGGGCTCCAGCCGAGCAGCGCGACGAAATTCACGATAGCCTCCGTCAGGAAGCCCTGATCCACCAGATCCTCATAGGAGGAATGGCCGCAGCGCTTGGACAGCTTGTGGTGCTCCTCATCCGTGATCAGCGGGCAGTGCACATAAACGGGCACCTCCCAGCCGAACGCCTCATACAGGCGGTTATACTTGGGAGAAGAGGACAGGTACTCGTTTCCTCTCACCACATGCGTGATTCCCATCAGGTGGTCGTCCACCACGTTGGCAAAATTATAGGTAGGAAAGCCGTCGGACTTGATCAGGATCATGTCGTCCAGCTCCGCATTGTCCACGGTGATATCCCCGTAGATCTCGTCATGGAAGGTGGTGGTCCCTTCCGTGGGATTGTTCTGCCGGATCACGTAGGGCACGCCCGCCGCAAGCTTCGCTTCCACCTCTTCCTTCGACAGATGCAGGCAGTGCTTGTCATAGACATTGATCTCCTTGCCGGCCACGGTGCGGGTCAGAGTGGCAAGCCGCTCCTTGTCGCAGAAGCAGTAATAGGCCTCGCCCTTTTCGATCAGCTTTTTGGCATACTCCAGATAAATGCCCTGCTTCTGGCGCTCGCTCTGGACATAGGGGCCCACGCCTCCGTCCTTGTCCGGGCCCTCGTCGTGGACAAGGCCCGTCTTCTGAAGCGTCCTGTAGATGATGTCCACAGCCCCCTCCACATATCTTTCCTGGTCCGTATCCTCAATGCGCAGGATAAAATCGCCGCCTTCATGCTTGGCGATCAGGTACGCATACAGCGCGGTACGCAGATTTCCCACGTGCATTCTGCCCGTGGGACTGGGTGCGAAACGTGTTCTTATTTTCATTTTCATCGATTCCTTTCCGGGCCGCCCGGGTTCGCCCCGGCCGGCGTCATATATGCATCAGTTTAAGCAAACAGGGCGCGTTTGTCAATCGGGATTTGCGGATCTGCGGAAATCAGGGTTACTGCTCAGCCAGGTCTGCTCATTTACCGCGCAGACCGTACGAAAGCGCATAGGGCGGAAGCATCCGGCCCATCGCGAAGCGATTGGAATGGCCGGATGCCGTTATAATTCAGCCGGAGGCTGAATTATAACGAATCAGGATCCCTCTACGGCCAAAATAGGAATTTCCGGTTTTATACCGTAGATTTCAGGGGCATTCTACGGCCGGAATCAGGGAAATTGGCTTTTTACCCGTAGATTTCAGGGGCGTTCTACGGTAGGAATCCGGAAAACCGGTGTTTTGCCCGTAGAGAAAGTGGCTTTCCTACGGTAAGAATCGGGAAAACCGGATCATTGCCCGTAGAGAGAAGGAATTTTCTACGGTAAGAATCGAGAAAATCGGATTTCTGCCCGTAGTGAAGGGCAATTTCCTACGGTAAGAATCCGGGAAACCGGAGTTTTTTCCGTAGTGAGGCAATTTCCTCCGGCAGGAATGCTGACCAGGAAAAAACCGTAAAATGTTCCTCCGGAACTCCTGCCCTGTAAAAAGCGGCTTCCTGACACGGCATGCCCGGCTTCAGAAAGAATTAAGAGATTCTTCTCCTTCTCTTCCATGACAGCGGCATGCTCTTTGCGGTATAATCCTGTCAGAAGCACAAAATTGAACCAGACACGAAGGAGAAAATGATGATGGCAGTTGAAATGAAAATGAAAAAGAAACGGATCCTGGCATTCACCGCCTGCCTGCTTGCCGCCATGCTCTGCGCCTGCTCCCGGGAGCCGGCCGGGCAGACACTGACCGGGCAGGCGCCGGCCGGGACGGAAGAAGCCGTCCCGCAGGAATCCGCAGCGGAGAACACAGAAACAGCTTCCGCACAGCCGGAAGCCGCAGCAGAGAACACAGAAACAGCTTCCGCACAGCCGGAAGCCACAGCAGAAAATGTGGAAACGGCTTCCCCGGAGCCGGAGACCGCCGTATCCTCTGAAGCGGCGGAAAGCGCCGGAACCGCAGAGCCGGAAACCGAAACCCTTACCGTCTCCGTTCTGGAAGGGACGCTCAACGGCTGGGCCGATAATCACACCGTGGAGATCATGGTGGACGGCGCTCCGGCAGCTTTCCAGGTGGAGGATGAGGATGTGAAGGCAGCCCTGGAGGCTGTCAGAGAGGAAGCCTCCTTTTTCTTTGAAGTACAGCAGGACGGAGAAGTCCGCAGGATCGTGGGCGTGATGCTGGAATAATATGCGGGAAGCCGTTTCCTGTCAGGGCAATATCTGTATCGCCCTGACACTCCCGCGCATTCCTGAGCAATATCGGCATCGCCCGGACAGTCTCAGCCCTGCCCGGGCGGTGCCCCTGCCGCAGGAGATATCTCTCTCAGGCCGGGCTTCTTCTGCAGGCGAAGTCACCGCCGCAGGGCGATCACCCAGGGAACAGGGACCCTACCTGGAAAACGATCACACTCACAGCCCAGGCAAGGATCAGCTGGAAGGCCAGCATGCCGCAGGTGAATTTCCAGGAACGGCTCTCCTTATGGATCGTTCCGATGGTGGCGGCGCAGGGCACATACAGCAGGCAGAACAGCATCAGGCAGAAGGCGTTCAGGCTTCCGAAGGACGGATCGAACTGCCGGATATTTTCTATGATCGTTTCCATGCCCGCTGCGGAGTTCACATTGGAAACGCCGAACAGCACGGAGAAGGAAGAAACCACCACCTCCTTGGCGGAAATGCCGGAGATCAGCGCCACAGCGATCTGCCACAGGCCCAGTCCCGCCGGAGCGAGCACGGGAACCAGGAAACGGCCGATGGCCGCGCCAAAGCTTTCGGAAGGGTCCGTCACCATTCCCCGCATGCCGAAATTCAGGACAAACCAGATCACGATGGAGGCGAAGAAAATGGTGGTCCCCGCCTTTGTCAGATAGTCCTTCAGCTTGTTCCACACATAGGTGCGGATGGTCCTTGCGTTGGGTCTTTTATACTCCGGAAGCTCGATGAGAAGGGACTGGTTCTCCTTCCCCTTCTCCAGCCGGTTCTCGATGAGCGCAACAAGAATCGCCGTGACCATACCGATCACATACATGGAAAAGGCCACAAGCATGGAGCAGTCCGGGAAAAACATTTCCGAAAACAGCACATAGATCGGGAGTCTCGCCGAGCAGGACATGAAGGGCGTCACGATCATGGTCCGCCTTCTGTCATGCTCGCTTTCCAGCGCCCGGGTCGCCATGATGGCGGGAACCGTACAGCCGAATCCCAGGATCATGGGCAGAAACGCCTTTCCGGACAGACCCACGCGCCCCATGATCCCGTCCATCACATAGGCCACTCTCGCCATGTATCCGCTGTCCTCCAGAATGGCCAGCGCCAGGAACAGGATGAAAATATTGGGGATGAAGGTCAGGATGCCGCCCACTCCGGCCACAACGCCGTCTACCACCAGAGAGATCATCCAGTCCGCCGTATGGATCGCGGTCAGCCCCGCGCGCATCAGATCGGAAACGACGGCAAGGGCATATTCCAGGCCGCCCTTCAGGAAATCGCCGACGGCAAAGGTCAGAAAGAACACCAGCGCCATGATGCACAGAAACACCGGAACGCCCCAGACCGGATGGGTGAGCACCCGGTCGATCCTGTCCGTTCCCGCCGCCTTTTTCGCTTTGTAGAACAGGATCTCGTCGATCACCGTCTCGATATATTCATATTTTTTCTCCGTGATCTCCTTCTCATAGCTGCGGTCCGCCACGCCCTTCAGCTCGATGGGATGATCCTTCTTCACCTCGGGGTCGTTTTCCAGCAGCTTGATGGCATGCCAGCGGACGGAGGAATGGTTCGGATAGCTGTCCTTCATCCGCTCCTCCAGCACGGAAAGCTTCGCCTCCAGCTCTTCTCCGTAGTTCAGAATGTCGCGCTTCGGCCCTTCCTCATAGTGATGCACCACGGCATGCATCAGAATATCCAGCCCCGTCCGCTTTGCGGCGGAAACCGGCACGACCGGAATGTCGCCCAGCATCTCCGGCAGACGGTGCAGGTCGATCTCCATGCCCCGCTCCTTCACGATGTCCATCATATTGAGGGCCAGGATGACCGGCTTTCCCAGCTCCAGAAGCTGAAGCGTCAGATACAGATTCCGCTCCAGGCTGGAAGCGTCCACCACATTGACGATCGCTTCGATGTCGTCGTCCAGCACACATTTTCTGGTCACCATCTCCTCGATGGTATAGCAGGTGAGGGAATAGATGCCAGGCGTATCCACCAGCTTCAGATCATACCCCTCATAGGTGATGTTTCCTTCGTATTTTTCCACGGTTACGCCGGGCCAGTTCGCCACCTTCAGCTTTGAGCCCGTGACCGCGTTGAACAGCGTGGTCTTTCCGCAGTTGGGATTGCCCACAAACGCCACATGAATATGATTGTCCGCTTTCATTCCGCCAGCTCCTCCTTTACCAGAATATGGGAGGAGATATCCTTCCCAAGCGCAAGCCTTGTCCCCCGCACATACAGGATCAGCGCGCCCCTTTTCTTACGGTTCAGAAGGGTCAGAGGCGTCCCTTCGATCAGGCCAAGAGCCTGCAGGCGTCTCGTAACCTCTTCCCCGGTCTCCATGCTTTCCACCCGGTACTTCCGTCCGGTTTTTCCTTCGTAAAGTGTCATGCTTCTGCCTTTCTCATGGGTTATTGATAATGATTCTCACCACGAAAAATTATATGCTCCGCCCTGTCCGTTGTCAATCGCGGGAATCTTTTGCTTTCCGGGCGGACTGTAGTATAATGAGAACGGCGGTCCAGAGAAAGTGCCGCCGGAAGGGAGAATCCATGATCAGAAAAGAAGAGCTTTCCTATCCTTTCATAAAAAAAGAGCCCCTGACGGGCAGCTTTCAGGGGATGCGCTATCATATTTCCATGGGGAAGGACTGTATCCGGGCCTGTACCTATCCGGACCGCTTCTGCTTCGTCAAAACCCCTGAGGAGGAGAAATGCTTTCAGGAGTTTCCGGACAGCCCGGATTCCATGCCCGCCATCCTCGAGTGGCTCAACGGCAGGATCGCCTTTTATCAGAAATAAACGTCCGGAGCGCTGCCTCACAGCGCCGGCTCCCACCGCTGAAAATAAGCAGGGCTGCCGGATGACAGCCCCTGCTGAAACGGTTTCCGGCAGCCTCAGTCTTTGCATTGATCAAATTCCGGATTAAAGGCATAGAAGTTTTTGGAATCCAGACGCTCCTGTACCAGACGGAGGGCTTCGCCGAACCGCTGAAAATGGACGATCTCCCGCGCCCGCAGGAAGCGGATGGGCTCCGCCACGTCGGAATCCTTCACGGTCCGCAGGATGTTGTCGTAGGTGGTCCTGGCTTTCTGTTCCGCCGCCATATCCTCCGTCAGATCCGTGATGATATCTCCCTTGGACTGAAACTCACAGGCGTTGAAGGGGATCCCTCCGGCGGCCTGCGGCCAGAGCGCCGTCGTATGGTCGATGTAATAGGGGCCGAAGCCGGAGGCTTCGATCTCCTCCATGGAAAGATCCTTGGTCAGCTGATAGACGATGGCGCCGATCATTTCAAAGTGGGCGAGCTCCTCCGTCCCGATATCCGTCAGAAGTCCGGCCACCTCCCGGTAGGGCATGGTATACCGCTGAGACAGATACCGCATGGAAGCGCCCAGCTCTCCGTCGGGGCCGCCGTACTGCGAGATGATGAACTGAGCCAGCTTTGCGTTGGGCTCTTTGATATGAATGGGAAACTGCAGTCTTTTTTCATAATTCCACATCAGCAGCAACTCCTTTCCCAGGGAAGAGGCGCCATGCCCCATTTCCACTCCCTGCCGCACGAACCGGCGGTCGCGATGTTTAACGGTTCATACTGGACCGCGTATTCGGCGGCCATCTGGTTGAGCATGCGGTTGTAATAATCAAAATAGCTCAGGGCATCCCTGTCGTCGGGATGGGTGTCCAGATATTCCGTCAGTTCCACGACAACAAAGCTGACGATGCTGATGTTTCGGAGGCTGCGCTCCTGATCCGAAAGGCAGTTCTTTGTGTTCATTTCACACATCTCCTTCCGGTAAAGGGTTTGTTCAGTTCAGGGAAAATGGTGCCGCAGCAGAAGGCTTCCTCCAGATTCTCGAAAATGCCGGTCATCCGCTGCCAGGGGACATAGGCCATGGCAAGGGGGAACTGCTCGCAGAACTCTCTTTGAGATTTTATTTCCTGCATAAATCTCCTCTCATCATTTTCGGTTTCTTTTAATAGTATAGTATGTGAGAGTTCTGCGCGGGTTCCTTCCGTTCTTACTGCGCGATAAACCAGAAGCCGGCAAAATCGTCCTTCATCACGCGGTAGGTCTGCAGCTCGCAGGTATAGGAGAACTGGCGGATCAGGCCGCCGTTTACATCGTATTCGCCGAACACGTTGGCGGTCCCGCTGTTGACCACCAGGTTGTCCCCGCAGGGCGTCACGTTGGACACGATGCTGGAGTAGGGCACGTCAAAGGCATGCACCAGGCTGAATGTCTTTTCCCCTTCGTCCACCAGATAGACGTACACGTGGGATTTGAGGGAGTCGCTGGCAAGGACGGTTCCCACCTCCTCCGGCAGGTCTTCGATCTCATAATCGTCCCTGGTTCCGTTGACCCAGTAATTGTTGTCGAACATCATCAGGTAGTACTGATCCTCTTTCAGTCCCTCTCCTTCGTAGTATTCCACCGTATGCTGGCCGTACTGGGGCGTGAAATCTCCCACCTGGGCATAGGAATATTCCTCATACGGCGTTCCCTTCCAGTAGTCCTCATCGCCGATCAGATAATCGATCTGCGGATCCGTGTGGATGTCCTTTATCTTGATGATCGTGGAGGTCTCCCGGGAGCTCACGATCACGCTGTCGTCCTTTGGCAGATACTGGATGGTGTTCAGATGGATCCAGTCCTTCTGTCCGGCCAGCCAGAAAAACTCGTCCGTAGCGGTCAGCTCGGAGGCGTCGTTTTCGTAATAATCGGAAAAAATGTCCTTAAAATCCAGGATCTCCTTCACCTCTCCGGTTTCCAGATCCACCTCGATGGTCATGTCCTCCAGGTTCAGCTCGTCCGTGGCATCGCTCGCCAGGGCGACGATCCTTCCTTCGTCTCCTTCCAGCACCATATCATGATGCAGCTCCCAGTCTCCGGTATCATAGACCGCGACCGCCTGTCCCAGCCGGTTGACCTGGGCGATCTTGTAGGCGGAGGCGCAGACCGTCATGTTTCCTTCATACCAGAGGATGCGGTCCAGTCCGTAGCCCTCCAGCACCATTTCATAGCGCATGACGCCGTCGTTGTCATAGAAAAAGGCATAGCCCGTATGGCCTCCGACCCGGATCATGGCGTAGAGTCCGTCGGAAAGCTCCGCCTGGCTTTCTCCGTCCTCGCTGTCAAGGATGATATCATAACCGGACATGGTCTCCGGCATATGGATGGTAAAGGTGGATGTGCTGATCACCTTTCCTCTTTTTCCAAGAAGCTCCATCGTCACCGTATTTTCCTCGCCCGCGACCAGGCCGATCATCTGGAATTCGTGACGGGTGCGGGTGCCGCCTCCCTCATAGGCTGTCTGCGTATAGTCGGGAATGTCCGCGTTCTCCACATGGATGGTATAGCGGACGGTTCCTGCCTTGCGGGTGTCAAAATGCAGATACAGGCCGTTGCTTCCGGTGCCGAAGGGATTGAGGATGGCAAGCGGAGCCTCCATGGTAAAGTCCCCTTCCTTCGCCATCTTCACGATCGCGGCGGCAAGCCTTCTCTGCACATCCTCGTCGTAATAGGTAAAGCCCTCTTCCTCATTTTCATCGGGAAGCACTCTGGAAACCGGGATCGATGCCTCCACATCCGCCTCGAAGACCGACACGTCAAGGGACGCGTCCGATGTGAGCAGGTCGCCCGTCTCAATGGACCAGTCGTCGCGGATGGCGGTTTCCGCGGAAAGAAAGCTTTTCGCGTAGAGAAAAACGCCGATCACCACAGCGATCAGCACGACCAGTATGGCAAGTCCAATGATCAGTTTCTTTTTCTTTTTCATGGTGAGATATCTCCTTTCCGGCCTCTGCCGGTAAGCTCACAGCATTTTTTGTCATGCGCCGATCTTTTCAAAGATCATTGCGATTCCAAGGATCACCAGCACCACGCCGGTGGCACGGTTTGTGTTCTCCGGCTTCATCCGGTTGGACAGAGCGGAGGTTGCGACGGAGCCAAGAAGGGTAAACAGGGTGCACAGAAACAGTGCCGGCGTCATCCCCGTAATATCCCCGAAATAGAAATGGGAGGCCGCTCCGGTCAGGGCCGTGAAGGTCATAACGAATACGCTGGTTCCCACGGCGGTTTTCAGGTCATAGCCCAGGACAAAGGTGAGGATGAACAGCATCATCATACCTCCGCCCAGTCCCATGAATCCGCAGTAGAAGCCGATGCAGATGCCGCAGATCACGGCGATCACGGTCTTGCGCTTTCCCGTGCTTTTGGTAAAAAAGGAGGTTCTTCCGGTAACCGGCTTCAGGATGAAGCGCAGTCCCATGAGAAAGCTTGCGAAGATGGAGAAATATCCCATCTCCAGATCCGGCATGTACTGGGAAAAATAGCTTCCCGCCACGGTCATGGCAAGGACGCTCGCCAGCATGAAGCTTCCGTTTTTCAGATCGATGTTGCCGTGCTTTTTGTAGATCCAGGCCGCCAGCGCCGACGCGAGCACGTCGGACGCCAGACCGATCCCCACGGATTCATACCAGGGATAGCCCAGAAAGGCGATCAGCATGGGAGCGATCACCGTGGCGGCGGACAGTCCCGCAAAGCCCGTGCCGATCCCGGCGGCAAGCCCAGCCGTCAGGCAGACAAGAAACATTTCCAGCATCATCTAGTCTCCCCCAGAAAGAACAGCGCCACGGTTCCCGGCCCGGAATGGGTCCCTATGGTCGGTCCGATCTCGTTGATCAGAAAATCCGTGATGCCGAAGCGCTCCTGCACCAGCTGCCTGACGTATTCCGCGTCCTCCGTGCAGTCGCCGTGGCTGATGAACACGCAGTCGTTCTGATCCCGGAAGCTTCCCATCTGCTTTTCCATCATGTCCACCAGGGACTGGAGGGATTTCTTCCTTCCGCGCACCTTTCCCACCGCGGTCAGATGCCCTTCCTCATCCACGTGGAGCAGAGGCTTGATCCCCGCGAGCGTTCCCACGATGGCCGTGGCTTTGCTCACGCGCCCGCCTCTGTGCAGATGAAACAGGTCGTCCACCGTGAAGACGTGCACCAGGTTTTCCTTATGCGCCTCCACCCACTGCGCCGTCTCCTCCAGGCTCTTTCCCGCTTTCTTCAGCTGCACCGCCTTATGTACCAGAAGCCCCTCTCCCAGAGAGGCGCACAGGGTGTCCGCCACGATGATCCTGCAGTCCGGCCGCTCCTCCATGATCTCCCTCGCGGCAAGGCTCACGTTGCCGCAGGTGCCGCTTAATCCCGAAGAAAAGGAAAGCACCAGAAGCTGTCTGCACTCCTGAAGGAAGCCGCTCAGATATTCCTTCGCCGTCTCGGGATTTACCTGAGAGGTGGTCGGCATCATGCCGCCCCGCATCCGGTCGTAGAATTCCTTTACCTCCATCTTCCGCTCTCCCCCGTAGGAGACGCCGTCCACAATATAAGGAAGCACCATGACGCCGATCCCGTTGTCCCGGATATAGCTTTCGGGAAGATCCGCGGTCGTATCCGTTATGATCTTAAAATCTTCCATTCGTTTCCTCCATCGTTTTTCCTTTTTCCACAAATCCGCCCTATATTCTACACGCGCAGGCAGAAAAATTCAATACTCCGGCACAGCTTTTTCTGACATCCTGGCAAACGGCCGGTAACAGTTCAGCCTTCGGCAGAACTGTTATGGCATCCGGGCATTCCAATCGCTTCGCGATGGGCCGGATGCTTTCTGCCGATACGTTTTCGTACGGTCTGCGCAGTAAATGCGCAGACCTGGCTGAACTGTTACAACGGCCGTTCCTGTCAGGCTGTCAGCCGCTCTCCGGGCTTATCGCGCAAAAAAGCCCCCTCTGCGAGACCGCCGACGGCGTCTGCGCAAAAGGGAGCCAGATCTGTTCACAGGTTTTCAGTTTCCGGTGCTTCCGAAGCCGCCGTTTCGGATTCCCTGCGCGTCGTCGTCCTCCGTGACGCCGTAGGGAAGGAAGATCCCCTGCATGAAGCCGTCTCCCGCGTTCAGGGACAGCACTTTTCCTTCATTGGAATCATTGGTGAGCTTGGCGAAGATATGGCCCTCGTTGTCGCTGTAATAGTAATCGCTGTCGATGATGCCCACCGTATTGTTCAGCTGCAGGCGGTATTTGAAGCCGAGACCGCTTCTGGGATAGAGGGAAAGCACCCAGTCCTCCTCCATCCGCACCCGCACGCCCGTGGGAACCTTCACCGTTTCGCCGGGCTTCAGGCCGCAGGGAACAGGCATGTAAAAATCATACCCCGCGCTTCCCTTCGTGGCCCGCTCAGGAAGGCGCAGCGACAGGTAGATTTCCTTCGCCTGCTCCTTCGTATATTCCGGAAACGCGTCCGTCAGATCGCTGACAAAGCGTTCCTCGCTCACCTTTTCAAATTTCGCTACTCTCCGCATGCGGATACTCCTTTCTGCCATGCGTCCTCCGCCGGCGCGTAGTCCGGGCAGTGGAGGACGGGGATTTCCGGGTTTTCTTTCTGAAGGGAGGCCTGCACGTCGATCACTCTCTGATTGGAGCTTCCCTTCCACATCAGATTCACGTCTCTTTTTTCCAGAACGAACTCGCCGTCCACAAGCACGTCGATATCCTGCAGGATGGAATCCTGATACAGCCTCTCCCACGCCTCTCCGGTGTAGAGCCAGATGGTTTTCTCCGGATACCTCTGTCTGATCTCCCGCATCAGCCTGCGCACATCCCCCTTATTCGCGGGATGGAGCGGATCTCCGCCGGAAAAGGTGATGCCGGAGATATAGGGTTTGTCGAGCTGTTCAAAGATTTCCGTCTTCGCGGCTTCGTCAAAAAGCAGGCCGCCCTCCGGATCCCAGGTGACCGGGTTCTGGCAGCCCTCGCAGCAGTGGGCGCAGCCCGCCACCCAGAGGACGACCCGAAGGCCGTCCCCGTTTTTCATATCGTCTTTCGTAATATCATGGTAGCGCATGGCCTACATCGATTTCCTTTCCGCGATCTCCGCCATCTTGGCGTCGTTCAGTCTGGTGTCTCCGTGGACTCTGGAATAGGAAAGATAGCCGTTCATCCGGTCGATCTTGGTCAGGTTCCGGCTGCCGCATTTGGGGCAGACATCCATTTCCAGCTCCTGATGGCCGCAGTCGTCGCAGTAGGCCAGAGACAGGTTGACGCCCTCATAAAATCCCTTGTCCATGGCTCTGCGGATCAGGGTCTTCACCGCTTCGATATTATAGTCGATGGGATACTTCACATACTGGATCTTGCCGCCGTTGCAGAGATTCCAGAAGCGTCCCTCCTTGTCCTGCTTTTCAATGGGGGTGATGTCCTCCGTCACATGGCAGTGGAAGCTGTTGCTCACATACTCCCGGTCGGAAACGCCCTCAATGATGCCGTATTTGTTGCGGAACTGCTTCACCTGCAGGCCGCAGAGGTTTTCCGCAGGCGTTCCGTAAATGGCGTACAGATGGCCGTCCTCTTCCTTGAACTGATTGATCCGGCTGTTGATGTACTCCATCACCTCCAGGGCGAACTGGCCGTCCTCCACCAAGGATTTTCCATTGTAGAGCATCTGAAGCTCGTTTAAGGCCGTGATGCCGAAGGAGGCCGTGGCCGACTTTAACAGCGGCTTGATCTTGTCCGTCAGCTTCAGATGGCCGCCCAGGAAGCCGCCCTCGCAGTAGGCCAGCGGATTGGTGGACGCGCGCATCTCGCCCAGGTAGGCATAGGTACGGATATGGAGCTGGCGGATCAGGTTCAGGTAATAATCCAGCACTTCATAAAAATCCCGGCTCTCCTTTCTCGCCTTCGCCAGGATCATGGGAAGGTGCAGGGATACCGCGCCGATGTTGAAGCGGCCCACGAACACGGGCACATCGTTCTCGTCCGCCGGATGCATGCCCCCTCTCTCGTACCAGGGAGACAGGAAGGCGCGGCAGCCCATGGGAGAAATGATCTTGCCGTACTTTTTGTACATGCTGGCCACATACCCTTCGCCGGTCAGACTCAGCCAGTCCGGATACATGGTCTTCGCGGAGCAGCGCACGCCCGCCTCAAACACATCCTCCAGCGGCTTTCCGGGGCCGTGCAGGTTCTCGTCGTACAGGAACACGATCTTGGGGAACAGCACGGGCTTTTTATGCCCTTCCTTTCCCTGTCCCTTACGGCGCACGTTCAGCATGCTCATGGTGGCAAGCTTCGCGAAGCGGCCCGTTCCCGTTCCCGCGGTCACGGTGATGAAGGGATAGTCCCCGCGGCTGCTCGCCACCGTATTGAACTTGTATTCCCAGCCCTGGAAGCCCTGCTCCATCTCCTTGACCACGTCGGCCCAGGCGACCTCCTCCGCTTTTTGGGCCGGAACGCCCATATCGGCATATTTTTTCAGATATCTGTCATAGGACTTCTGCGCGTAGGGCTCCAGGATCAGATCCACGCTGGGCACGGTGAAGCCGCCGTACTGCTGACTGGCCGCGCTCAGGACGATGTCCCCGATCACGTCGAAGGCCACGTCCAGGGTCTTGGGCTCGTTGTACCAGATATTCCCCATCTCAAAGCCGCCGGACAGCACATGCTCCACGTCGAACAGACAGCAGTTCATGGTATCCCTTCTGGCGGACATGTCATGCACGTAGATATAACCGTCCCGGCACGCCTGGATCTCCTCCGTGGTCATGAAAAATTTCTGATACAGCTCCTTGTTGAGCTGATTGAAGATCAGGCTCCGTTTGGTGGAAACCAGGGCGGAATCCGTGTTGGAATTCTCCTTGTCCCCGATGTACATGATGGACTGACTCTTCTTATACACATCATCCAGCATCCGCACGAAATCCTGCTTGTAGTTGCGGTAGTCCCGGTAGCTCTTCGCCACGATGGGCTTCACCTGCTCCAGGGCGCTCTCCACCACGTTGTGCATCACCGGGATCGGGATCTCATCGCTTCCCAGCTCGTCCACCTTCTCGATCACGCAGGTGCAGATCTTCCGGTTTTCCTCGTCCGTAAACCGGGTCAGGGCGCGGTAGGCGCTCTTTCCCACCGCGTTGATCACCTTCTGGACGTTAAACGCTTCCTTCGTCCCGTCCTTCTTGATCACCTTCACATCCCGCTTCGGCCGGTATTCTTTGCCGTAATCCGTGTTCTCCTTCCTGCTCAGTTCTTCCACCGTATATTCCATCCTGTACGTTTCCCTCCGTTTCTTCGCGTTCATTTCCATCGGACCGGTCCCGCCGTCCGCCGCTTTTCAATTTCCGCGGTCCGCCGCTTTTCAGGCTCCGCGGTCTGCTGCTTTTCAGACTCCACAGTCCGTCGCTTTTCATCTGCCCTGTCCGGCGCCTCCCGCCGGGCCGAATACCGGGTAAAAAATCCGGATGCGGAGGTTCTGTCTGCAGCCCTTTCCGCATCCGGCCCTGTACGCGCCGTTTCCAATGATTCCCTCATGGATTCTCTTTATGGTCTTATGAATCGCGGCAACAACATCTTGTTCCCTTCAGATGGTTCTCCACAATATCTGGTGCCGTCTGCCACGTATGACAGTATACCCAAAAAGACGGCGGCTGTCAATTCCTTTCCGGGAGGATTTCTGTCCTGGCGGATTTCCAGGTTACTTTTCATGGGGTTGGGAAAATACTGCGGTTGATTCCTTTTCCCATATCAGCTCCCCGGTTTGATACCCGACAGGATGCTCCGATACGGTTCAAAATGCGAATCTGCATTGTATAACCGTACAAAAAGTCCTAAATGACGGTTAAAAAAAGAATTTTCCGATTCTTAACCGTACTTTTTGCCCCTATTTTGTGATCAGTACGGTTACATACCTGATTTTCTCATCTGTAACCGTACTTTTGGCTATCTGATACGGTTAAAAACAGGATTTTCAATTTTTTAACCGTATCATGCCATGAAAAGTACGGTTCAGAATAACATTTTCCGGGATTGGATCCGTAAAAAATGGATTTTTGTACGGATCCAAATCCGTTTTTTTCATTTTTCAACCGTACATGGCCGAAAAGGTTCCATGGAATACCCGGCGGAATGTTTTCAAAACTAAAAATCCCTCGGAGCATTTCGCCGGATCCTCTGACCTGTGAGCCGTCACGATTCAGCCCAGGATCCCGCTCCTCTTCACCGCCTCCACAGCCTCCTGGATCACCGGAACCGGAAGGGTCAGGGCGAAACGGACATGGCCCTTCCCCAGCGTTCCGAAGCTGCTTCCCGGCGTACACAGAACGCCCGTGGCTTCCATGAGCTTCATGACGAAATCCACGTCATCCGTAAAGCCCTCCGGGATCTTCGCCCAGGCGAACATGGTTCCCTCGCTGTCCGGCACGTCCCAGCCGGCCGCGCGAAGTCCGCCGCAGAGGGCGTCCCTTCTTTTCTGATATTCGTCGCACTGCCTGAGAATGGGCTCCTCCGGGCTGTTCAGAGCCGCGATGGCGCCGTACTGCACGGGAAGGAAGGTTCCATAGTCGATCTGGGAGCGGAGCCTTTTAAAACCGGCGATGATCTCCCGGTTTCCCACCAGGAAGCTCATACGCGCCCCGGTATAGTTATAAGTCTTTGACAGGGAGAAAAATTCCACGCAGTTTCCCTTTGCCCCGGGTACCGCCAGAATGGAACCGCCCCTTCTTCCGTCGAAAATGATGTCCGAATAGGCGTTGTCATGGATCAGGATCAGGCTGTGTTCCGCCGCCCACTTCACCAGCTTTTCATAAAAGCCCGCCGGCGCGCACTTGCAGATGGGGTTCATCGGGTAGGAGACGATCATGAATTTCGCCCGGTCCGCCGCTTCGGAAAGCGCCTCAAGATCCGGCACATAGCCGTTTTCTTCCGTCAGCGGATAGGTCACAAGCTCCGCCCCCGCCAGGGAAGGCCCGATTCCGAAGATGGGATAACCGGGATCCGGCACCAGCACCACATCCCCGGCGTCGCAGAGGGTGAAGCCCACATGGGTGATCCCCTCCTGAGAGCCGTAAACCGACATGATCTCCTCCGGCGCAAGCTCCACGCCGTAACGCCTCTGATAACGGCCGATCACCGCGTCGATCAGCTCCGGCAGATCCTTCAGGGAGTATTTGTAATTTGCGGGATCCTGCGCGGCCTTTACCACCGCGTCCATCACCTCTTTCGCGGGGGGAAAATCCGGCGTTCCCACGGAAAGGTTATAGACCTTCTGTCCGCGGGCCGCAAGCTCCTCCTTTTTTTCGTTCAGTACCTGAAAAATGCCTTCCTCGTAATCCTTCATTCTCGATGCAAATTGCAGTTCCATATGATCGTCCTTCTTTCCAGCGGCATGCGTTCCGCCGCTTCTTTTCTCTGCTTTCTTCCTGCATCCGCCGTTTTCCATGCGTCTGCTGTTTTCCCGCGGCAGCGCAGGCTCCCGGGCCCGTCACACGCCCGGATCCGTCTGCAGGTTCCCTCCGTCCGCCGCGGATGTGGCGAGCCGGTCGCAGCGCTCGTTTTCCGGATGTCCGTCATGCCCCTTCACCCAGGTAAAGGTCAGCCGGTGCGGCTTTGCCGCTTCCAGCAGCCGCTTCCACAGATCCACGTTTTTGACGGGGCCGGAGGCTCCCTTCCAGCCCTTTTTCAGCCAGCCGTCGATCCAATGCTTATTAAAGGCGTCCGTCACATATTTGGAATCCGAAACAATCTGTACCTCACAGGGACGGTTCAGCGCCTCCAGCCCGGCGATCACCGCCATCAGCTCCATCCGGTTGTTCGTTGTCCTTATGTATCCGCCGGAAAGCTCCCTTTCATGCAGCTTTCCGTTTCCGTCCACGTAATGCAGGATCGTCCCGTAGCCGCCCGGCCCTTCCGGATTCCCCCTCGCGGCCCCGTCCGTATAAATCGTTACCTTCAACTGTACACCTCCAGAAATCTATGTCTCCAGCCTCTGTCTCCAATCCCTGTCTCCAAAGAATCAGGAAGAATGTCCGAAGGACATTCTTCGGTACGGGAAAGGGCTGCCTGCAGTCCGTATAAGTTCTTAGCCAGCGTCTTCTGCCGGCTTGGAACTGCTTCCCGTACTCCACTCTCCCGTCCGCAGAAATTCCTCCGCCATCCGGTCCGCTTCCCGGATGATCTTCTCATCATAGCCGATCACGCCAAGCAGACGGATGGCGTTCCTCGTCCCGGCACGGCCGGGCAGAAGCTGATAGCTGAAACGGATGTCGTCTCCCTCCACCTGCTCCTCAAAATGATAGTTATCATAATCCGCTTCCAGCAGACGGGTCAGCTCGATGTCGTGAGTGGCGGCAAAGCAGAGGACGCCGGGGCGGTGCAGGCTTTTGAGCACCTGGGTGGAAGCGGCGATCCGTTCCACCGTGTTCGTCCCCCGCAGCACCTCGTCCACAAAGCACAGAACCGGCGCGGGGTCCGCCTCCACCGCATCCAGGATCCTCTTCAGCGCCCGGATCTCCACGATGTAGTAGCTTTCCCCGCTCTCCAGATCATCCCGCAGGGCCATGGAGGTAAAGATCCGGTACAGCCCGCCGCAAAAGCTTTCCGCCTGACAGGTATGAACGGTCTGCGCCAGCAGGGCGCAGAGTGCCGCTGACTTCAGGAAGGTGGATTTTCCGGACGCGTTGGAGCCCGTGACCAGGACGCCGCGTCCGGCGTGAATGCTGTTTTTCACCGGCTCGGAAAGGAGCGGATGATACAGGCCTTCGATCTCCAGCGCCCCGCCGGCCGGATCCGTCTGCCGGAACTTTGGGCTGCACCAGCCGTTTGTCAGAGACGCACGCCAGGAGGCCACTGCCAGACAGCACTCCGTCCTTCCGATCAGCTCCGCCATCCGGTCGATATCCGAAAGGTGTGCGCGCACCTCTTTCAGCATGGAATGGAAACAGATCAGATCCAGGTGCAGGATCATGTTTACATAATCCATCAGAATGGAAAGGGGATCCCCCGCCGTGCTGCTGCCGCGCATACCAAGCACCGCGCTGTGCCGGAATCTCCCGAATTTTTTCTCCAGGGCGGAAAGCTCCTCCCACTCCCGTCCGCATACCGGGACATCCGTTTTCCTCAGGCTGCGGGCAAAATCAAGGATGCGCCTCACATAGGCAAAGCTGGTCAGATAGGGCTCCGTCTCCCTCTTCTGCTTCATATAGGAAAACATGTTCCAAAAAAGGATGACGAAAAAGCAGGCCATGCCGATGGGCGGATCCGCCGCCATCAGTCCCGCGGACGCGAGAAGCAGGATATCCCTGACAATGGCTCCTGCGCTGCTCCGGTCTTCCAGCCTGTCCAGATATCCCAGATAATCATAGATGGAATATTTTCCGCTTCTTCCCAGGCCGCAGAAAAGGAGCTGCAGCTCCTCCCGTTCCTTTTCATGGGCCGAAAACCAGGAGATCTTCTCTCCCAGATTCGCAAGCTCTTCCCGCTCCTCCTCCGTCAGGGCAGGCGTCCGCAGAGCATAATACAGATATTCCTGTCCCGCGGAGGAGTAGGTATGATTCATCTGAAAAAAGATCTGGTCCATTCCCAGATCATTCCAGGTGATGTCGTCGATCTGGTTTTCTTTCCGGTGCGCCATATAAAAGCCGGGGATCCCGGAAAGCTCCTCATCCGCATACTCCCTCTTCCAGGGCTTTCCGAAGGAGGCGTGGATCTCGTCCCTCAGCTTCTTCTTTTTCCTTCCGTTCTCATGCAGCCCTCTGACAAAGAAAAATACCGCTGCCAGCGCGATCGCCGCAAAAAAAAGCAGGATTTCCATAACCAGTGCTCCCTTAAAAGCTTCTCAGCTTATCTGACCCGTCGTCCACCGTCTTGTCGATCCTTTTTACCACAACATGGTAACCGTAGCTGTCGTTCACCTTCACATAAACACGGTCTCCCTCTTTATGATGAAGGAGCGCCTTTCCGATGGGAGATTCCGTGCTCACCAGCCCTTCCAGGGAATTGCCCCGCATGGTGGTCACGATCTTCATCGTCTCCGTGGTGCCGTCCTCCTCGAAAAACAGCTCCACCGTATTATTGACGCCGATCTCGTCCGCTGCGGAATCATCGGAGATCACCTCCGCCGTCTTTATCATTCTCTCCAGGAAACGGATCCGGCCTTCATTTCTGTTCTTTTCCCGTTTGGCCGCGTAATATTCAAAATTTTCGCTCAGATCGCCCTGGGCCCTCGCCTCCTTCACCGCTTCCAGCGCCTTCGGCCGTTCCACCAGCTTTCTGTGCTCGATCTCCTCCTGCATCCTCTTTATGTCGTTTTTCGTCAGCTGATTATGCATGCTTCATACCTCGTTTTCCACCCAAATCTTCCAGGACGCACAGGGCTTTCCGCCGCAGGGAAACCTTCTGCAGGGCACATCCCGCCGGGGAACCTCCTGCCGGGGAATCCCGCGTTCCCGCGCGCGGCCGGCCCGGGCCTGAACCGTAACCATTCTACCACGTTCCGCCCTCCGGCACAATTCCCAAAAAGCAAAGCAGGCCCCCGCATCCGAAAAGGACACGGAAGCCCGCTTTCAGCCGCCGGACAGCCGATGCTTAAATCACTGCCAGAAGAACGAAGTTCAGGATGAACAGGATGGAAGCCACCCAGATGATGGGATGGATCTTTCCCGCTTCCTTCTTACAGATCTTCACGATGCAGTAGGAAATGAAGCCGAACGCGATACCATAGGAAATGCTGTAGCACAGCGCCATGAACAGTCCTGCGAAGAACGCGGGAACCGCTTCCGCGAAGTTCTCCCAGTCGATCTCCTTGAATGCGGAGGTCATCATCACGCCAACCACAACGAGCGCCGGAGCGGTAGCTGCCATGGGAACCGCGCTGACAAAGGTGGCAAGGAAGGCGCTGATGGCAAAGCAGATGGCAACCACAACGCTGGTCAGACCGGTACGTCCGCCCGCTCCGATTCCGGAAGCGCTCTCCACGAAGGTGGTGGTGTTGGAGGTTCCGAAGATCGCGCCGATGGAGGTCGCCGTCGCGTCCGCGAACAGAGCCTTGTCCATCTTGGACTTGAAGCCGGAGCTGGTATCCATGGCCAGCTCATCCTCCGCGCTGAAGATGCCGGCGCGGCGTCCGGTTCCGATGAAGGTACCGATGGTGTCAAAGGTATCGGAAATGCTGAAGGCAAAAATGGTGATCAGCACCAGAGGAAGCTTCGCCACATCCGTAAACAGGGACGGAAGACCCTCAGCGGTGAAGATCGCGCAGAAGGTGGTCGGAAGCGCCGCGCAGGCTTCAAAGAAATTGATGGTATCGCCCGTAGCAGTAACGCCCATCGGGATACCGATGACGGTGGTCACAACGATGCCGATCAGGATCGCACCCTTCACGTTGCAGACCAGAAGCACGATGGTCAGCACCAGGCCGATCAAAAACAGCCAGAAGGCAGGCTGGTTCAGCGTGGCGATGGCAGGAACGCCGGACTCAAAGGTGATGATGCCCACGTTCAGAAGGCCGATATAGGCGACAAATACGCCGATGCCGCCGCCGATGGCGTTCTGCAGGCTCTTCGGGATCGCCTTGATGATGTACTTGCGCAGCTTGGTCACGGTGATCAGGATGTTGATCAGGCCGCAGATGAATACCATGGACAGCGCCTGCTGCCAGGTAAAGCCAAGAGCGAAGCATACCGTATAGGTAAAGAAGGCATTTAATCCCATGCCGGGCGCCTGCGCGTAAGGCACGTTCGCCACAAGACCCATGATCAGCGTTCCGATGATGGAAGCGATGATGGTGGCAAGGAACACAGCGCCCCATTCCATTCCCGTCTGGCTCAGAATGCTGGGGTTTACGGCGATGATATACGCCATCGTAAAGAACGTGGTCAGACCGGCCATGATTTCCGTGGAAACATTGGTGCCGCTCTCCCTGAGTTTAAAAAATTTCTCCAAGGTAAAACTACTCCCCTTTCCTTCAACGGGCTTTGATGCCGCATGAACACATAAAATTCAGCATGATTTCCGACCGGTCCGGCGGCGGAATCCCTCTCCGCCGCGCGCCGTCCTCTGCCCTGCGGCAGGATCCACGCGCGCCGGCGGATCTCATCATCTGAAAGGCTAACGCCTGTGATATGCCAAAATCGATGGTTCAAAAGCAGAAAAACCCTTCTGCGAAAGGCCGGATAAAGCACCGCTCCTCCCTCCTTCCGCATTTGACAGTTGCAACCCTATTATAAATGATTTTCGGCAATGTTCAACATTTTTTTCGTTTTATGGAAAAAACGGGTGTTGGCCATCGGCGAAAAAACGGAGCCGTCCGCCGGTCCGATCCTCAGACTCCGGCCTCCCGGGACAGCCTCGCGATGATCTCATTTGCCTTCGCGTACAGCTTCTCCGGATCGTCGCAGCACAGATATTTTCCGTCCCGGTAAAGGATTTTTCCGTCGATCATGGTCAGCTTTACATTCGTCTTGCTTCCGCTGTATACGATGTTCTTCGCGATGTTGTTTAACGGCTGCATGTTGGGCTGATGCAGGTCGATCATGATGAGATCCGCCTTCTTTCCTTCCGCCAGCACGTCGCAGTCCGTAAGGCCCATGGCCCTTGCCCCGTTCGTGGTGGCCATTTTCAGGACCTCCTCCGGCGCCACGGCGGAAGCGTCCTGATCGCGCAGCTTTGCAAGGCCGGTGGTTAAGAACATTTCCCGGAACATATCCAGGCAGTTGTTGCTGGAAGCCCCGTCCGTTCCGATTCCCACGCAGATCCCCTTTTCCAGGAAGCGGGTGATGGGCGCGATGCCGCTCGCAAGCTTGGTGTTGGAGCCGGGGTTGGTGACGGCATACAGCCCTTTTTTCGCGAACAGGTCCATATCCTCTTCCGTAAAATAGACACAGTGATATCCGCCGCCGCCGAAATCGAACAGTCCCAGAGAATCAAAGAAGGCCGGGGGCGTCATCCCGTAACGCTCCACGCACTCATCCGTCTCCAGCTTCGTTTCGGACATGTGGGCGAACAGAGGCGCCTGATATTTATGGATCAGCGCAGAGACCTGTTCCAGCAGCTCCTTCGAGCAGGTATACTCCGCATGCACGCCCATCATATAGGTGATCAGCGGATGCATCTGATTTAAGGAAAGATACCGCTCCTCCATCACCTCAAGGGCCGGCCCGAACTTGTTCAGGCCGCTCACCAGCACGCAGCGCATGCCCATGTCCACGCAGGCCTGCGCGATGTCCTTCGGGGAAAGATACATGTCAAAAATGGAGGTCACGCCGCCGCTCACATATTCCAGAATGGCAAGCTGAGTCAGGTCATAATTGTCCTGATCCGTCATCTTCGCTTCCAGCGGGAAGATCTTCGTGTTCAGCCACTCCTGCAGCGGCATGTCGTCCGCGAAGGAGCGCATGGCCACCATGGCGGAATGGGTGTGCGCGTCCTTGAAGCCGGGCATCAGCACGTTCCCCTCACAGTCGATCTCCTGATCCCACACGATGCAGTCCTTCCCCGTTCTTCTGTAAAAATCATCCAGATCGCTGCCGTCTCCGATGTAAAGGATCCGGTCGTTTTCCACCCACAGCTCGCCCTCTTTCAGGGCGCAGCCGTCGGTCATGGTCATAATTCTCGCATTAAAAAAACGTATTTTCATTCTTTCCTCCATACCTTGTTGACATTTTTCCGGCGGGCGTTTTACAGCGCGCCGAAGGCCTCCGGAAGAAGCTCCTTCAGCTTATATACCCGGTAGTCGCTTTCCGAAACTGCCGCAATGATTTCAAAGGTCTCCGGATTGCAGAACTCCATCATCACCTGTCTGCACACCCCGCAGGGCATGGTATAGGAAGCGGGCGCTCCCTGGCCCCCGCCCACGATGGCGATCGCCTGAAAGGTCCGGCAGCCCTCGCTCACCGCCTTGAAAAAAGCGGTCCGCTCCGCGCAGCAGGTGGGAGAAAAGGCCGCGTTCTCGATGTTGCAGCCCGTATAGATCAGCGGCCTTCCGTCCTTCCCTTCGCCGGCAAGAAGCGCGGCCCCCACATAAAAATTGGAATAGGGCGCATAGGCGTTCTCCCTCGCCTTCAGCGCCTGTCGGACCAGTCCCTCATAGTCTGTCATAAGATTTTTTCTCCAAATTTCTTCACGGATTCCGTCACCAGTGTGCGGAACAGGGGCGCAGCCGCGTTGGCCGCTTCCTGCACCTCCTCATGGGTCAGCGGATTGTCCGTCATGCCCGCCGCCAGGTTGCAGACGCAGGAGATGCAGCAGATCCGCATTCCCATGTGGTTGGCCGCGATGGCCTCCACCACCGTGGACATGCCCACCGCGTCCACGCCGAGCTGATGCAGCAGCCGGATCTCCGCCGGGGACTCAAAGGAAGGCCCGGTCAGCTGGGCGTACACGCCCTCCTGCAGGCCGATGTTCTGCTCCGCCGCCGCTTCCTTGATCAGATTTCTCAGTTCAGGATCGTACACATGGGTCATATCCGGGAAACGCACGCCCAGCTCGTCGATATTCGCGCCGATCAGGGGATTGGGCGCCCACAGAGATACATGGTCCGTAAGCAGCATGAAATCCCCCGCATGGAAGGACGGATTGATGCCGCCGGAGGCATTGGTCAGAAACAGGACCTTCGCTCCCATCAGCTTCATCAGCCTGGCGGGAAGCACCACGTCGGAGATCGGGTAGCCCTCATAATAATGCACCCTTCCCTTCATGCAGACCACGGGAACCTTTCCCACGTAGCCGAAGATGAATTTTCCGGCATGTCCGGGCACGGTGGACACCGGAAAGCCTTCGATCTCATGGTAGTCCAGCTCCGCCGTAACCTGAATGTCGTCCGCGTAGTCCCCCAGGCCGGAGCCCAGAACGATTGCCACCTCCGGCTGAAAATCGATCTTCTGCCGGAAGCTTTCATAGCATTTCAGCAATTTATCATAGACAGGATTCATAGGTATTCCTCCATTCCGGAGCGGCTTCGCTCCTTCTGATGTTTTTCATACAAGGATCAGTATACCAGAATCTTCCCGTTCCTGCCAGAGCGGGTATGGATTGTTTTATCTGCTTTGCATCTGTTCCATTTCCTTTTTCTGTTTCTCTGATCCAGTTTTTCATAAGAGCCGGAACATCCTGCGGCTCCGGCGGATAGTATATGGCTTCTGACAGATTTCCAATGTAAACTGTGGTATCTCTGTACTCCCCCTGCGCATGTCTGATATAGCCATTCGCCTTCCTGATCCACGCTTCATCAATGGCTGTCTTCTTAAATGGAAGCAGCATTTTCCGAATCGCATGGCAGGCATTTTTTGCATCCGTATATTCAGCATAGGTATGATTCGACCTTACCTCATCGTAATCGATCAGCGCGATCGTCTCTTCCAGCGACAGGGTATTCCCCTCGATGGCGTTTGTACTCCACGAAAACCTTCTGACAAAATCTTCCGTAAACGGCTGACGGATTAACGGATCCTCCATATACTGAATAATTTCCTGTTTTTCCGCTTCCATCTGCAGGATCCGGTTTTCGTTGTCAGATAACGGCATGGTCTCTGCCTCCCGATAAAATAAAATGAATATTCTTTCAAAAAGGGTGGCAGACACCCTTTTGTCTTCACTT
>DXDD01000155.1 GCA_019115665.1 Candidatus Eisenbergiella pullistercoris | reverse complement strand
GGTTTACTGGCATTCCCATATCCACTGGAGCGGAAACTGGGGAGGAAAGTCCAATGCGGCGCGTGCGGCTCTGGAGCAGCTTTACTCCACCGGGGAGCTGGTCATCCATCATAAAAAGGGAGCGAGGAAGTTTTATGATCTGGCGGAAAAGTATCTGCCGCGGACGCTTCTTGCCGCGCCCGATCCCTTTCCGGAGGACGCGGCACATCAGCGCTGGCGCATGCTGCGCCGCATCGGCGCGGTTGGGCTGATGTGGAACCGCCCATCGGATGCCTGGCTTGGCATTCCCGGCCTGAAAGCGGATCAGCGAAAGGATGCCTTCAGGAAGCTTATGGAGGAAGGAAAGCTCTGTGAGGTGAGTGTGGAGGGCATGAGAGAGATGCTTTATTGTCTGGCGGAGGATGTGTTTCTTCTGGAGGAGGTTCGGCAGGAGAGGATTCCGGGCGGAAAGCGCTGTGAACTGCTCGCGCCTCTGGACTGCCTGCTGTGGGACCGCAGGTTGATCCGGGAGCTGTTCGGTTTTGACTATACCTGGGAAATCTATACGCCGCAGCCGAAGAGAAAATATGGCTTCTATGTCCTGCCCCTGCTCTATGGGGACAGCTTTGCCGGCCGTGTGGAAGCGGTGGCGGGGGGCGACAGGTGTCTTCTCGTGAAGCATATCTGGCTGGAGGAGGGCGTGCGCCGGACAAAAGCGTTTGACACGGCGCTGGAACGGTGCTTCCGGCGGTTTGCGGCCTTTAACGGCTGCAGCCGGACTGTGTGGCCGCAGGGGTAAACGGCGCAGGACGAAAAAAACGGAGAGGGGAAAGCATACATCGGATTTTGAAAGAACGTTTCACCAAAAAGCCTTCAGAAAAAACGGGCTGAGCTGCAAAGCAGCCATACGGCAGAATAATAGAAGATGAGAACGAAGGCGGAAAAGGCGTCGGAGCGTCCGGGTTTGTAAAGCCGCAGACAGATCATGTTGTCGGAAAGATAAAAGAGCAGAGCTCCCGCCGCGGCCATGGGAGAGATGCGCAGAGCGGCCAGAGCCGCAGCGGTCATGGCGGAAAGCAGAGCGCCGTAGACGACGATGGGAAGGCCCAGCTTTCCCGTTTTGGGCAGCTGTCTTCCATGGAACAGAAGGCTCGCGGCAAACAGCGGCAGGAAGAAGAGAAAATGCCGGAAAGAGAGCGGCGCGGCATGAAGCAGGGCGGCAAGAAAGCAGACATGTCCCAGGGCAAAAAACGCCATGCCGGATAAAAAGTGGAGTTCCAGGAGCACATCTGCGGCCGCGCAGAAAAGGGCTCCCACCGTGATGCCCAGACGGACCGGATTCTGAAAACCGTCCGAAAGGCAATAGAAAAAAGCCTCCCCCAAAGGCATGCAGGTGGCGGCAGCCTTGAAAAAAAGAGGCCATTTTTTCTTCCGTTTCCGGTTCTGAAAATAAAGGGTGCCCCAGAACGCCGTAAAAAGGGCGCTGAGGATGGGAAGCGCCGGGCTTCCCATATCAGTCCAGATACTTCCTGTACTTTTCTTCCGAAGCGTCCAGGAAGCAGATGGCGGCGATACCGCGGCCTGTATGCGCGCCGATTGCGCAGCCGACGATAGAGATCATGATCTCCGCAGGATGGAGCCGTTCCTGTACCATCTCTGTAAGCGCGAGAATGGCTTCTTCATCCTCGCCATGGCAGAGGGAAAGCAGCTGCTTTTCCGGTTCCACGCTGTGTTCTTCCGCGTAGTCAACCAGCGTTTTCAGAGATTTTTTGCGGCCGCGCACGGTTTTTAATACCTGCAGGGAGCCGTTTCCGTCTACGATCAGAACGGGTTTCATATCCAGCGTTTCCGCGATGTTGCCCTTAAACTTGGAGAGCCGGCCGCCCTTGATCAGATAGGCCAGCGTGTTGACGGTGAATACATGGCGGATATGGGAACGATAGAAATCCGCAGCCTCAAGCAGCTGCTCTTTGGACGCGCCATGTTCCTGCATGATCAGAAGCTTGCGTACCAGCAGACCGAAGCCTGCGGAAGCGCATCTGGTATCAAAAATGGTCAGGTCGAAGTCCGGATAATCTTCCAGAATGTTCGTCCTGGCAATATTCGCGGCGTTGAAGGTTCCGGCGATTCCCGTGGAAAAGCACAGGTAGAGCACGCTGTCCCCCCGCTCCGCATAGGGACGGAATGCATCCTCAAACATGGCCGGATTGATGTGATAGGTGCGCACATTCCGGCTGGTATCATCCAGAATTTTGTAAAATTCCTTCGTTTTTATGGTTTTTCCATCCAGATAGTCCACGTCATCGATGACCACCGGGGTGGGGATGACGTGCAGCCCGTAGCGGTTGACGATCTCTTCGGGCAGATCGGAAGCGGAATCGGTAACAATTTTAAGCATAAGGTTCCTCCCTGTTTTGCTGTTTAGATGAACGCGGCTCATGCTGCTGTCAAAGCACCGGCAGCATGATGCGCTTAGACCTGTCCCATCTGATCCAGAAGCTTCAGCTTGGTATCATATAACTTCTGGGAAAGATCCACATAAACCTGATGGGGGTTGACGAGACGTCTGGTCTCATCCCATAGAGTATCCAGTTCCTTCTGACAGTAATCCCGGATCTCCATGACGCTGGGAGAAGTGTATACACATTTCCCATCCAGGAAAACAGGGATCATCAGCTCGCGGAGCGTGAAGCTTCCGGCGGGCAGAAGGGTTTTCTTCCAGGGCTCCAGCGGATCGAACAGCAGGATCGCCTCATCCTCCCGGAAGGTTTCGTCCGCAAGGGCGATCAGATCCGCCTTGATCTTTCCGGTTTCCTTTTCATAGATCCGGTGGATGACTTTGTTTCCGGGATTGGTGATCTTTTCACTGTTCTCGGAGAGCTTGATCTTGGGAACAAAATTTCCGTTCTCGTCCATGATGGCGGCGAGCTTATATACGCCGCCAAAGGAGGGCCAGTTCTTGGAGGTGATCATGTGGGTTCCCACACCCCAGGAGGTCACCGTACAGCCCTGGGCCTTCAGGCTGTCGATCAGGTATTCATCCAGATCATTGGAAGCGGAAATGACCGCGTCCGTAAATCCGGCGTCATCCAGCATCTTCCTGGCTTTTTTGGAGAGGTAGGCCAGGTCGCCGCTGTCCAGACGGATACCGTAGAAGGTCAGGGGAATGCCGGCTTCCCGCATCTCGGTGAAAACGCGGATGGCGTTGGGAACACCGGATTTTAAGGTATCATAGGTGTCCACCAGCAGGATGCAGGCAGAAGGATACATATCCGCATAGGTTTTAAAGGCAGTGTATTCGTCCGGAAAACTCATGATCCAGCTGTGGGCGTGCGTCCCCTTTACGGGAACGTCGAACATCTGCCCGGCCAGAACGTTGCTGGTCCCGATACAGCCGCCGATCATGGCAGCCCTTGCACCGTAGATGCCCGCGTCCGGCCCCTGCGCCCGACGCAGTCCGAATTCCATGATGCCGTCGCCTCTTGCGGCATAGCAGACCCGCGAGGTCTTGGTGGCGATCAGGCTCTGGTGATTGACGATGTTCAGGATGGCGGTTTCCACGAGCTGCGCTTCCATGATCGGCGCGATCACCTTGATCATGGGCTCCCGGGGAAACATGACGCTTCCTTCCGGAATGGCATAGACGCTTCCGGAAAAACGGAAGGTTTTCAGATAGTCCAGAAAATCTTCATCGAAGATGCCCAGGCTCCTCAGATAGGAAAGCTCTTCTTCTCCGAAATGCAGGTTTTCAATGTACTCGATGACCTGCTGAAGCCCGGCGCAGATGGCGTAGCCGGATTCCATGGGATTATTGCGGTAAAAGGCGTCGAAAATGACCGTTTCATTCCGGTCCATATTTCGGAAATAACCCTGCATCATCGTCAGCTCATACAGATCGGTCATGAGGGTGAGATTGCGCGTTTGCATGAGGCCTTCCCCTTTCTGTAAGTGTAAGTTGGTTATTCATAAATCAGTTATCCATTATCATACCCGCAATTTTTATGGAACGCAAGCATTTCCGGGGGAAGATGCGAATTTTTCCGTTACCAGTTACTATTCACAGCTGATTCAGAATGAACAACACGCGCGTCGTGCCTGCACGTAAGCACGTGTTGTCCATTCTGAATCAGGACTGCGAAGCAGTCACCGTCATCAGGAAAACCAGTTGCTGGTCGGGCGGTCCACGAAGCGGTTCTCAAACTTGGAGTAGGTGATCCGCTGGGTGTGGTAAAGGCTGAAATACCCGGAGAGCATATAGCTGGTGGCAATGGCGATGAGGAAATAATAGGCATCGCTGAAACCAAACAGCTCAAAGGAAATGAGCAGGGAGGCGACCGGGCAGTTGGTGACGCCGCAGAACAGGGAGACCATGCCGACGGCTGCACCCAGGGAGGCCGGAAGGCCGATGAGGGGGCCGAGGAAGCAGCCAAAGGTGGCGCCGATGAAAAGGGAGGGCACGATTTCCCCGCCCTTATAGCCCGCTGCGATGGTGATGGCGGTGAACAGGATTTTCAGCGCAAAGGCCCAGGGAAGCGCGTCCCCGGCAAGGGCCTGTTCGATGATATCCATACCGGTTCCCAGATAATCCTGACTCCTGACTAAAAGGGTGAGAAGGATGATGAGAAAACCGCCCACAACGATGCGCAGATAGAGATTTTTAAAAAAGCGGGCCATGAGCATGTGCATGAACTGAAGCATGAGACAGAACAGAATGCTCACGGCCGCACAGCAGGCGGCAAGAAAAATGACCTTCAGGCCGGAGAACAGGGAAAGCTCCAGAGAGTTGGGCGCGCGGAATACGTCCGTCTCCACGCCCAGAAACAGGGCGGTCTGTCTGGCGATCAGGGCCGCACAGATGCAGGGAACCAGAGCGGCGTAGTACATGATGCCCACACTGGAAACCTCCATGGCAAAAAAGGAAGCGGTCATTGGCGTGCCGAACAGAGCGGAGAAGGCCGCAGCCATGCCGCTCATCAGAATGGTCTTTTTATCCTTTTCACTGAGATGAAACAGGTTCCCGACGGAGGTTCCCAGAGACGCCCCCATCTGCAGTGCCGCGCTTTCCCGTCCCACGGAACCGCCGAAAAAGATGGTGATGACGGTGGAAACGAAGATCAGAAAGGCCATTTTCAGCGGAATGGCGACCTTCGTGTGGATGCTTTCGATAATAGAGTCCGTCCCGTGATTATTTTCATAATGAAGCGCTTTATACAAAAACACGATGATCAGTCCGCCGGCGGGGAGCAGGAGAAACAGGAAGCGATGAGAGGTCCGAAAAGCCGTCGCCAGCGTCAGACAGTGGGAAAAGGCCGCAGCAACGAGTCCCACTAGCAGGCCGGTTACCGCCCCCAGAAAAAGCCAGCGCAGATACTGGCCGACGTTATAAACAACGGTTTTTCCGTAATGCCTGATCGATTCCATAACTGATATCATCCCTCCGCCTCATTTTGTCTGTCGTGTTTGCCCTCATCTTATCATAAGCAGATTTTTCGCGCAATCCCTTGACAATGCGGCTTTGCGGGCTTTATAATACCCGCAGACACAGATAAAAGCTGGGAAGAAGACAGTATCCATTTCGGAAAGGTCACAGCGAGCCGGTGTGGGTGGAAGGCCGGTGCGAGTAGGAAATGGAGAAGATCACTTCGGAGCTGCGGGCTGAAAGAGGAAACTCAAGTAGGCGGAGCCGGAATTCCTCCGTTACGGGAAGCCATATAATCCGAAAGTTGCCGGAGGGCGCCTGCCTGACGGTGCGGACGTATGATGTAACGGGTGGTACAGCGAGCAGAGCCTCGTCCTTTTACAGGACGGGGCTTTTTTTATTCGACAGAAGATTTCCTGTCGAATAAAAAAAGACGTTGATGCGCACTCGCGCGAAAAGTAGTTGTTGCCTGACGGCAACCGCGCTCGGCGCGAGTGTGCGCACGACGCGGACGGCGTCGCCACGCACACTTTTATAATTCAGAAAGGAAGGAAGAAGATGCCGCTTTATGAAAAAGTGAACACCGACCTGAATTTTGTGGGCCGGGAAAAGGAAATCGAGAAATTCTGGGAAGAGAACAAAATCTTTGAGAAGAGCCTGAAAATCCGGGAGGGCTGCCCGACCTATACCTTCTATGACGGACCGCCGACCGCAAACGGCAAGCCCCATATCGGCCATGTGGAGACCCGTGCCATCAAGGACATGATCCCCAGATACCGCACCATGAAGGGCTATATGGTTCCCCGGAAAGCGGGCTGGGACACCCACGGGCTTCCGGTGGAGCTGGAGGTGGAGAAGGCCCTTGGCCTGGACGGCAAGGAGCAGATTGAGGAATACGGCATCGCTCCCTTCATCGAGAAATGTAAGGAGAGCGTGTGGAAATACAAGGGCATGTGGGAGGATTTCTCCAAAAAGGTGGGCTTCTGGGCCGACATGGACGATCCCTACGTAACCTATCATGACGACTATATCGAATCCGAGTGGTGGGCGTTAAAGAAGATCTGGGACAAGGGCCTGCTTTACAAGGGCTTCAAGATCGTGCCCTACTGCCCGCGCTGCGGAACCCCGCTTTCCTCCCACGAGGTGGCGCAGGGCTATAAGGACGTAAAGGAGCGTTCCGCCGTCGCACGCTTTAAGGTGAAGGGGGAGGACGCCTATATCCTGGCATGGACCACCACGCCCTGGACGCTTCCCTCCAACGTGGCTCTGTGCGTGAATCCGAACGAGACCTACGCGAAGGTGAAGGCGGCGGACGGCTTTACCTATTATATGGCGGAGGCCCTGCTGGACACGGTGCTGGGGAACCTTTCCGATCAGGAAGCGGGAACGCCCGCCTATGAGGTGCTGGAGCGGTATCAGGGAACGGATCTGGAATACAAGGAATACGAGCCGCTGTTCGACTGCGCGGTGGAGACCTGCGCGCGTCAGCATAAAAAGGCTTTCTATGTGACCTGCGACACCTATGTCACCCTGACCGACGGTACGGGCGTGGTTCATATCGCACCCGCCTTCGGTGAGGACGACGCGAACGTGGGACGCAAATACGATCTGCCCTTTGTGCAGCTGGTGGACGCTAAGGGCGATATGACGAAGGAAACGCCCTGGGCGGGCATGTTCGTCAAGGACGCTGACCCGGAGGTGTTAAAGGCTCTTGCGGAGAAAAACCTGCTGTTTTCCGCGCCCAAGTTCGAGCACAGCTATCCCTTCTGCTGGCGCTGCGACACGCCCCTGATCTATTACGCGAGAGAATCCTGGTTCATCAAGATGACCGCCGTGAAGGAGCATCTGATCGCCAACAACAATACCATCAACTGGATCCCGGAGTCCATCGGCAAGGGCCGTTTCGGAGACTGGCTGGAGAACGTGCAGGACTGGGGCCTTTCCAGAAACCGTTACTGGGGCACGCCCTTAAACATCTGGCAGTGCGAGTGCGGCGAGATGCTTTCCGTGGGAAGCAGACAGGAGCTGGAGGAATTAAGCGGCAACCCGGAGGCGAAGACCGTGGAGCTGCACCGCCCTTATATCGACGCCATCACCATCCCCTGCCCGAAATGCGGAAAGCCCATGCGCCGGGTGCCTGAGGTGATCGACTGCTGGTTCGATTCCGGCGCCATGCCCTTCGCCCAGCATCATTATCCGTTTGAAAATAAGGAGACCTTTGAAAAACAGTTCCCGGCCCAGTTCATTTCCGAGGCGGTGGACCAGACCAGAGGGTGGTTCTACTCTCTGCTTGCGGAATCCACCCTGCTGTTCGATCAGACCTCTTTTGAGAACGTGATCGTTCTGGGACTGGTGCAGGATGAAAACGGCCAGAAGATGAGCAAGTCCAAGGGCAACGCCATCGATCCCTTCGACGCTCTGGAGGAGTACGGCGCGGATGCCATCCGCTGGTACTTCTATTCCAGCAGCGCGCCCTGGCTGCCCAGCCGCTTCCACGGCAAGGCGGTGATCGAGGGACAGAGAAAGTTCATGGGAACCCTCTGGAACACCTATGCCTTCTTCGTGCTGTACGCGAACATTGACGAATTTGACGCTGCAAAATATCAGCTGGAATACGATAAGCTGTCCGTGATGGACAAGTGGCTGTTAAGCCGCCTGAACACCCTGATCACCGAGGTGGACACCAGGCTGGACAACTACCAGATCCCCGAGGCGGCAAGAGCCCTGCAGGATTTCGTGGACGAATGCAGCAACTGGTACGTGAGAAGAAGCCGCGAGCGCTTCTGGGCAAAGGGCATGGAGCAGGACAAGATCAACGCCTACATGACCCTGTACACCGCTCTGGTCACCCTGGCAAAGCTTTCCGCGCCCATGATCCCCTTCATGGCGGAAGAGATCTATCTGAACCTGGTGCGCAGCATCGACAAAAACGCGCCGGAGAGCGTGCATCTGTGCGATTTCCCGAAGGCGGACGCCGCGTTCGTGGACAAAAAGCTGGAAGAGGATATGGAGGAGGTCCTGGACATCGTCGTCATGGGACGCGCCTGCCGGAACACCGCCAACATTAAGAACCGCCAGCCCATCGGCACCATGTTCGTAAAGGCCGACCACGCCCTGAGCGATTTTTATAAGGAAATCATCGAGGACGAGCTGAATGTGAAGAAGGTGGTCTTCACCGAAGACGTGAGAGATTTCACCACCTATACCTTCAAGCCTCAGCTTCGCACCGTCGGCCCGAAATACGGAAAACAGCTGGGCGGCATCCAGAAGACCCTGGCCTCCCTGGACGGAAACGCCGCCATGGATGAGCTGAACGCGAACGGAGCGCTGGTTTTCGAGGTGAACGGCGTGCAGGTAAGCCTGACAAAGGACGACCTTCTCGTCGAAATGACCCAGAAGGAGGGCTATGTGTCCGAGGCGGACGCGAAGATGACCGTTGTTCTGGATTCCAACCTGTCTGAGGAGCTGATCGAGGAAGGCAACGTGAACGAGATCATCAGCAAGATCCAGACCATGAGAAAGGAAGCCGGCTTTGAGGTCATGGACCACATCCGCATTTCCTTCTCCGGAAACGAGAAGATCGCGCAGGTCGCTCAGAACAATTACGACGCCATCGCGGGCAAGGTGCTTGCGGATTCCATCACGGCCGGAGAGACCTTCGGAACCGTGAAGGAATGGAACGTGAACGGAGAGAAAGTGACCATCAGCGTGGAAAAGACGGCGGAGTAATGCCGTCTGGCAGAATGAAAACGGGGCTGACAGGCCCGCGCAATACAAAATAAGTGTTTTCATATCTGTCATTGTGGTGTACACTATATCTGATATGCCCAAACCGGAAGGATGGCGTCTGTGCGCATCCGTTCTGTTCTTTTACAACACATGAGAAAAAGGAATGAGGAGGAAATCCATGTTAAAGAAACCGGCAATTCAGAATTTTGACAAGGAGCTTTTCAAGAGAAGCGTCCTGAACAACATCAAGACGCTCTACCGCAAGACCCTTGAAGAGGCGACGGATCAGCAGATTTTTCAGGCGGTCGCTTACTCTGTAAAGGATGTGATCGTTGACAACTGGATGGCGACGCAGAAGGAATATGAGAAAAAAGATCCCAAGACGGTTTATTATCTGTCCATGGAATTCCTGATGGGACGCGCTCTGGGCAACGACCTGATCAATCTGCAGGCCTATGACGAGGTCGCCGAGGCGCTGGAGGAGCTGGGCGTTGACATCAATGTGGTTGAGGATCAGGAGCCGGACGCCGCGCTGGGAAACGGCGGACTGGGACGGCTTGCTGCCTGCTTCCTGGATTCCCTGGCGACCCTGGGCTATGCGGCCTACGGCTGCGGCATCCGTTACCGTTACGGCATGTTCAAGCAGCAGATCCGCGACGGCTACCAGGTGGAGGTGCCGGACAACTGGCTCGCGGACGGAAATCCCTTTGAGCTTCGCCGCCCGGAATACGCCAAGGAAGTGAAGTTCGGCGGTTATGTGAACGTCTATGTGGACGAGAACGGACGCAACTGCTTCAAGCAGGAGGGATATCAGTCCGTGAAGGCCATCCCTTACGATATGCCCATCGTCGGATATGGAAACGGCATCGTGAACACCCTGCGTATCTGGGACGCGGAGGCCGTGGAGTGCTTCAAACTGGATTCCTTTGACAAGGGCGACTACCAGAAGGCGGTGGAGCAGGAGAACCTGGCGAGAAATATCGTGGAGGTTCTTTATCCCAACGACAACCACTACGCGGGCAAGGAGCTTCGTCTGAAGCAGCAGTATTTCTTCATTTCCGCATCCGTGCAGGAAGCGGTCGCCAAGTACATGAGAAAGCATGACGATATCCGGAAGTTTCATGAAAAGGTGACCTTCCAGCTCAACGACACCCATCCTACGGTGGCCATCGCGGAGCTGATGCGGATCCTGATGGACGACTATTACCTGACCTGGGAGGAAGCCTGGGAGGTTACCACCAAGACCTGCGCCTACACCAACCACACCATCATGGCGGAGGCTCTGGAAAAATGGCCCATCGAGCTGTTCTCCAGACTGCTGCCCAGAATCTACCAGATCGTGGAAGAGATCAACCGCAGATTCCTGGAACAGGTGGCCAGACAGTATCCCGGCAACCAGCAGAAGATCGCGAAGATGGCCATCATTTATGACGGCCAGGTGAAAATGGCGCATCTCGCCATTGTGGCCGGCTATTCCGTAAACGGCGTGGCAAGGCTCCACACCGAGATCCTGAAGAATCAGGAGCTGAAGGATTTCTATGAGATGATGCCCGAGAAGTTCAACAACAAGACCAACGGCATCACCCAGAGAAGATTCCTGCTGCACGGAAATCCGCTGCTCGCTTCCTGGGTCAGCAACCATGTGGGCAACGACTGGATCACGGACCTGTCCAAAATCAGCGGCCTGAAGATCTACGCGGACGACGAAAAGGCGCAGAGAGAGTTCATGAACATCAAGTACCAGAACAAGGTGCGCCTGGCAAAATACATTCTGGAGCACAACGGCATCCAGGTGGATCCCCGCTCCATTTTCGATGTGCAGGTGAAGCGTCTGCATGAGTACAAGAGACAGCTTCTCAACATCCTCCACATCATGTATCTTTACAATGAACTGAAGGATCATCCGGAAAAGGATTTCTATCCCAGAACCTTCATCTTCGGCGCGAAGGCGGCCGCGGGCTATCGGAACGCCAAGCTGACCATCAAGCTGATCAACGCCGTCGCGGATGTGGTGAACAACGATCCTGCCATCGGCGGAAGGATCAAGGTGGTGTTCATCGAGGACTATAAGGTATCCAACGCGGAGTGGATCTTTGCGGCGGCCGACGTGTCCGAGCAGATTTCCACGGCCAGCAAGGAGGCCTCCGGAACCGGAAACATGAAGTTCATGTTAAACGGCGCGATCACCCTCGGCACCATGGACGGCGCCAACGTGGAGATCGTGGAAGAGGTCGGCGCGGAGAATGCCGTGATCTTCGGCCTTTCCTCCGACGAGGTCATCCGCTATGAGAACTTCGGCGGATACAATCCGATGGAGATCTTCAACAACGATCCGGATATCCGCAGAGTGCTGATGCAGCTCATCAACGGAACCTTCGCTCCCTACGATACGGAGCTGTTCCGCCCGCTGTACAACTCCCTGCTGAACACCCAGAGCACTTCGAAGGCGGATATGTACTTTATCCTCAAGGACTTCAAGCCCTACGCCGAGGCGCAGAGACGGATCGAAGCCTTCTACCGCGACGAGAAGGCCTGGGCGAGAAGCGCGATCCTGAACGTGGCCTGCAGCGGCAAGTTCAGCTCCGACAGAACCATCCAGGAGTATGTGGACGACATCTGGCACCTGGATAAGGTGGTGCTGCCGAAGGCGAAGGATAAGGTGAAGCTGTT
>DXDD01000154.1 GCA_019115665.1 Candidatus Eisenbergiella pullistercoris | reverse complement strand
AGTTCAGCCAGGTCTGCGCATTTACTGCGCAGACCGTACGAAAACGTATCGGCAGAAAGCATCCGGCCCATCGCGAAGCGATTGGAATGGCCGGATGCCGTAACAGTTCTGCCGAAGGCTGAACTGTTACCTTTCGATAAAGCTTTTTGCTTTTATCCGTTCAGCCCGTCTTGACTTTAATCCGAATTCGTACTATAATCCCCTTTGCCTGCCGGAAAAGCAGCCGCAGAACAGGCGGCCGCTCTCAGGCCGGTTCTGGAAAAGAAGATCTGGCGGCAATTTATGCCGGAGCGCGGCCGGATCCGGCCGTCCCCGAAGCGGAGAAGAATATGAAAAAATATCAGGAAGAGATCAGGGCGCTGACCCTGGCGCAGAACCGGATCGACGGACTGTATTATCAGACGGCAAGAAAGCTTGGCGTCAAGGACAACACGCTGGCGCTGTTTTACGCGCTGGACGACGGGGAGCCCCATTCCCAGAAGCAGTTGGGCGAGGAATGGCTGATCCCCAAAACCACCGTCAACACCATCGTGAAGGAGCTTGTGGAAGAAGGCTTTCTCACGCTTCTCATGGAAGAACATACAAGGGAAAAGCAGATCCTTCTCACGCCGGAAGGCCGGCGGTATGCAGCTTCGCTCCTGGAGCCGGTCTACCGGATGGAGCAGGAAGCGCTCCGGCTGACGCTTCAGAAGCACGGTCCCGCCTTTATCGAGGCAAATGCGGACTTTGCAGAAAATCTGAAAAACAGCTTCGACAGAATTTTTGAGACAGATACAGGAAAGGAATCGTAACCGATGAAGGGAAATATGGACTCCAAATATTTATTTGCAAAAGTGGCTCCCACAAAACTGTTTTTCATCGCCGCCGTTCCAGGCGCGGTCAGCATGCTGGCCTCCGCTCTGTACCAGCTTCTGGACGGGATCTTCGTGGGGCGCATTCTGGGAGACACCGCCTTCGCGGCGCTGAACCTTGCCATGCCCTTTGTCATCATCAATTTCTCTCTGGCGGATCTGATCGGCGTCGGCTCTTCCGTCCCCATTTCCATCAGTCTCGGGAAAAAGGAAGAGGAGGAAGCCAACAACATCTTCACCTGCGCGGTCCTTCTGATCTTCGGCGCGGGCATTGCGGTGGGGCTTATCCTGTTTGCCGCCGCTCCGCTTCTCATCCGCCTGATGGGCGCCGATGGGGAATTTGCCTCCTTTGCCGTCCAGTACCTGCGGGTTTACGCAATCTGTTCGCCGGTAACGACCATTGTGTTCGCCATGGATAATTATCTGCGCATCTGCGGGCAGATCCGGGGCAGCATGTATCTGAACATTTTCATGTCCATCCTGAGCGCCGGGCTGGAATATCTGTTCCTCGGCGTGCTCGGCTTCGGCATCTGGGGCGCGGCGCTGGCGACCTGTCTCGGCATGATGGTCTGCGCGCTCACCGCCCTGTATCCCTTTCTGCGCGGCAGGCTCCTTCTCCATTTCAGAAGGCCCCGCTTTTCCCTGCGCCTGCTGCGTCAGATCATCGCCTGCGGCAGCCCGAACTTTCTGAACAATATCGCAGGACGTATCACCTCCATCCTGATGAACGCCATCCTGCTGCGCATGGGCGGAGAAAACGCCGTATCCGTTTACGGGATCCTGATGTATGCGGACGGCTTTATCCAGCCTCTTCTTTACGGCATGTGCGATTCCCTGCAGCCCGCCGTCGGCTTTAACTGGGGAGCAGGCTCCTACCGCCGGGTGGCGGCCATCGAGCGCTGCTGCTTCACCGCAAGCGGCATCCTCTCCCTCCTGTCCGCCGCCGTCCTCTTTCTCTTCCCCGGCCAGATCACCCGGCTGTTCGTGGGAGGAGACAGCACGGCGCTTCTTCTGATGGCGGAGGGCGCTGTCCGTCTGTTTTCCGCCACCTACCTGACCCGGTGGTTTTCCTTTGCCGCGCAGAGCTATATGCTCGCCGTAGAAAAGCCCGTATCCGCCTCCGTCATTTCCGTTTCCACGGCCCTGTTTTTCCCGGTGATCCTGATCGCCGCCCTCTGGCCGCTGGGCCTTACGGGCCTCTGGCTGAATTTTGCGGGAACGGCCCTCCTTGCCGCTGTTCTGTCCGTCTTCCTTCTGCAGAATTTCCGGAGGGAAATGAAGCGGCGGATGCAGGCGGCGCAGGAAAGGGAACGGGAAAACGCCGGCTGATCCGTCTTTTCAGAAACGCTCCCTAGCGCTTCTTCTGATGTACGTTGCGGATGGTCTTTTTCCGGCGCTTCGCGCCTTCCTTTTCAGACCGGCTCCGTCCCCCCTTTTCCGCCCCGTCCCATTTCGCCTTCTGCACTCCGTCCCGCCTTACCTTCTGCTGCCCCTCCTGTCCGCCCTTTTCGGGGCGGATCAGACATTTCGGCCCGAAGCCGATCAGGTCCGTGCGGCCAGCCTTTATGAGGGCCTCCTTCACCAGCTCGCGATTTTTCGGGTTCCGGTACTGGATCAGGGCGCGCTGCATGGCCTTTTCGTGGTGGTTTCTGCAGACGTAGACCGGTTTCCCGTCCCTGGGATCGATCCCCGTATAATACATGACCGTGGACAGGGTGGACGGCGTGGGATAAAAATCCTGCACCTGCTCCGGCATATATCCCAGATCCCGCAGATATTCCGCCAGTTCTACGGCCTCCTTCAGCGTGGAACCGGGATGGGAGCTCATCAGATACGGGACCAGATACTGCTTCAGCCCCAGTTCTTCGTTCAGCTTCTCATATTTTTTCCGGAATCTCTCATAGACCGCGTTCTCCGGCTTTCCCATCCGCTTCAGCACGGCGTCGCAGATATGCTCCGGCGCCACCTTCAGCTGGCCGCTCACATGATGCTTCACCAGCTCCCGGAAAAAGGTATCGTCCGGATCGGCAAGCAGGTAGTCAAAACGGATGCCGGAGCGGATGAACACCTTCTTCACGCCGGGAAGGGCGCGCAGCTTCCGCAGAAGCTGCAGATAATCCCTGTGATCCGCCTTCATGTGCGGGCAGGGCTTCGGGAACAGGCACTGCCTGTTTTTGCACACGCCGCGGACGAGCTGATCCTGACAGGAGGGCGCGCGGAAATTCGCCGTAGGACCTCCCACATCGTGGATATAGCCCTTGAAATCCTTATCCTGGATCAGCAGCTTCGCTTCCTCCAGAATGGATTCATGGCTTCTGACCTGCACGGTGCGCCCCTGATGGAAGGTCAGCGCGCAGAAGCTGCAGCCGCCGAAGCACCCTCTGTTGCTGATGAGAGAAAATTTGATTTCCCGGATCGCCGGAACGCCGCCCTGGCTTTCATAGGAGGGGTGATACGTGCGCATATAGGGAAGGGCGTATACGTCGTCCATTTCCTGCATGGTGAGGGGCTTCTGGGGAGGATTCTGCACCACATACACGCCGCCCGGGTATTCCTCCATCAGCACGTTTCCATTGATGGGATCCGTATTATTGTACTGGATGAAAAAGCTCTCCGCGTATTTTTTCCGGTCCGCCTTCATCTCCTCATAGGAGGGGAGCCGCACGCCCTCATAGACCGCCTCCGGCTTTTTCGTCTTATACACGGTTCCCGCCACAAAGGTAATGTCCCTGACGGAAAGCCCGGAAGCCAGCGCATCCGCGATCTCCACGATGGATTTTTCCCCCATGCCGTAGGAGATCAGATCCGCCTGGCTGTCCAGCAGGATGGACCGGCGGAAGGAGTCGCTCCAGTAGTCGTAATGGGCCATCCGCCGCAGGCTGGCCTCAATGCCTCCCAGGATCACCGGCACGTCGCGGTAGGTGCGGCGGATCAGGTTTCCATAGACCGCCGCCGCATGATCCGGCCGCTTCCCCATCTGCCCGCCCGGCGTATAGGCGTCCTCCTTTCGTCTTTTTCCGGACACATAATAATGGTTCACCATGGAATCCATGTTTCCGGCGGAAACCAGGAAGGCCAGCCTGGGCTTTCCAAATACGTCGATGCTCCTGTCGTCCTTCCAGTCCGGCTGGGAAATGATGCCCACGCTGTAGCCGTGCGCCTCCAGCACCCGGCTGATGATGGCATGGCCGAAGGAGGGATGATCCACATAGGCGTCCCCGATCACATAGACAAAATCCGGCCTGTCGATCCCTCTTTCTTCCATTTCTTCCCTGGTTACCGGTAAAAATCCCTTCGCCACTTCTGTTTCCTTTCTTCTGCCGTCCGTTTTCCTGTTCTCTCTTTATTCCGCGCCTGTTCCGCTCAGGAGCTGCGCATAATCATCAATATAATAGTCCGCCAGCTGCCGCAGACGCTCTCCCGGCGTCTGGCACCAGTCGTCTTTTACCGCGCAGACCCGCATGCCCGCAGCCTTTCCCGCAACGATCCCCGGCTCAATGTCCTCAAAGACCAGGCATCTCGCGGGATCTGCCCCAAGTCTCCTGGCGGCTGCGAGATAAATGTCCGGCGCGGGCTTTCCCTTTCCCACCTCGCAGCCGGTGAGGATGCAGGAAAAGGCTTCCGAAAGCCCCTGCGCGCCGATCACGCCCTCCGCAAGCCTCCTGGAATTGCTGGTTGCGATGCCAAGCTTCAGCTTTCTTTTGAGGCATACTTCAATAAAAGCCCGCGCTCCCTTTTTCAGGGAAACCTCATGAAGGTATTTCTCCTCCGCCATTCGGTTCCAGGTTTCCATGATCTGCTCCACGGAATCCGGAATCCCGAACCGCTCCTTAAAATAGACCGCCGTTTCCGTAAAGCTCATACCGTCCACATCTCCCTGAAGCCGTTCATCCAGGGTGATCCCGAACCGTTTCAGATACTCCACATCGATCCCGGGCCAGACCCACATGGAATCCACCAGCGTCCCGTCCAGATCGAAGATCACCGCCTCCACGCCAGCAAGCATGTCCGGCGTCAACACCGCAAGGGAGGAAAGATCTTCCTGCGTAAGCGGGCGGAATTCTCCTGTCCCAAGGCTCTCATCCAGCGAAAGCGGCCCCATGGAGATCCGTCGCAGATAAGTCACGCGGCGTCCGACGGACTGCATCATCCGCTTAACCTGATGGTACTTTCCTTCCGTAATGGTCAGAAGATACGCCGCGGACGAATCCGGAGCGCAGCGCTCCAGGCGCTCCGCCTCCCGGAGCTTCGCCGGTCTGCTGCGTTCTCCTTCCCCGATATCAACGCCCTCCCGCAGGCGTTCACAGTCCCCTGCGGGAAGCGCTCCGTCCGTCTCCACATAGTAGGTCTTCTCCACATGTCTGGCCGGAGAAAGCAGCCGGTGGGCGAGCGCTCCGTCGTCTGTCACCAGAAGCAGCCCCTCCGTATCCTTATCCAGCCTCCCCGCCGGAAAAAGCTCTCTTTTTAACAGGGCATTTTCCGGATCCCTTTCCCGCATCCAGTCCAGGACCGTCCTGCCCCGTCCATCCCTGGAAGCGGACAGCAGACCGGCCGGCTTGTTCAGCAGAAAATACGCATGCTTCGCATAACGAAGCTCCCTGCCGTCCACGCTCACCCGCGCGCTCTCTTCCTCCACCTTCCGCGCAGGATTTTTCTCCACGACGCCGTCCACGCAGACGCGTCCCTTCCGGAGGATTTCCTTCACCTCGCTTCGGGTTCCTTCTCCCATCTCACACAGATATCGGTCCAGACGGATCATACGCCGTCTCCTTTCTCCGGTTATTTTTTTCGAAAACCGCTCATAGATTCTAAAAAAAGGCGGAGGCACGCATGATGAAACGACTGCTTCTGAAAATAAAAAAGCCGCTGCTTCTCAGCCTTTTCACCGCCCTGACCCTGTCCATGCTCCTGGAAAGCGAAAAGGCGTTTTCCCTCTCCCTCGCCGGGCTGAACCTCTGGTTTGAAAAAATGATCCCCACGCTTCTGCCCTTTATGATCCTTTCCGGGATCCTGATCCGCATGAACCTTTCCGACAGCTTCGCGCGCCTGTTCGCTCCGCTCCTGCGGCCCGTCTTCCGGCTCTCCGATTCCTGCCTCTACGTTCTGGTCATCGGCTTTCTCTGCGGATTTCCCATGGGCGCACGGGTGACGGCGGAAAGCCTGCAGCACGGAAAGCTGAGCAAAAGGGAGGCGTCCCTGATGCTTGCCTTCTGCAACAACATCGGTCCCATCTATTTTTCCGGCTTTGTGCTCACCCTGTTTCCGGCGGCAAAGCCGCTGCCGTTCTGGGCGGGCATGTATCTGCTCCCGCTGCTCTACGGCCTGTTTCTGCGCCGCATGGTTTACCGGGACATTCCCTGCCCCGTTCCGGCCGCCGGCCGCTGTGTCCTGTCCTCCGCTTCCCGCGCATCCTCCGCCCTCAGCGGGCGGTCCCTGATGGCGCAGACCCAGGAGGCCGTCACCTCCGCCCTGGTCTCACAGGCGTCTCTGGGCGGATACATGATCCTCTTCAATCTGATGAATCTGCTCCCCGACCTTTTTCTTCCGGCCAAGGCCGTCCTGCCCCGTGCCCTTTGCGGCTGTCTGCTGGAGATCACCGGCGGCCTTTCCCGGCTGGATCCCTCCGATGCCTTCTGGGCCTTTGTCCTGCTTCCCTTCGGAGGTCTGTCCTGCATTTTCCAGACCTACAGCATGATCCGGGATACCGGCCTGTCTCTGCGGCTGTATGTATTCCATAAATGCGTGCAGACCATGCTCGCTTTCGTTTATTATGCGGTCCTGTTTTCCCTGTGAGTCCCGTTCTCCCGGGACCGGACGGCGTCCCTGCGTTTTTCGCCCTTTGCAGAAAAAAAGCCGCGTTCCCCGTCTGCCGCGGACACACCGGCCCGCCGCAGACAGCTCAGCGGCTTTTTCCGTTTCCAGTCTGACCGCCGTTTCCGGCGCATGCTGTTCCTGCCGTTCTCTTTCAGGCCGGCGGGACTTCTCTTTACATAAGATCCAGATCCGCGCCTTCGTTCGGATCCTGTACGGACAGATCCGGCATGGAAGCGGTATCGTCGATCTCGTCCGGCCTCAGCTCCATCCGGTTGGCCTGCACCACGTTCAGACAGCCGTTCAGATCGTCGATCAGCCGTCCGTAATGCTCGTTCGCGATGTTGATGCCGTTTTCGATGATCTGTTCCAGATTCGCCAGGATATCATCCGTATACTGAATGGCGGACGCCTTTACGCTGTTTGCCTCCACCGTGGCGTTATCCAGGATCTCCTGCGCCTGCTGGGTCGCCATATTAACCACCTCATTCGCCTGCGCATAGGCCTGCTGCATGATCTCGTGCTCGCTGACCAGCTCGGTGGTATGGGCGGTCGCTTCATTGATCAGGGCTTCCGCCTTTTCCCTGGCGTCGTTCAGGATCGCTTCCTTATTGTTGATGATCTTCTGATAACGCTTGATCTCATCCGGCGTCTTCATCCTCAGCTCTCTGAGGAGCTCCTCCAGCTCTTCCTTGTTCACGATGATCTTTGTGTTGGAAAGAGGCTGATACTTACAGCTGTCAATGTATTCCTCGATTTCATCAATTAACTGCTCGATTCTGCTGCTCATTTTCCCTCCATGCCCACCATCTGTCCCGTCCCGATCCAGATCCGGCGCTTTTCTCTTTTTTTCAGAAGCGTTTACGCATGTCCGTATTTTTCATACAGAAGCTCTGCCACGAATTCCGGCACGCATTTGGAAATATCGCCGTGAAACTGGGCGATCTCCTTCACGCTGGAAGAACTGAGATACGCGTATTCCAGCCGCGTGGTCAGGAACATGGTATCCAGCTCCCCGCCCGACAGCATGGTATTCGTCTGGGCGGTCTGCAGTTCATATTCAAAATCCGTGATGGCGCGCAGCCCGCGGATCGCCACATGGACATCCTTTCTCCTGGCATAGTCGATCAGAAGGCCGGAAAAGGAATCGATCTTCACATTCGGCAGGTCCTTCGTCGCTTCTTCCAGTATTTTAACACGTTCCTCCACAGAAAACAACGGAGTCTTCTGCGTATTGTTCAGCACGCTGACCGTTAATTCGTCAAAAATCGACGCCGCTCTCCGGATGATATCCAGATGGCCATACGTCACCGGGTCAAAGCTTCCGGGATAAATCGCTGCTTTCATAATGTTCTCCCTGCCGGAGCGTACCGGAATGCCTTTAACGCTCCGTCTCCCTCTTTCTCATAAATACATGCTTGTTCGTTTTGTAGATCTTTTCCCGCGTCACCTCAAAGCCGCAGTCCTGCGCGAAGGAAAAATCCCTGTCTCTTTCCGCTTCAAATACGATCAGCGTCTCCTGCGTCACATACGGCATCCGGGAAAGCGTCTCCAGGACCGGCTCCTCCAGCCCCGCGTCATAGGGCGCGTCCATGAAGATCACATCCGCTTCCTTCTCGTGGATGCCGGAAAGCGCCGACACCACGTCCTGCCTCAGAACGACGGCCCGGTCCTCAAACTTTGTGAAATGCAGGTTTTCCTGAATGCACTTTACCGCCTTCGCCCCGTTTTCCACAAACCAGGCCCGCTTCGCCCCCCGGCTTATTGCTTCTATTCCGATGGCCCCGCTTCCGCTGCACAGATCCATGAATATGCTGCCGGGGATCCAGGGCTGCAGAATGTTGAACAGGGTCTCCTTGATCCGGTCCGTAGTCGGTCTCGTATCCAGCCCTTCCGGGCACTTTAACGGAAGGCTCCTCGCCTCTCCCGCGATCACTCTCATCTGTCTTCATACCTTTCCGATTCCTGTTTTCTCTCCCGGAATCTGTCTGCCTTTCATTATAATTGCTCGTTAAAAAAAAGGCAATGCCCTTTTACGCAGACTTTGCTTGACGGTCACCTCTTCCGGCGCTAAACTGTGGGCAGAGAAAGGAGCGGCTATGAAATATTCTTGTAAGGACTGGGAACTTTATCATCAGGCGGGCTTTGACAGCCTGTATGAAACGGTCGGGAACCTCAATCTGTTCCTGATCTGCAAAAGGCCGGAGCCGTCCGCCCTGCGCCCGCTTCCGGAGGGCTGTTCCATCAGGACCTGCCGTCCGGATGAGCTGGGCGTCTGGAAACATCTCGCCGCGGAGGATTCCTATGCGGATTCCCTCACGGATTATTATGAAAGGGTTTATGCCGGAAACGGGGAAGAACAGAATCAGGCGTTTTTCCAGCGCTGCCTCTTCCTCTGCACACCTTCTGGGAAGCCCGTTGCCACCGGTCTGACCTGGCTTTCCTACGCCCGTTCCAGCTTTCCTGTCAACACACTGGGATGGTTCCGGGTTCTTCCTGAGGAAGAGGGCCGAGGCTTCGGGCGCGCCCTCCTTTCGGAGCTTCTGAGGCGCTCTGATTTTCCCCTCTACCTGCACACCCAGCCGACTTCCGTCTGCGCCATCCGCCTCTATTCCGATTTCGGCTTCCATCTGCTCACTAATCCGGTCATCGGATATAGAAAAAACGACCTGAACGCAAGCCTTCCCATTCTGGAAAAGGTCATGCGCCCGGCCGCTTTTCATGGGCTGCGATTTTCAGACGAAGGACAGGCTCTGCATCAGGCGGCGTTGTCCTCCCGGGTTTCTGAATTTTAAGTGTCCCGTCCATAATGGATGGTATCGCTTATTCTTTCAATAGAAAACGTAAACTTACTACTGCTGTCCGGTTACTCTCCAGACTCCGTCTTTTCTCGCGCCTTCACGGTAAATTACCTTTTTTTCAACCAGATTCTTCATGGTTCGTTGAACCTTTGATCTGGAAAATTCTGCTTTTTCCGCAATTTCTTTCTGGCTTG
>DXDD01000153.1 GCA_019115665.1 Candidatus Eisenbergiella pullistercoris | reverse complement strand
TTTACCTTCGAGGCGGAAGAGCAGTGCGACACCTGGCTGGATTTCGCGGGCTGGGGAAAGGGCTGCGCATTCCTCAACGGCTTCAACCTGGGAAGGTACTGGGAGATCGGGCCGCAGAAGCGTCTGTATATTCCGGGGCCGCTGGTAAAGAAAGGAAAGAACGAGATCATCCTGTTCGAGACGGACGGAAAGGCGCCAGGGGAGATTACCCTCACAGACAAGCCGGATATCGGGTAAAGGCTGTGCCCCGTCGCGCGTGCCCTGGCGTCAAAAACGGCGATTTACGATGCCAGGGTTGGAGGGGAAAATGGACAAAGAAACGGTCAGTATCTATACCATAGCGAAAGAGGCCGGCGTATCTCCGGCAACCGTGTCCCGGGTGCTCACCGGGAGCGCCCGGGTTAGTGAAGAGAAGAAACAACGGGTACGGGAGCTGATAGAGAAATATGATTTCCGGCCAAACGCAACGGCGCGGGGACTGAGCCGCGTGGAGACAAAAGTTATAGGCTTTCTGGTATCAGATATCCGGGATCCTTTTTACGCGGAGATCGCCGTCGCCTGTGAGAAGGCTGCGGCGGAGCTGGGGTATCTGCTGATCCTGTGTAATTCCTTTGGGAGAAAGGAATTGGAGCTGGCCTGTCTTGAGAAGTTTTACAGCCAGCGGGTTGATGCAGTCGTCCACATGGGCGGAGCAGTGGACGAACTGGTATCGGATATGGAATACGTGGAAAAGGTGAACCAGATCGCCAATACCACGCCCCTGTTGATCACCGGAAGGCTGGATGGGGCGGACTGCCGCCGGGTATGCTTCGACTACGGGCAGTCCATGGAACTTCTCATGCGGTATCTGCTGGAGAACGGACACCGCAGAATCGTGCTGATCGGCGGAAACGATGGACAGAAGGCCTCTTTTGACAGACGGCTCCGATACAGACAGATGCTGAGAAAATACGGGATGGAGATCCGGGAAGACAGCATCCTGGAGGCGGAGGACAGCGTGGAAACCGGAGTGAAAGTGACAGAACAGCTTCTGAATACGGGAAAACCCCTGCCGACGGCTGTGATCGCGGACAATGATCTCCTCGCGGTAGGCATCATGCGCGCCCTGCAGGAGCATGGCCTGCGGATCCCGCAGGATATCTCGGTAGTCAGCTTCGGCGATACCTATCTCGCGCGGACCTGCATGCCCAGACTGACCTGCGCAGGCTACGACCATGACAGCTTTGGAAGACTGCTCATGAGGACGGCAGTCCGGATGATCCACGGCAAAGAAACGCCGGCGATCCAGATGATGGGCGCAAGACTGGTTGTCCGGGAATCCGGCGGAAGGTGCGGAAACGGCGGCGTATGATATGCGGCTGACAGGAGCCGGCATGAAATACAGATATGAGGCGGGAACGGATAGCGGAAAGGGAGGTGTCATGGAAAAGGAAACGATAAGTATTTACAAAATCGCGAAAGAAGCGGGCGTTTCTCTGGCGACTGTTTCCCGGATCCTGACCGGAAGCGCCAGAGTGAGTCAGGAAAAGCAGGAACAGGTCAGACGGGTGATCGAAAAATATAATTTTCGCCCCAACGCCCTCGCCAGAAGCCTCCGTTATGTGGAAAAGAAGCTGATCGGTCTGCTGATATCGGATATCCGGAATCCTTATTATTCCATGCTCGCGGTGGAATGCGAGGCCGCCGCGTATCGGAGGGGATATCTTCTGATGGTGTGCAACTCCCTGGGAGACAACAGCGCGGAACCAGGATATCTGGACAAGCTTTACGATCAGAGGGTGGACGCCGTCATCCAGATTGGAGGAAAGACGGATGAACGCACATCCGATCCGGCATACGTGAAGCTGGTAAACCGGATGGCGCAGCATATGCCCTTCGTGACGACCGGCTGTCTGGAAGGGACGGACTGTCGCCGGGTCTGCATCGATGAGGAACGCTCCATGACGCTGGCGATGGAATATCTCCATGAAAATGGGCATGAAAGGCTCCTTTTCGCAGGAGGGAGCGAAGCGGTTCGCCCCACCGCGGAAAAACGCGGGATCTATCGGAAATGTCTGGAAAAATATAAAATACCGGTACGGGAGGAATACATTCTGGATGGCGGCTATGACGTGGAGGATGGGGAACGGATGATGACAGCCTTTCTGGAAAGCGGCCGTACGTTGCCTACGGCGGTCCTTGCCATCAATGATTTCGCGGCGGTCGGCGTGACCCATATCCTTCGGGCAAAAGGGATCCGGATCCCACAGGATATTTCTGTCGTCAGCTTCGACAATACCTTTGTGACAGAGACCTGTGTGCCGCCACTGACCAGCGTTGGCTGCGACTACCGCAGCTTCGGAGAGCTATTGATCGAAACCGCCGTACAGGCCGCCCATGGACAGAAAACGCCCGGGATCCGGAAGATCCTGCCGGTCCTGACGATCCGGGAGTCCAGCGCAAGGGTTATAAGATAACAGATTTTTCGTCCCCAATTCCTTCCATTCGTCCCGGCCGTATTGCGGCCGGGACTCCTTTTTTGTATACTGAACCGGACGGCAGGAACACGGAGGGAATTGACGGGAGAACGCATGATAACGATCGCGGTGTGTGACGACAACAGGCTGGCGCTTGAGAAGCTGGCCGCAATATTGCGGGAAATCTGCGGCAGATACTGGGAAGGATTTGAGATACGGACCTTTGAAAGCGGGGAGAGCCTGCTTGAGGCACATGAGAAAGCGCCCTTTGATATCCTGTTTCTGGATATCCGGATGCCGGGGATGGACGGTTTTTCCGCGGCGGAACGGATCAGAAGGCAGGGAGGAAAGCGGGTATCGGTGGTCTTCGTGACCTCCCAGGAGGAGCTGGTTTATCAGGTGTTTCCCTATGCTCCCTATGCGTTTATCCGGAAGCGGTCAGATGGATTGATCCGAAAGGATCTGGAGGATGTGATCCGCAGGCTTTCCGGGGAATATCTGCAGGAGACCTGCCTGAAACTGGAAACGGCGTATCATGTAGCGGAATATGTGCGGGTAAGGGAGATCATTTATCTGTTCAGCGAAAGGAATTACGTGATCTATCAGATGACGAAAAACCGCAGGATCAAGGTGCGGAAGGCCATGCGCGAATGCGAAGAGGAGCTGAAGGATCTGGGCTTCTTACGCATACACAGAAGCTTCCTGATCAATATGGAGCATATCAGAAGCATCCGCCGGAAGGAAAACGGCGTCTGCCTGTCAAACGGGGAGGTGCTGGAGATCGGAAGGACCTACCGGGAAGAGATCGGGGAGCGTTACATGGCCTGGCTGGAGAAGGGAGCGGCGCATGACTGATTTTTTTTCGCTGGCCGCGCGGGCCGGTATCATTCTGATCTGCCTTACCTGGACGAGGCGGGAGTTTCCGGCCCGTTTCACAAGAACCAGGGCAGCGGCGGCGTATGCGTCCGCTTTTTTCCTGTGGCTGGGCGTGGAGGCGATCCCTCTTCGGAAAGCAGGGAGCCTTTTCCTTCCGCTGGCGGATGCGGGCTGCTTCCTGGCGGCTATGGAGCTTCTGACGGAAAGAGGAGTTTTCACGGAAGAAAATGCTCTGACGGAAGGAAAAACTCTTCCGGAAGAAGGGGCCGGAAAACGAAGGATGGCCGCGGCCTTTTTTCTGTTCCGTCTTGCAGCCCCGGCGGTGCTTGGCCGGTTCTGGGAGGAACTGCTTCCCCTTTTGACGGACAGCCTGATCCCGGCAGCCGTCGCGGCCTTCTGTGCGGCGTACGTTCTGTTCTGGCACAGGGCGGTATGCCGGATGCGCCGTCTGCGAAAGGAACGAAGGGAAGAGATGCGGAGGCTGAACGAAGCCCTTTCGATGCAGGAAGAACTGGAACGTCAGGAAGAACGGTATCGGGAACAGGAGCAGGCGGAGGAAGAGATCCGCGCGCTGCGACATGATATGAGAAACAGTTATCTGCTCCTGCAGGGGCTTCTGGAGCAAAACAGAAGGGAAGAGGCGTTAGCCTGGCTGGAGAAGGAAAGCGGCGCCCTTTCCGGCGTGCCGGAGCATATCCGGACGCAGAGCGGGGCGGTCAGCGCGGTGCTGAATGGAAAGCTGAACCTGGCAAGAAGGGAAGGAATTTCCGTTTCCTGCAGGATCGCCGCCTCTTTTGCCGGAATAGAAGAAAGAGATCTGTGCAGGCTGCTGGGGAATCTGCTGGATAACGCCATAGAAGCGGCGCGGAAAACGCAGAAGGGAACGATGGATCTCATGATCTGCGGCCAGGAAGGCTATCTTCAGATCGACCTGGAAAACGCGTCGGTAAAGCCGCTGCTTCTGACGGACGGGAGAGCGAGGACCGATAAGGAGGATCCGAAAAGCCATGGAAGGGGACTCCGGATCGTCCGACAGATCGTGGAAAAGTATGACGGAATGATGCGGGTGGAGAACCGGGAAGGTTCGGTGACCGTCCGGGTCGTGCTTTTCCGGAAAGGGAAGGTATGAGGGCGTATTTTTATCTGGCAGAAAGGCAGATGGCCGCCGGGTTCTGCCGCTGTTTTGAGATCCTGGCACAGATCGCGGGCGGATATGTGGAGATCCTTGCGGCGATTTTTCTGTGGGAGTGGGTTTTCCGGGAAAGGGAAAGCCTGCATGGGATGAGCGGGATGCAGATGCGAAGCTGGGTGATCCTCTCGGCGGGACTGACGGTTTTTTATTCCGTCCAGGTTCATCTGAGAATGCGCAGGGAAGCGTTCCGGAGAGGGCTTTCTGCGCTCAGTCCCTGCAGCGCGGCCGGGCTGCATCTGGCACGGGACCTGGGGAATGCGGCGGTGAATCTGAGCGTAAAAAGCCTGCCGCTTGTGATTCTGGGCGGCCTTTCCTTCGGCCTTCTGCCCCCGGCGGGCGCGGCGGAGCTTCTGCTGGCGCTTTGCGGGGCTGCGGCCGGCTATCTGATGATATGGCTGATGTACGCGATCGTCGGCGCTTCTTCCTGCTGGCTGATGGGGCTGGGGGATCTGGGCGTGGCGCTCACCGTTCTGATCGCTTTCCTGTCCGGAAGCCTGCTTCCTCTGGAGTTTTTTCCGCAGCCGGTGCAGAGCATCCTTTCCTGGCTTCCCTTCCGCTATGCGTTTCAGACGCCGCTCTCCCTGTATCTTGGGAAAATGACGGTTCCGGAGGGGATCCGGCAGCTTGCCGCCCAGGCGGTATGGATCCTTCTTTTGTATCTGGCAGGAAAGCTGCTCTGGGACGGCGGACAGAAAAGACTTTCGGAGGAAAACGGATCCTGAGCTGCCGCAGGATCAGGGAGGAAAAGGACTTGAAAGAGAAGTTACGTTTTTATCTTGGCGTTTACGGCTGCAAATACAGGCTGGAGATCCGGGCTGAGCTGGCGGGCTTTTCCAGAACCTTCTGCTGGCTCCTCATGATCCCGCTCAGCTATCTGTCCGCCTTTTATGTGCTTCTGGTGATTGTGGAGGAGAGCGGAGGACTGAACGGCTGGGGAAGCGGGGAGGCGGCGTTTCTGTTTGGGCTGTCCATGTTCAGCCATGGCCTGCAGGATCTGTTTTTCATCCGGACCAGAGTGATGGGGGAGCTGATACAGGAGGGAGAATTTGACCGCATGCTGCTGACCCCGCTCGGGATCTTTACGCAGTTCTGCTTTCGGGGGCTGAATCTCTGCGGGCTTTACGATCTCATCCCCGGGATCCTTGTTTTCGGCTGGGGCTGTAGGAAGACCGGATTTTACTGGAATGCGGGAAACGTCCTGTCGGTGGCGGCGGTCATTGCCGGAGGAACGATGATCTCCCTTTCGCTTTATACGATCACGGGATGCCTGGCGTTTTGGTTCGCGGAAAGCGAGGCTCTGGAGGATCTGAACATCCGGCTGATCGGAAAAATGACGGCTTACCCGCTGACCATATATCCGAAAGCGCTGCAGATGGTTTTCACCTTTCTGATCCCGCTGGGATTTATCAGCTTTTATCCGGCCTGCGGTTTTCTGGGAAAGAAAAGCGCGATGGACCGGATGCTTCCGATCCCGCTGGAGACGCCCGCGCTCAGCCTCCTGGCGGGGCTTGCAGGCCTTGCGGCCGCAAGGGCGCTGCTGCTGCTTTGCGTCCGGCGCAGGCTTTAGAAAGAGAGCCGGGGCCGGGAGCGAGTGAAAAGAGCAGGGATGAAAAGAGGCCCCGCAGATGGAAATTTTATGGAAAGATATTTGGAAAAGGCCGTTATGGCCGGGAGGCCCGGATGGAACAGATCGTGGTGGAGCATGTGACAAAGGAATATCGGATCCCCTATAAAGCCGGAGGGTTTGCGGGAAATCTGCGGAACCGGATCGCCGGAAGGATGACCACCGTGCACGCGGTTTCAGATCTCAGTTTTTCCATAGAAAAAGGGGAAATGGCAGGGTATATCGGGCCGAACGGGGCGGGAAAGAGCACGACCATACGCCTGATGTGCGGAATGACCGCGCCCACGTCCGGGACGATCACGGTAAACGGGCTGGATCCGCAGAAGGACCGGAAAAGGGTGGTGGCCAGGCTGGGCGTCGCATTCGGCCAGCTTTCCCGGCTGGAGCGGGATCTGAAGCTGGGGGAATCCTTTGAACTGCTCCGCAGGATCTACCGGGTAGCTCTGCCGGAATACCGGAGAAATCTGGAGGAGCTGGTGGAACGGCTGGAGCTGACCGGCCTTCTGGATATCCCGGCCGGCCTGCTGTCCGCGGGACAGAGAATGCGGGGAGAGATCGCGGCGGCCCTGCTGCATACGCCGGATATCCTGTTTCTGGACGAACCCACCGTTGGGCTGGATGTGGACGCCAAAAAGGCGGTCCGCAGCCTGATCACGGACTGGAACCGGGAAAAACAGATCACGGTGGTCCTGACCAGCCATGATCTGGAGGATGTGTCCAGACTCTGCAGGCGGCTGATCGTGATCCGGGACGGGAGGATCGTGAGGGACGGGCCGCGGGAGGAGATCGTAAAGGACATGGCACCATGGAGGCTTCTGAAGCTGGAGGTCTCCGGCTTTGACGGAAGGCTGCGCGCGAAGACGGCGGAGCTGGTCTCCTGGGAAAACAACCGGCTGGTCTGCCGGTTCGACCATCACAAATATTCCGCTTCCGAGGTGATTCGGGAATTGTCCGCCGGCCTGAACATTCTGGATCTGAGTGTGGAGGAGCCGGATATCGAGGAAGCGGTGGAGCGGATCTATCATCTGTAAGAGCCGCTGCGGATGCAGCGGGAGGAGCTTTTGTCGCAGGCCGTGCGTAGGCGTCCTGGCGACGCTTTGGCAGGAGTATCTGGAGCAAAAGCTGCTCCGGCATGGAGGAAAGAATGGAAGAGAAAATGAAAAAGTATTCATTGGGAAATCATATCGGATATCTGTTAAGTGGAATCTGGGAGAGCGACCGAAGGCTGATGGCTCTTCTTATCATAGAGACGGTCTGCAGTGTGATCACGCCGTACATCGCCATGTATCTTCCCAAGATCGGCGTGGATCTGGCGACAGACGGGGCGTCTGTCCGGAGGGCGGCGGCGCTTCTTCTGGCGATCACCTGCATTCTGGTCCTTTCCCAGGGGCTTGGCAGCATGGCGTCCAGGGGAAAGACACGGCTTCTGGACCGGGTGAGAAGCTTTTACCGGATCCGTTTGTTCTGCAAGACCCTGGACTGCGACTATGAACATGTGGAGAGCACCGAGTGGCAGGACAGATACGAACAGGCGAAGGAAATGAGCGTGGACTGGGGGCCGTGGTCCGCCACCACGCTGATGAGCGAAGGGATTGTGAAGCTGGGAAGCGCTGCGGTCAGCTTCCTTCTCTACGGGAGCATCATCGTTTCTTTAAGCCCCTGGATGCTGGCGCTGATCCTCGTGCTGTCCGCGGTCAATTTCCTGGCGCTTCGCAGAGCGCAGAAATACGAGGTCAGCCGGATCCAGGAGCGCAGCGGCCTGCAGAACCGCAGGGGCTATATGGAACAGGTCGCTTCCGATATGAAATACGGAAAGGATATCCGGCTCTATGAGCTTTCCGGATGGATCCGACAGTGCTTTTCCCATTACAATGACGCGCACTTCCGGCTCCGGCAGGCGGTACAGCAGCGGTTTTTCCATGCGGCGTTTGTGGAAAGCCTGACGCTGTTTGTGCGGGACGGGATCTCCTATCTGTGGTTTCTGTACCAGGCGGCGTCGGGTGTGCTTTCCGCCGGCGATTTTGTGCTGGCCTGCAGCGCGGTGGCTTCCTTTTCCACGCTGGTGACGCAGATGTCAACGAGCGTAGGCCAGCTCATGCAGGCGGTGCCGCCCCTGGACCGGATGCGTTCCTTCCTGGACGCCGCGGA
>DXDD01000152.1 GCA_019115665.1 Candidatus Eisenbergiella pullistercoris | reverse complement strand
TGCCACGGCAACATCTGCCGCTCCCCCATGGCAGAATTTATCCTGAAAGATATGGTTCAGCGCCGGGGCCTTGCGGACCGCTTTCAGATCGCCTCCGCAGCCACCAGCCGCGAGGAGATCGGGAACCCGGTCTACCCGCCCGCCAGGCGCAAGCTGCTGGAGCACGGCATCGACCCAGCCGGCAAGACGGCCCGGCAGATGACCCGCCGGGACTATGAAGAATACGACTATATTCTCGCGGCGGAACAGTACAACATCCGGAACATCCTGCGCATCACGGGCGGAGATCCGGATCACAAGATCCGCCGTCTGCTGGATTTTTCCGACCGGCCGCGTGATATTGACGATCCCTGGTACACCGGAGACTTCGATACGGCCTGGGGGGATATCGAAGAGGGCTGCGAGGCCTTTCTTTCCTGGCTGGAGAAAGAGAAGAGACTCTGACAAAAGCGCCGGATCATCCGGAGCAGCCGTCCGTTTCCGGCAGACTTTCGGAGCTTCCCTTCTCCATCCTGCGGCGGAACTCCAGGGGCGTTTGGCCGTAGACCTTGCGGAAGATCCGGCAGAAGGAAGGAGAATCGGGAAAACCGCAGGAATAGGCGATGTCGGTCACGGCCCGTCTGGTGTCGGTTAAGAGCCGGCAGGCCTCTTCCAGCCGCAGATCCTGCAGGTACTGCTGTACGCTTTTTCCGCTGCAGCGCAGGAAGGCCTTATATAGACAGGAACGGCTCACACCGATCTGCCTGGCGAGCTGTTCGACCCGGACCGGATAACTGTAGTTATGCCGCAGGTAGGAAACCGCCTGCCGGAAATACAGCTCCTGTCCCGCGGGCGTATCCGCATTTCCGCCGTCGGACGCGCTCTGCCTGTCTTCCGCTCCGGCAGCTGTCGGCCGGTTCAGCCCTTCCGCGAAGGAGAAGCCGTTCTGCCCCGTCCCGTCCGGGTACATGCAGGAAAACAGCAGATAAAAATTTCCCAGAAGCTCAAGCACATTTCTTTTTTCATCCTGAAAACAGCTCTCAAAGGCGTCGGCCTGCCGCAGAAGCCGCCTCCGGGAAGCCTCGTCCGGAGAATGGTAGATCAGATTTCCGGAAAGAAAGCCGCAGTAGCGAAGCAGCGCTTCCGCGCTGGTCCCGGCAAAGGCTACCCAGGTATAATCCCAGGGATCCTGCTCGTCCGCGATATATTTTGTGGTTTCCCCGGGGAGGATCAGAAAAGCATCCCCGCGGGACAGATGGTGTACCTCATCCCGTCTCAGATAGGTTCCCTTTCCGTTTCGGATAAAATGGATCAGATAGTGGGCGCGGACGGCCGGCCCGAAAAAATGCCCCGGCGTACAGGATTCGCTGCCGCAGTAGTAAAGCCGGAGGGCGCTTTCCGATTCCGGCTCCGTCGGCTGCCTTCTGGTTTCCCGCTGGATGCCCCGCCGGGGCGGTCCGTCTTCCGCCTGAAGGGGATCTGTCCGCATGCGGTCCGCCGGCATGTCTTCCGTCCGAAGGATCTCTTCTGCCGTCTGTTCTGTCTGCATCTTTCCCTCCGTTTCCAGGCAGTTCTGCTCCGATATATACCTGAGCCGCGTTCCCGCCCATGCCTGAGCCGCTTTCCAACCCATGCCAAAGCCGCGTCCTGGCATCGCGAAGCTGCCGCCCGTATCCCCTGTCTGCTTCCTCCGTCATCCTGCCGCCGCCCCGTCGGCTGCGTCCGCCGCAGCGGATCCAAAACCCCAAAACGGGAAACAATAATACAATAACAGGAAACAAAAGATATAGAACAAAATCCCCTGTTTTCCTAAAATGATAACCATCAAAGCTATTTTAGCGGATGCAAAAAACAAATGCAAGAAGGACTCGCAAAAAGGAGGAGGAACCTATGGTAAAGATCACTTTTCTGGGAGCGGGAAGCACCGTGTTCGCAAGGAATGTGCTGGGGGACTGCATGTGCACGCCGGTGCTTCAGGACGCGGAGATCGCGCTTTACGACATTGACGCGAAGCGTCTGGAGGAATCGGAGATCATCCTGCGCGCCATCAATCAGAATGTGAACGAAGGAAGGGCGCAGATCGCCACGTATCTGGGTGTGGAGAACCGGAAGGCGGCGCTGAAGAACGCGGATTTCGTGGTGAACGCCATTCAGGTGGGAGGCTATGAGCCCTGCACGGTGACGGATTTTGAGATCCCGAAGAAGTACGGCCTCAGACAGACCATCGGCGATACGCTTGGCATCGGCGGGATCATGCGCGGGCTGCGCACCATCCCTGTGATGGAGGATTTCGCAAGGGATATGGAAGAGGTATGCCCCAATACGCTGTTTTTGAACTACACCAATCCCATGGCGATCCTCAGCGGCTACATGCAGAGATATACGAAGGTCCGTACCGTGGGCCTCTGCCACAGCGTGCAGGTATGCACGGAGACGATCCTGAAGGGGCTGGGCATGGAGGATAAGCTGGAGGGAGCGACGGACTTCATCGCCGGCATCAATCATATGGCATGGCTTCTGGATGTGCGGGATAAGGACGGCAACGACCTGTATCCGGAGATCAGACGCCGCGCCCTTGAGAAAAACGCGTCTGAAAAGCACGGGGATATGATCCGCTATGAATATATCCGCAACCTGGGCTACTACTGCACCGAGTCCAGCGAGCATAACTCCGAATACAATCCCTTCTATATCAAGAGCCGTTATCCGGAGCTGATCGACCGCTACAATATTCCGCTGGACGAGTATCCCAGACGCTGCGTCAAGCAGATCGCGGACTGGGAGGAGGAAAAGAGGAATATCCTCAACGACGGCAAGGTGACGCACGAGCGTTCCAGAGAATATGCTTCCTATATCATGGAGGCCGTGGTGACCAACCGGCCTTATCAGATCGGCGGCAATGTGCTCAACACCGGCCTGATCGACAACCTGCCTTCGGACGCCTGCGTGGAGGTGCCCTGTCTGGTGAACGCGCACGGCGTCAATCCCTGCCATGTGGGAAGGCTTCCCGTGCAGCTGGCGGCCATGAACCAGACCAATATCAACGTGCAGCTTCTGACCATTGAAGCGGCCCGTACCAGAGACAGAAACTACATTTATCAGGCGGCCATGCTGGATCCCCACACCGCGGCGGAGCTGAGCGTGGACGATATCCGCAGCATGTGCGACGAGCTGATCGAGGCCCACGGCGAATACATGGCCATGTACCGCTGAGACCGCTTCCGGCTTCGGATCCCTGACGCGCGCCCGCTCCTGCGGCCTGCGCAGCTTTTTGAAAAAATCAGATCAACAACCGGACAAAGGCGTCCGTTTCCGCGGCTTCTGCCGCGGAGGCGGGCGCTTTCCTGCTTGCAAAAGGGGAGCGGATGCGTTAAAGTGAGTGTTGAGATATAAAAAAACCGATAATGAAGCAAAGCACCTGCCGCACCGGGCGGCGGAATGGAGACAGATATGAAATATTTCGGAACAGACGGTTTCAGAGGCAAGGCAAACGAGGCGCTGACGGCGGATCACGCATTCCGGATCGGCAAGTTTCTTGGCTGGTATTTTACGGAAGGGGCTACAAAGAAGGCGGCGTGCGTGATCGGAAAGGACACCAGACGCTCCAGCTATATGTTTGAATATGCGCTGGCGGCGGGGCTGAGCTGGGGCGGGGCGGATGTATATCTGCTGCATGTGACCACTACGCCCAGCGTGTCCTATGTGACGAAAAGCGGGAACTTTGATTTCGGCATCATGATCACGGCGAGCCATAATCCCTTTTACGACAACGGGATCAAGATCATTGACAGCGAAGGCTTCAAAATGGAGGAGTCCGTTCTGGAAAAGGTGGAGGAATATCTGGACGGCAAGGTGGAGATCACGGCGGCCAGAAACGACCGGATCGGCAGGATCACGGACCACATCCAGGGGAGAAATCAGTATATCAGCTATCTGACCTCCACCGCCATCCATTCCTTCCGCGGCTACCGGGTGGGCCTGGACTGCGCCAACGGTGCGGCCAGCAGCATCGCGAAGACCGTGTTCGAGATGCTCGGGGCGAAGACCTATATGATCCATAACGAACCGGACGGCCTGAACATCAACGTGGACTGCGGCTCCACCCATGTGGAATCCCTGCAGCGCTTCGTCGCGGAAAACGGTCTGGACGTGGGCTTTGCCTTCGACGGCGACGCGGACCGCTGCTTTGCCGTGGATGAAAAGGGAAACGTCCTGGACGGGGATCTGATCCTGTATCTGTGCGCCGTGGATATGAAGGAAAAGGGCGCGCTGATCGGAAATGCGGTGGTAGCGACCGTGGCCTCCAATCTGGGGGTGGAAAAGGCGCTGAACCGGGAGGGCATCCGCATGGAGCGCACGCCCGTGGGGGACAAGTATGTTTCCGCCAGGATGCAGGAGGGCGGCTACAGCATCGGCGGGGAGGAATCCGGCCACATTATCTTCAGCAAGTACAGCACCACGGGAGACGGGATCCTGACAGCGATCCGGGTGATGGAGATCCTGGTGGAGAAGAAAACCCTGCCTTCCTTCCTGACCGCGGGCGTACAGCTCTTTCCCAAAGTGCAGATCAACAAGCGGGTGAAGGACGCCTCCGCCGTGCTGGAAAGGGAAGCGGTGAAGCAGGCGGTAAGACAGGCGGAGGAGGAGCTCGGGGAAACCGGACGGGTGCTGATCCGAAAGAGCGGAACGGAGCCCGTGATCCGTCTGATCGTGGAGGCGGACGAGGAGGAAAAATGCCGCAGGCTTGCGGAGCGGATCGCTTCGGAAATGGAAGAATAGAGGATACGGGAAGGGGAGTGTATCAGGGGGAATGAAAAGACTTTGGGGGCTGCGGGTGAGGCTGATCGTGCTTCTGGTGATCCTGACGCTGGTTCCGATCATTCTTTTTACCGTGATCTTTCAGCTGAGGGTGGTATCCTTCATGAAAAATACCCTCTGGGCGAGGATGCAGGCGGGACTGGAAAAATCGGACAGGCTTCTGTCCCAGGAGCTGGAGCAGTATGCGGTCCTGCTTTACGCGTTCTGTACCGACCCGGATATCCTGCTGCTGGCGGAAAGAAGCGCGGAGGGGATCGACGGAGAGGACCGTGCCGTTCTGCAGGAACGGTTCCGGCAGATGTGCGAAAGGACGGACGGCCTGCTGGGGATTTCTGTCCGGATGCCGGACGGAGGCTGGGTCTATTATGACGCCGTCTATGATACGGCGGAGGAAAGCCCCTGGCTGGAGGACGGACCGTACGGACGGGCGGAGCTGCTTTCCGGGGAAATTTCTAGACAGGGAGCGGGAAATGCGGACATGGATCTGAGGGAAATGGTGCCGCGGGTGAGCGATCTGACGAAGGAGGAGACCTATTACGGCCCGATGGCCGTATGGAGGGACGGGGAAACGAAGGAAGAACCCCTGTATTACTTTTCCGCCGGAATGGCTTTTTCGGTCCGGACGGAGGGCGAAGGGGAAGGCGACGCCCTGATCTGTCTCTGCGTGGATGAGAGGCGGCTGCAGGAAACGATGGAGGGGATCGGCGACGCCCTGTTTTACCTGGAAAAGGACGGCGTGATCCTCAGCGCGCCGGACGCCTCCCGCATCGGGAGGACGGTGGCGCAGGACAGGAAGCCGTCCCGTCAGTCGGCCAGCGTGCTGGACTATGGGGAGTTTCATGTGGAACCCTATGGCGACTGCGCAACCTGTGCCATTGGAAACACAGCCTCCGGCTGGACCATGATCGAGCTCTATCCGCTGGCGGACTACCGCGCGGAGCTGAGGCAGCAGAGGCTGCTGTTTGTGCTGATGGCCGGCATCGTGGTGCTGTCCGGCGCGGGCTTTATCCTGTTTGTGACCCGGCCTCTCCTGGTGTCCGTGAACGGGATTCTGAACGGAATGAAGCAGGTGGAAAACGGGGATTATTCCGTCCGGCTGAAAAAGCACCGGGGAATGTCTCAGGAAATGGAGCGGATCACGGACGGCTTCAACGCCATGGTGGGGCAGACGGAGCAGCTGATCGCCCGGGTGAGGCAGGCGGCGAAGGAGCAGAGGAGCGCGGAGATCTCCGCGCTGGAGGCTCAGATCGATCCGCATTTTCTGTATAATACGCTGGATGTCATCAACTGGAAGGCGGTCGCCAGAGAGGAATACGAGATTAGCGAGATGGTGGGGGATCTTGCGGATATCCTCCGCTACGCCATCAAGGATGCGGGCGGGATCACCACGCTTGGCAGGGAGATCGCCTGGCTGAAAAAATATGTGCGGCTCCAGCAGGAAAAGCTGGGAAGCCGGGTGCAGATCTTCGGAGAGGTGTCCCGGGAGGCGGCGGGAGCGGGCATGCATAAAATGCTCCTGCAGCCGCTGGTGGAAAACAGCATCCGCCACGGACTGTCCGGAAAGGAGGGGCAGCCGATCCTGGTGATCACAGGAGAGATCCGGGACGGCCTGCTGCGTGTTACCGTGGGCGACAACGGCGCGGGAATGGAGCCGGAGCTGGTGCGGACGCTGAACGACCGGAACTACCACAGAAGAAATCATTTCGGGATCGAAAATGTGAGAAAGCGGCTGACGCTTTATTACGGGGATACGGCAGGCCTGTCTTTTGAAAGCGAAAAGGGAAGGTATACCAGAGTGACGCTGACGCTGCCGGTTATGGAAGGGGAAGGGAAGCATTGAAGATCATCATCGTGGAAGACGAGGCCGCGATCCGGGACGGCCTGGAGGGGATCCTGAAAAAACTGAGCCCGTCCTATGAGGTGGTCGGGAAAGCGGCCGGAGGGATGGAAGGACTGGAGCTGGCAAGGAAGCGGAAGCCGGATGTGATCCTTTTAGACATCCGCATGCCGGATATGGACGGCCTGACCATGCTGGCACAGCTGAAAAGAGAGGGGATCAGAGCCATTGCCCTGGTCCTGACCGCCTATTCGGATTTCAGCTATGCCAGACAGGCGCTGGAGCTTGGGGTGCAGAGCTATCTGCTCAAGCCGGTCCGGATGAACGAGCTGAAGCGGGCGATGGAGCAGGCGGAAAGCAGTCTGCTTCAGAAAGAAAAGGACGCCGTGCTTCTGAGCCGGGAGAGCGTGGTGCGCGGCGCGATGACGGGGATCCTGGCCCGCTCGGAGGAAACGGTCGCGGCCCTGGAGAAAAGCTACCAGATCGGAGAGAAGGAGCCGCTCGGTCTTTTTGTGGTCTGGCTGGGATCGGGCTATGAAAAAAACAGGGGGATCACGGAGAGGATCCTGGAGGAGGTGGCCGGGCACGCGGAGGGCTTCCGCAGCGTGGTGACGAGCTTCGGGGAATATTTTCATTTTTCCATGCTCGTTTATCACATGCAGCCGGAAAAGGACTGGGAGGCCTATTTCGCGTCCCGGGTGGTTCCCATGCTGGAAGCCAATACGGGAAACCGCGCGCTGTGCGCCTGGTCGGACTGCGGCAGCATATTTGACCTTGCGGAGGCCGGGAAACGGCTTCACAGGCTTCTGGACTGGAGGCTGACGCTGGGGCCGGGCGTGCTGGTTTCGGAACGCGCGGTCCGTTCGTCCCATCCTGCTCCGCTGGTCTACCCGTCGGAAATGAACGTGCGGCTGAAGCGTGCGGTCATAAGGCGGAACGAAGAGGACTTTCTGGCCTGCATGAAGGAGCTGACGGACGCCTGCAGGAGCGGCTGCCACGATCCCAGGCAGATCAAGGAAACGATCCTGCTCTTTCTGTGGACGATCGTGAATACGGCCCGGGAATACATGGCGCTGGAGGAGAGCGGACTGAAGCTTCAGAACGTGCTTTCCGAGGTCATGAACGCCTTTACCTGGGAGAAAATGGAGCAGATCCTGCAGGCCCTGTTCCTTCTTGTGATAAACCGGAAAACGGAAGGGGAAGGAGCGCTGTCTCCGTTAGTCCGGAAGGCGAAGCGCCTGATCGAAGAATACTACGCGAGCCAGATCACTCTGGAGGAGGCCGCGAGACAGCTTGCCGTTTCACCGGAATATCTGAGCCGCCAGTATAAAAAGGAGACCGGCCTTTCCTTCACGGAGGATCTGCGGCGCGTCAAGGTGGAAAAGGTGAAGACTCTGCTTCTGGGCACCACGCTGAACCTGACCCGGATCGCCGCCATGACCGGTTTTTCGGATCCCAAATACATGAGCAGGGTGTTTAAGGAGGAGGTGGGCGTCCTCCCTGCCGAGTACCGGCAGATGGGGACCTGAACGCTTTAGCGAAGCACCGCGGATTTGTGCAAAAAATTCCACTTTTCTTAAAAAATTCCCCCTTACGGAAGGCATATTTTCCGGTATGATAGGATTCGTAAGGAGAACAGAGAAGGTATTTTGAAAAGCGGAGGAATGTACAAATGGATTCTGTAAAGATCTACCTGAAGACTCCGGAGGACGCGGAGAATTTTGTTCAGACCATGAGACAGTTTGAGGGAGAATATGACCTGACTCTGGGAAGCGTTACGGTGGATGCCAAATCCATTCTCGGCGTATTCGCCCTTGGGATCGGAAAGGAATTTGAGCTTATCTTCGTGAATCCGAGAGAGGAGCGGGAGGATGTGCTCAATGCTGTGAGAGATTACCGCGTGGCGGCCTGACGCCGCAGCGCAGTCCCCCTGAATCATAATGAGAAAGGAAACGGCCCTGTTTCCGGAGCGGAAGCTCCGGAGGCGGGGCCGTTTCCGCTCCGGCATAGGAAAAAAGAATGCCGTTCCATTTGCGATAAGTATTTGCTATTTTTCAAAAGCCGTTTTATACTACATTACGAAATAAAAAGAAAAAGCGGAAGGAAGTGAACATAAGCCATGACAGGAAACAGGATCCTGGATCTGATGCTGGAATCCTTCGGGACGATCCTCCTGCCGGGTCTGACCATGACCCTGCCTCTGACGGCGATCTCCTTTGCGCTCGCGCTGGTGATCGCGGTGATCACCGCGCTGGTGCAGTTTGCGGATATCGGCGGGCTGAAGCAGCTCGCGCGCTTTTATGTGTGGGTGATCCGGGGAACGCCCCTTCTGGTGCAGCTTTTCGTCGTGTTTTACGGTCTGCCGAACGTGGGCATCCTGATCGATCCCTTTCCGGCGGCCATTCTGGTGTTTTCCATCAACCAGGGCGCGTACTGCTCGGAAACCATCCGGGCGGCGCTGGAATCCGTGCCCGCCGGACAGATGGAGGCCGGTCAGTGCGTGGGCATGAGCTACCTGCAGATCATCCGCAGGATCATTCTGCCCCAGGCCATGCGCACCGCGTTCCCGCCCCTGTCCAATTCCCTCATCGGCCTGGTGAAGGATACCTCCCTGGCCGCCAATATCACAGTGGTGGAAATGTTCATGGCGACCCAGAGGATCGTGGCGCGTACCTTTGAATCCCTTGCCCTTTACATAGAAGTCGGCCTGGTCTACCTGCTGTTCTGCACGGTCCTGACGAGGCTGCAGAGGATCGGGGAGAAGAAGCTGGCGTCCTATGGCGGAAAACGGAGGTGACGGTATGGAAAACGACAGAATGCTCCAGGTGCGGGGGATTCGGAAGTCCTTCGACGGAGCGGAGGTCTTAAAGGGCGTGGATCTGACGGTGAACCGGGGAGACGTGATCGCTGTCGTGGGCCCCAGCGGCTCAGGAAAGACCACGCTGCTTCGGTGCATGAATTTCCTGGAAACGGCGGACGCGGGAACCATGACCTTTGACGGACAGCTTTATACCTTCGGCCATGTGAGAAAAAAACAGATCGCCGGGCTGCGCAGGCGTACGGGCTTCGTGTTTCAGAATTACAACCTGTTCGCCAATAAGACGGCCCTGCAGAACGTCACGGAAGGGCTCATCGTGGCCCGGAAGATCCCGAAGGAGGAGGCGGAGCGCACCGGACGCGCGGCTCTGGACAAGGTGGGGCTTTCCGACCGGTATGATCATTATCCCTCCCAGCTGTCCGGCGGCCAGCAGCAGCGAGTGGCGATCGCCCGCGCCATGGTGACGGATCCGGAGATCATCTATTTTGACGAGCCCACATCGGCGCTGGATCCGGAGCTGACCGGGGAGGTACTGGATGTCATGCGGAGCCTGGCCGGAGAAGGAAGGACCATGCTGGTGGTCACCCATGAGATGGGCTTCGCCCGAAACGTTTCCAGCCGCGTGATATTCATGGAAAACGGCGCGGTGGTGGAGGAAGCGCCCTCCGCCGACTTTTTTGAGCACCCGAAGGAAGCGCGCACGAAGGAATTCCTGCGCATGTTCCGGGACGGGGGTAAAGGAGAAGAATGAGAATGAACGGAAAAATGAGAAAAGAAGAAAAGATCAGACGGACAGGGCTGCTTCTGGCCGCCCTCCTTATTGCGGCAGGTCTCTGCGCCTGCGGCAGCGCCGCCGCGGAGCCGGATCTGCTGGATACGGTGCTGGAGAGGGGAACGCTCATCATCGGAACGGAAGGAACCTATTCCCCCAACAGCTATCATGATGAAAGCGGAGCGCTGGTGGGCTTCGACGTGGAGGTGGCCGAAGGGATCGCGCAGCATCTCGGCGTGGAAGCGCAGTTCATGGAGGCGGAGTGGGACTCTCTGTTTGCCGCCATGGATTCCGGGCGCGTGGACATCGTGGTCAATGAAGTGGAATATTCCGAAGACCGGGCGGAAAAATACGATTTTTCCCAGCCCTATACCTATGTGCACGGAGCGCTGATGGTGGCTTCCGATAATGAAGACATCAGCGGCTTTGAGGATCTTGCGGGAAAGCGCGCGGCGCAGAATCTGACCAGCAGCTGGGGAAAGATGGCGGAGAGCTACGGCGCCGAGCTGGTGAGCGTGGATTCCGTGAGCCAGTGCGTGGAGCTTCTGCTTTCAGGTCGTGTGGACGCCACTCTGAACGCGGAAACCGCCTTTTCCAATTATCTGAGCGTCAATCCCGACGCGGCGGTCAAGATCGTGGCCGAAACCGACTCCACCACCTCCTCCCTTGTTCCGGTGCCGAAGGGGAATGAACGCTTCCTTGCGGCCGTCAACGAGGCGCTGGACGAGATGCGGGAGTCCGGAAGGCTTTCCGAGATCAGCGAAAAATATTTCGGGATCGACGTGACGCAGGAAAACTGACCCCTTTGCCCCGGGAGGGAAAAGACGCGCCGCGGGCGCTCCTTTCGGGGCAGAGGCTAGGAAAACAGAGGTTATGAAACGGGAGGGCATGAAAATTGACAGAAGCGTATGATTTTGACACAGCCGTTGACCGCAGGGGAACCGGCTCCCTGAAATGGGACGTGGCAGAAAACGAGCTTCCCATGTGGGTGGCGGATATGGATTTTCAGACCGCCCCCGCCGTGCGGGAAGCGCTGGAGAGGCGCGCACGCCACGGCGTATTCGGCTATGCCATCGTGCCGGACGCCTGGTATGAGGCCTATATGGGCTGGTGGAAGGACCGGCACGGCCTGAAGCTGGAAAAGGACTGGCTGATCTTCTGCACCGGCGTGGTGCCGGCCATATCCAGCATGGTCCGCAAGCTGACCACCCCGGCGGAAAAGGTGCTGATCCAGACGCCGGTCTACAACATTTTTTTCAATTCGATCCTGAACAACGGCCGCCAGGTGCTGGAAAGCCCGCTGGTTTATGAAAACGGCGCCTACCGGATCGACTTCGAGGATCTGGAACGGAAGCTGTCCGACCCTCAGACCACCCTGATGATCCTCTGCAATCCCCACAATCCGGTGGGGAAGATCTGGGACAGGGATACGCTGGAGCGGATCGGCGAGCTCTGCTTCCGGCATCATGTGCGCGTCATTTCCGATGAGATCCACTGTGACCTCACCGCGCCGGGCTGCGCCTACGTGCCCTTTGCTTCGGTTTCGGAGCACTGCCGGCAGATCAGCGTCACCTGCATCGCTCCCACGAAGGCCTTTAACCTGGCCGGCCTGCAGACGGCGGCTGTGGCGGTGCCCGATCCTGTCCTGCGCCATAAGGTGTGGCGCGGCCTGAATACCGACGAAGTGGCTGAGCCGAACGCCTTTGCCGTCGATGCGGCCGTCGCCGCGTTCACGCGGGGAGCGGACTGGCTGGACGCCCTGCGGGAATATATCTTTGAAAACAAGCGTCTCACGGAAGAATTCGTGAAAAAAGAGATCCCCGGCGTGACGGCTGTCCCCTCTCAGGCCACCTACCTCTCCTGGCTGGACTGCACGGCCCTGTCCGCCCCCGCCGAAGAACTGGCTTCCTTCCTCCGGGAAAAGACCGGCCTCTACCTTTCCTCCGGCGAGCAGTACGGCGGCCAGGGAAAGTGGTTCCTGCGCCTGAACCTGGCCTGCCCCCGCACCGTGGCTCAGGACGGCCTGCGGCGGCTGAAGGAAGGCGTTCTGGCCTTTGAGGCGCGGAGAAGATAGCGGATGATGCGTTACTGCTCAGCCAGGTCTGCATATTTGACGCAGATGCTCTGAAAGAGTAAATTGGGGCTTGCGCAAACGCTCCGTTTCTTATAGAATATAGTTGCTGTCCATAAGAAACGGAGATGTACTCAAGTGGTCGTAAGAGGTCGCACTCGAAATCCAGAAGATTTTTGAGAAGTGGAATGGATGAAAATCCTTTATTTATGCGGCTTCCGGGGCTTTTTGAAACATCCTGTTCCTGCTGTTCTATCCTCCTGTTCTTCCCATTTTCCGGAGGATAGACATATCTGGAGATATACCCAAGAGGTCGAAGGGACCGCTCTCGAAAAGCGGCAGGTCGGTGATCCCGGCGCGTGGGTTCGAATCCCACTATCTCCGTTCATTATTGGAAAGAGATATTCACACGACAGGGAATATAAAAATGTGGTGACAGGTAAATCCGTTGTTATAAGTATTCTAATGCGTGTGCGTCAGTTGCTGTTTACAGAATTCTTGCAGAAATTTTGGAAGCGGCAACTCTTTTTGTAGAAAACTCCAAATGTCCATACATATTAACCGTGGTAGAGATTTCACTGTGGCCCATCCATTCCTGCACCTGTTCGATTGGGACTTCGCTTCCCATCAGCAACGCGGCAGTTGTATGGCGTAAATCATGGAAACGGATATGCCGCAGATTATTTTTTTCAAGGAACTTTCTGAACGCATCCGTTAAATAGCTCGGTTTCATAAGGTTCCCGACGGCGTCTACGAAAACGTATCCCAGATTTTCCGTATTATAGGATCGGCCGCACAATTTTCGATTTTCTTCCTGTTCGGCCTTTAGCGCTAGAAGTTTTGCTTTGATAACAGAAACAAGAGGGTACGTGCGAACACTGGAATCTGTTTTCCCCCTTTCCTTCTTAACAAGAACTTTT
>DXDD01000151.1 GCA_019115665.1 Candidatus Eisenbergiella pullistercoris | reverse complement strand
CCCATCGCCAAGGTGGCGGCAAAGATCGCCCTGGGCTATACCCTGGACGAGATCAAAAACGCGATTACGGGCAAGACCTACGCAAGCTTTGAACCCACGCTGGACTACTGCGTGGTGAAAATGCCCCGTCTGCCCTTCGATAAATTCATCACCGCAAAGAGAACCCTCACCACCCAGATGAAGGCCACCGGAGAGGTGATGAGCATTTGCACCAATTTTGAAGGGGCGCTGATGAAGGCCATCCGCTCCCTGGAGCAGCATGTGGACTGCCTGAGAAGCTATGATTTCTCCGCCCTTTCCGCGGAGGATCTGAAGGAACGCCTGAAAAAGGTGGACGACCAGAGGATCTGGGTCATTGCGGAAGCCTTGCGCAAGGGACTGGATTATGAGACGATCCATGAAATCACGATGGTGGACGAGTGGTTCATCGATAAAATCGCCGTTCTGGTGGAGATGGAAGAGAAGCTGGAGAAGGGCCCGCTCACGCCGGAGCTTCTGCGCGAGGCGAAGCGTCTGGAGTTCCCGGACAACGTGATCAGCCGCCTGTCCGGAATGCCGGAGGAGCAGATCAAAAATCTGCGCCTGGAAAACGGCATCACAGCCGCTTATAAGATGGTGGATACCTGCGCCGCGGAGTTCGAGGCGAGCACGCCGTATTATTACTCCGTATACGGCGGAGAAAACGAGGCGGAGGAATCCAGAAGCGGCCAGCTCCGTTCCGACGGAACCGTCTGCCCGAAGAAGGTGCTGGTGCTGGGAAGCGGCCCCATCCGTATCGGACAGGGAATCGAATTCGACTACTGCTCCGTCCATGCCACCTGGGCCTTTTCCAAAGCGGGCTATGAGACGGTCATCATCAATAACAATCCGGAGACCGTGAGCACGGACTTCGATATTGCGGATAAGCTGTATTTTGAGCCGCTGACGCCGGAGGATGTGGAGAACGTGGTGAACATCGAGCATCCCGACGGAGCGGTGGTGCAGTTCGGCGGTCAGACCGCCATTAAGCTGACCGAAAGCCTGATGAAAATGGGCGTTCCGATTCTGGGAACCAGCGCGGAAAACGTGGACGCGGCGGAGGACAGGGAGCTGTTCGACAAGATTCTGGAGGAATGTGAAATCCCCAGACCCAGCGGCGGCACCGTTTATACGGCGGAAGAAGCCAAGGCAGTGGCAAACCGTCTGGGGTATCCCGTGCTGGTGCGTCCCTCCTACGTACTGGGCGGCCAGGGCATGCAGATCGCCATCTCCGATGCAGATATCGAGGAATTCATGGCCATCATCAACCGTATTGCACAGGACCATCCCATTCTGGTGGATAAGTACCTGCAGGGCAAGGAGATGGAGGTGGATGCGGTCTGCGACGGCACCGATATCCTGATCCCCGGCCTGATGGAGCATGTGGAGCGCGCGGGCGTGCATTCCGGAGACAGTATCTCCGTTTACCCCGCTCAGACCGTCAGCGAGAGCGTGAAGAAAACCATTGCGGAGTATACCAGACGGCTGGCAAAATCCCTGCACGTTATCGGTCTGATCAACATCCAGTTCATCGTGGTGGGCGAGGAGGTTTACGTGATCGAGGTCAATCCCCGTTCCTCCAGAACGGTGCCCTATATCAGCAAGGTGACGGGCATTCCGATCGTGGATCTTGCCGCTGCGGTGATCACCGGAAAGAAGATCAGGGATCTCGGCTATGAGCCCGGCCTGCAGCCGGAATCCGAATACGTGGCGGTGAAGATGCCCGTGTTCTCCTTTGAGAAGATCCGCGGCGCTGAGATCAGCCTGGGGCCGGAAATGAAGTCCACCGGCGAGTGCCTCGGCGTGGCGAAAACCTTCAACGAGGCGCTTTACAAGGCCTTCCTTGGCGCAGGCATCGATCTGCCGAAGCATAAGCAGATGATCATCACCGTGAAGGATGCGGATAAGGGAGAGGCCATTGAAATTGCCCGCCGCTTTGAGAAGCTGGGCTACATCATCTATGCCACCAGAAGCACGGCGGCCGCGCTGAACGAGGCTGGGGTGAAGGCGAGAAAGGTCAACAAGATCAACCAGGAATCTCCCACGGTTATGGACCTGATTCTGGGCCACAGGATTGATCTGGTCATCGACACCCCCACCCAGGGACGCGACAAATCCAGAGATGGCTTCCTGATCCGCCGTACCGCCATTGAAACCGGCGTGAACTGTCTGACCAGCCTGGATACGGCAAGAGCCCTTGTGGGAAGCCTGGAGACGAAGATGAGAAGCGGGCAGATGACCCTGGTGGACATCGCTCAGCTCGACCGCGAGAAGGCGCAGGAACATGCAGAATAAGGAATGCTGCACGCCGCAGAAAAACCGGATCAACTATCAGAAGGAGCTGGAAAAGCTTCTGGCTTCCCTGGAAGCGGAAAGAATTTCCGGAAACGGAAAAAAGAAGCGGCTCCTTCTGCACGCCTGCTGCGCCCCCTGCAGCAGCTATGTGCTGGAATATCTGAGAGAAAAATTTGAAATCACCGTGCTGTATTACAATCCCAACATCACGGAACGGGAAGAGTATGAAAAACGCAGTGCGGAACTGAAACGGCTGGCGCGGCAGATGAACCAAGAATCGGCAGGCGCCGGTCAGCCGGAGAAAGGAAGCGTTCTGACGGAACCGGCGGCCCTTCCTTCCGGTTTCATTCTTGTGGAGGAAGGCGAATGGGAGCCTCAGCGTTTCTTCGAGGTCTCGAAGGGGCTGGAAAATCTTCCCGAAGGCGGAGAACGGTGCTTCCGCTGTTACGAACTCCGCCTGCGTGAAACCGCGAGGATTGCGGCGGAGAGAGGATTTGACTATTTCACCACAACCCTTACCATCAGTCCCCTGAAGAACGCGGAGAAGCTGAACGAAATCGGGGCCCTAATGGCAGAGGAATACGGTGTGGCGTTTCTGCCCTCCGACTTTAAGAAAAAGAACGGATACAAGCGTTCCGTGGAACTGTCGGAAAAATACGGACTTTACCGCCAGGACTACTGCGGCTGTATTTTTTCCCGTGCCGAAAGGGACAGGCGGAAGGCTGACGGGCAGCCGACGGATGCAGTTACAGTTCTGCGGAAGGCTGAACTGTAGCATGACAGGAAAACAGAAAGGATCAAATCGTTATGAATAAAATTCTGGATGTGATTTCCGAAGAAGTAAAGAAGGCCTTTGAGACGGCTGGCTATGACAGAGAGCTGGGAAGAGTGACTCTCTCCAACCGTCCTGACCTGTGCGAGTACCAGTGCAACGGGAGCCTGGCAGGCGCGAAGAAATATCATAAGGCTCCTATCATGATCGCCCAGAGCGTGGCGGAGGTGCTGAAGGAGAATTCCGTATTTTCAGAGGTTTCCGCCGTGGCTCCCGGCTTTCTGAACCTGAAGGTTTCGGAAGAATTTTTAAGCGGCTATCTGAACGAGATGGCGGCATCGGAAAAATTCGGCGTGGCGGAGCCGGAGAAGAAGGAAACCATTATCATCGACTATGGCGGACCCAATGTGGCGAAGCCGCTGCATGTAGGACATCTGCGTACCGCAGTCATCGGTGAGAGCGTAAAAAGAATTCTGCGCTATGCGGGACACGATGTGATCGGAGATATCCACCTGGGTGACTGGGGACTGCAGATGGGACAGGTTATTACGGAGCTGCAGGAAAGGCAGCCGGAGCTTCCCTATTTTGATGAAAGCTACGAAGGGGAATACCCGGAGGAAGCGCCGTTTACCATAACGGACCTGGAAGAGATCTATCCCACAGCCAGCGGAAAGTGCAAGGTGGACGAAGCTTATAAGGAGCGCGCGCTGGAGAATACAAAGAAATTCCAGAACGGCGTGCGCGGATACCGTGCGCTCTGGAAGCATATCATGAATGTGTCCCTTCCGGATATCAAGAGAAATTATGATAAGCTGAATGTGGAATTTGATCTGTGGAAAGGGGAGTCTGATGTTCAGTATCTGATCCCCGGCATGGTAGAGAAATTCAAAGAGGAAGGTTTCGCCCACGAGAGCGAGGGCGCGCTCGTAGTGGATGTGAAGGAGGAGACGGACACGAAGGAAATTCCTCCCTGCATCATCCTGAAATCTGACGGCGCTTCCCTCTACAGTACCACGGATCTTGCGACCATTGAAGAGAGAATGGAAAAATATCATCCGGATACCCTGATCTATATCACGGATAAGCGGCAGGCCATGCACTTTGAACAGGTGTTCCGCTGCGCGAGAAAGACGGGACTCGTAGAGCCTGAAACCAGACTGGTTCATATCGGCTATGGCACGGTGAACGGAAGCGATGGAAAGCCCTTCAAAACCCGCGAGGGCGGTGTTCCCCGTCTGGAAAAGCTGATCGAAGAAATTGACGACGAGATGTACAGAAAGATCCGCGAAAGCCGCAAAGAGCTTTCCGATGAGGAAGCCAGGAAGACGGCGGATATCGTCGGCCTTGCGGCTCTGAAATACGGCGACCTTTCCAACCAGGCGGCGAAGGATTATGTGTTCGACGTGGACCGCTTCACCTCCTTTGAGGGAGATACCGGACCGTATATCCTCTACACCATCGTCCGCATCAAATCCATTCTGGAGAAGTACGTGCAGCAGGGCGGAAGCCTTGAGGGGCTTTCCATCCTTCCGGCACAGAATCCGGATGAAAAGGCGCTGATGCTGGAGATTTCCGGATTCCAGAGCATGATCGCCGGCGCGGAAAAGGAGCTTGCCCCCAACCGTGTCTGCGCTTACATTTATGATCTCTCCAACGCATTCAACCGTTTCTATCATGAGACGAAGATCATTGCGGAGGAGGATGAAACGAGAAAGGCCGGCCTGATCGCTCTGCTGATGCTGACCAAGGGCGTGCTGGAGGACTGCATCGATCTGCTGGGCTTCGGAGCGCCGGACCGGATGTAAGTTTTTACGGAAGTTGGCCGCAGAAACTGAGAAAAACTGTCCTTTTGCGGCTGTTGCATTTCTGGATTTTCAGATATAATATGTTTTGGTGAGACAGTAACTGACCGAAAGCAGAGAGGAGAAAAGAAAATGTACTGCACACGTAAAATAACGGAAGGAATAACCTGGATCGGAGGAAGCGACAGACGCCTGGCGCTGTTTGAGAATCTGTTCCCGATTCCGAGGGGAGTGGCCTACAATTCCTATCTCATTCTGGATGAGGCGACCGCTGTGATTGATACCGTTGACAGCTCCATTTCCCGCCAGTTTTTTGAGAATATTCAGCATACTCTGAACGGCAGAACGCTGGATTATCTGATTGTGAATCACATGGAGCCGGATCACTGCGCGAATATCGCGGAGCTTCTGCTTCGTTACCCCAACATGAAGGTGGTGGGAAATGCCAAAACCTTCTGCATGATCAATCAGTTCTACGGCATTGAGCTGAAGGATGACCAGACGATTGTGGTGAAGGAAGGCGACAGCCTTTCTCTTGGAAAACATAAACTGAGCTTTTATTTCGCGCCCATGGTACACTGGCCCGAGGTTATGGTGGCCTATGAAGAGACCGAAAAGATTCTATTCTCCGCGGACGCGTTCGGAAGCTTCGGCGCTCTGAACGGAAACATTTTCAATGACGAGCTGGATTTCGACAGGGACTGGCTGGATGACGCCCGCCGCTATTACGGCAACATCGTGGGCAAGTACGGCCCGCAGGTACAGACGGCGTTAAAGAAGCTCTCCGGCCTGGATATCGCCGTGATCTGCCCGCTGCACGGCCCCGTGTGGAGAAGCGATCTGGGATATCTGCTTGAAAAATATGACCTCTGGAGCAGATACGAGCCGGAGGAGAAATCTGTGGCGATCCTGTACGCCTCCATGTACGGCGATACGGAGAACGCGGCGAACGTGCTGGCGGCGAGGCTGGCGGAAAAAGGCGTGAAGAACATCGCCGTGCACGACGTTTCCGGCACCCATGTGTCCGAGCTGATCGGCGAGGTGTTCCGCTGCAGCCATCTGGTGCTTGCGGCTCCCACCTACAACAACGGCATTTATCCTGCCATGCTGAACTTCCTGCATGACTGCAAGGCGCTGAACCTGCAGAACCGCACCATCGGCCTGATCGAAAA
>DXDD01000001.1 GCA_019115665.1 Candidatus Eisenbergiella pullistercoris | reverse complement strand
TTTTCCTCCATGCCGAAGCGTTTTACGCTGAGGCGCGCGCGCCGAACCTCCAGTTCGGCGCTGCGATAACGGGATTTGCGACGCTTCGGCGCAAATCCTGATTGAAAAATAAGCCATCGGGCTTATTTTTCAATCTTTCCTCCCTGCCGCCTCAGTAAATCAGTTCATCCACATCCACCGTCTCCGCATCCAGAACGATGCGGTCGTAAGCGCTCAGCCCATAAGTGGTGTTGGATTTGATAATGGCATACTCATCGTTCTGCGACAGAATCTGTATTTCCTTAAAGTCCGCATAGCCCTTGTTGATATTATAAACGCCGATCAGGACGGCGCTCCGGGATATGGTATAGGTATCTGTCGAATCCGGCTTTACCAGATCGTCGCCAACCTCCAGGACGGAATTGTCAATATAATAATCCTCTTCCGTTTCCTGATAGATGGTAGTTGCGATGAATTCCGTGGTCGCCTCGCCCTCCTCCGTATAGGTTTCAAGAAGCACGCCGTCCGCGCCGTTCGGCCCGGTCGTCAGATATTCCCTGGGGACGAGGAAAAATTCCTTTTCCGCGATGGCGGAATTGGGAACCTTCAGCCCTGATTCATCCTCCGTGATCAGCTCGATGTCGATAAACCGTTCCGTACAGAAGGCGATCATGGAATTATTGAAATCAAGCTTTACCAGCGTACCATCCCCGCCGCTTTCCAGCACGCTCACCTCTGCCCAGGAGACATTCTGATTTTTCAGGAAACGCACCTGCACGTATTCCTCCTCGAGAAGGAACCGGGCAAGCTCCTCATCCGTCCGGATCACGATGGACCAGTTTTCGTTCGTCACCAGCTTGTAGATGGAATCCCCCGCGGAGACCAGATCGTTGTTGAGCAGCTGGTTCTTCTGATAGACGGACTCATCGAACATTTCCTCCGTGATCTGATCCGCCGCAAGCGTCTCATAGCCGTCTGTGGAGTAGACCACGATCCCCGATTCCGGGGCGCTGCAGTAGGTGATGAACGAGGAAGTGCCCAGGCTCTGCAGATCCGCCAGAATACTTTCGTTGGAAATCTTCAGCGCGGTTCCTTCCAGCGTATATTTGAAATCATAGACCTCCGCAAACTGCTTCCGGCTGAAGCCGTTCATAAATCCGGTCACCTCGCTCCGGACATCGGCCAGCTCCTCCGCAGACAGCTGCCCGTCCTCCGCCTCTCCGGCCTCAAACATCTCCTTCAGCTCCCCGCTCTCATCAACGCTGCATACCAGCTTTCCGGAACCGACCCGTTCCCCTTCCCTGGCATAATAATTGATATAACCGGAATCCGTGCTTGTAACCACCGTTTCCTCCCGCAGCGCGATCCCGCGGTATACGCTGTCCACGGAAAGGGATCCCGTCCTGACCTCGTACGGCTGTATCTGCTTCTGTGTAAAATAAAGGAATACACAGATCACGATGTAAATAAAAATTACGCTGAAAATAATGATCCCAAGATTGATGTTCAGCGGCTTTCTGTACTGTCTGATCTTACCATTCTTTCCGGCCAAGCTGCGCTCCTTCCGAACCCGCTCAAAAACAAAGCCCCGGAGAACCGGGGCTTCATCCTTTTATTTAAAGAGATACGATAATCTTCGACTTCAGGCTGTCCGGCAATTCATTCTCGTCCTTCGATACGCTGAGTACAAAATCAACATGATAGGCCTCGCTGATCTTATCAAGCTTCTCAATGGCCGGGAGGATATCCGCTTCCCCTTCCAGACCCGAGATGGTAAGAAAACTGTCCAGATACATCTTCTCCAGATCACGGTCCTGGGAAATGATCCCGCAGACAAAGCCCATGAACTCCGAGCTGTTCTCCACCATAAATTCACGGACATCGATCAGTCTCACCTTATTATTCAGTTCAAACATATGCTTGGTGCTTTTATCCAGATAAACAGCGCTTCCGGAAATCTCCTTTACCTCGCTGTTGACCTTGTCCAGCAGCTGCTTCGTCTTGCCTTTCCCCTTATTGCCTACGATTAACTGAACCATTGCGATCCCTCCTAAAGTAAATTGACGCCTGCACGCCTTTGAGATATGTTTTATTATAGATGAATTCCGATCAAAAAACAACCTTTTTAAGCAATTACATTTAAAAGCCTTGTCATCTGTTCATACAGGATATCTCTTGCCGTCGCCTTCAGGATAACGGAAATATAGGGATTTCCGGCGGTATCCCTGGCAAGCAGGACCAGGCAGCTGCCGGCCGCGCTGGTGGTCCCCGTTTTTCCTCCGATCACCGTCACCTGGCCGGGTGCCTTGTAGGTCCCGTTCAGATACTGGTTTGTGGTATGAAAGGAAAGGGACTTGGAATTCCCGGCGCTGTCCATATAAACCGTCTCATAGCTGGTCATATGGATGATCTCGCTGATCAGATCATACTTTAAGGCTTCGTTAAAGATCAGATACATATCATAGGCGGTCACATAATGATCGTCCGCCGTCAGGCCGTGCGGATTTACAAAATGGCTGTTCGTAGCGCCGATCGCCACCGCTTCCTCATTCATCAGCTCCGCAAAGCCTTCGATGCTGCCGCCGATATGAACGGCGATGGCCGCCGCCGCATCGTTTGCCGACGCGATCAGAAGAGCGTGGAGCGCCTGGTTGAGCGTAAGCTGATCGCCCGTTTCCAGCCCGCACAGCGTAGCGCCGGACTCCGTGATCCTGGCCTCATCGGTCACCGTAATGGTATCCTCCGTATTGCCGTACTTCAAAGCGACCACAGCGGTCATGATCTTGGTCAGGCTGGCCGGATTCAGCCGCTCGTGGATATTTCTCGCATAAAGCACCTCGTGCCGGTTCAGGTCAAAAAGGCCGGCGGCCGTCAGCGCTTCCGTATCCACAGAAGCCGTATCCGTCGCCACATCTCCGGTCGCCACGCAGAGATCCTGGGCGAAGGAAGCGGCAACCGTCCCCGCCGTATCGTCTGCGATACGGAAGCCGGAAACCTCGGAAGCCGGATCATAAGCCAGCGGAATCTCCTTCCCGCCGCAGCCGGATAACAAAAAAAGGAGCGATGCCGCGCAGAGCAGAGCCACGCCCCTTTGAAAACATGTCCTTCTTTTACTTGTACATTTCACGCCACTCCAGATCTCCTCTGTCAAGTGATTTGATTAAAAGCTCCGCTGTGGCGAGATTGGTTGCCAGCGGAATATTATGGATATCGCAAAGTCTGACCACATTGTTGACATCCGGCTCATGTGACTTCGAGGTGAGCGGATCCCTCAGGAAAATGACCAGATCGATCTGATTATGCTCGATCTGCGCCCCGATCTGCTGCTCTCCTCCCAGGTGTCCCGCCAAAAATTTATGCACGTTCAGGTTGGTCACTTCCTCGATCAGCCGTCCCGTCGTTCCGGTCGCATAGAGCTCGTTCCTGCTTAAAATCCCCCGATAAGCGATACAGAAGTTCTGCATCAGCTTCTTTTTCGCGTCATGCGCGATCAATGCAATATTCATAACCACCTTCTCCTATACTAGTAAATTTTCTTCCTCTGCAGCCGGACATTCAGCACGAATCCCATTCCTATGAAGAGACTGACCAGGGACGTAAGCCCCGAGCTGACGAAAGGAAGCGGAATTCCGGTATTCGGCATGATCATTGTGGTCACAGCGATGTTCATAAAGCTCTGAAAACCGATGACAGCCGCCATTCCGGACGCGATGATGGTTCCCGAAAGATCCTTCGCCTGCCTTGCGATGGAAATGCACTCCAGCGCAATGAGAAACAGCAGCACGATCACGGCACAGGAACCGACAAACCCCAGCTCTTCCCCGATTACAGCAAAAATAAAATCCGTTTCCGGCTCCGGAATGAAATTACCGTTCTTTACGGACGCTATTACATTATTGTTCAGGCCCTTTCCCCAAAGCTGGCCGGAACCGATCGCCATGACGGAATTCAGCTGCTGATAGGCTTCCGTATCCGCGTACTGCTCCGGATTCAGCCACGCCAGGATCCTGGTAAGCTGATAGCCTCTGATGAGCGTCTGTCCCGGCTGCATCACCAGGTAGAGCAGAACCGCCAGGGACGGAACGGCAACCGCAAGCACGGCCCCGATGATCTTATAGCTCAGCCCTCCCACAAACATCAGTACGCAGAAAAGAATGCAGTAAAGGATGGTGGTGGAAAGGTTCGGCTCCATGTATAAAAGGACGATCGCCGGCAGCACCAGCAGCACGCAGAGGGAAAGGATTCGGAATGTATTCAGCTTTTCCCTATGTTTAATAATAAACTGTGCGTAAAATAAAATCAATAAAATTTTTGTAATTTCTGAAGGCTGGAACTGGATCAGGTGTGGGATATTGATCCAGCGCGTCGCCCCGTTCACCTCTTCTCCCCAGATCAGAACGGCCGCAAGCATGCCGATGGACAGCACGTAATAGACCCAGTACAGCCGGAGGATCTGGGAATAGTCGATCAGGGAGATCACCACCATGATCGTCATTCCCAGCGCGACTCCGGCCAGCTGCCTCTGCTGGAGGGATTCATCCGCGCTGCCGACCGCAAGAACTCCGATGGCGGAGATCATGATCAGCAGCAGGATCAGTTTGAAGTCATAATTCTTTAGTTGATATCGTTTCAGCATGTTTTCCTCATTGTCAGAGCATCTGATTCCGGAGATCCAGAATCGGGATATCCGCATAGAGCGTGGGGTTTTTTCCTCTTCCACGGAGCGCGGATTTGCTGATCTGAATTTCCATATGATCCGTATCGATCCTCATGTATCTGGATATCACCTGCGCGATATCCTTCTTGATCATCTCCAGCATTTCCGGAGAGCAGCCTGCCCTGTCCGAGATCAGAAGGATCTTCAGCCTGTCCTTCGCCACCTGTCTGGAGGTTTTTCTGTGAAAAAGACTGCGTATTCTCATCCGACCCTTCCCTCCTGACTTTTATGAAAGATACCTGTGACCTTTGTCCAGAAGGATACCGGGTGCTCCAGATTCAGGAAAGGGACCTCCTTTCCCAGAACTCTGCAGCAGATGTTCTGATAGGCCTGTCCGGCCAGCGTATTGTTGCCCACCAGGGGTTCTCCCTGATTGGTGGCGATCACCACGTTTTCATCATCCGGCACGATGCCGATCAGGGGGATCGCCAGAATGTCCACCACATCCGACGAGGTCATCATATCGCCCCGGCGGACCATGTCATAGCGCATCCGGTTGATCACCAGATCGATCCGTGAAAAATCATGCGCCTCCAGAAGGCCGATGATGCGGTCGGCGTCCCGGATGGCGGAAACCTCCGGCGTGGTGACCACAAAGGCCCTGTCGGCTCCTGCGATGGCGTTTTTAAATCCCTGCTCGATCCCTGCCGGACAGTCCAGAATGATATATTCAAACTGGCCCTTCAGATGCTCGATCAGCTTGATCATCTGGCTTTCGTTCACCGCGGTTTTGTCCCTCGTCTGGGCGGAGGGAAGCAGATACAGCCCCGGATAACGTTTATCCCTGATCAGCGCCTGCTTTACCCGACAGTTTCCTTCCACCACATCCACCAGATTATAGACGATCCGGTTCTCCAGCCCCATGACCACATCCAGGTTGCGCAGGCCGATGTCCGTATCGATGAGCACCACCCGCTTTCCCATGGCGGCCAGGCCGGTGCCGACATTTGCGGTGGTGGTCGTCTTTCCCACACCGCCTTTACCCGATGTAACGACAATTACTTCACTCATACAAATACCTCCGGTTCGGAATATTTGTCCCCTGAACGCCGCTTTGGCGGTCAGTGATTCATTCGTAAATTGTCCTGCGGACTATGCGGTTCTGTTCCACATAGGCCACCTCCGGGTGTATTCCATTCTCCTCCTCCTGGCCGCGGCTGTCCGTTTCACAGCCGTCCCGGATTCCGGAAAGGAGGGACCAGGGAAAGGCTTCCTCCTTCTTATCCTTTGCAGTATATTTGAAATCCCCGATTTTGAGCTTCTGCGGGGTCATTTCAAGCGCCGCGACAAAGCTTCCCGCCCTTCCGTCTCCGCCGCAGATCGCGGTTCCGCGCAGGGCTCCCAGAATGACCACGTTTCCGGCCGAGATCACGCACGCGCCGGGCTTCACATCGCCCATCACGACAACGCTTTCCGAGGCTTCCAGGATCTGCCCTCTTTTCAGGGTCCCCCGGTAAAATCTGCCCGTGTTGTCCCTCTGTGCGAAATGCCGGAAGGCGGACTCCACAGCGCGGGCATATACCGCGCCGTCCTCCTCCTGCCTTTCCAGCACGCAGGTCACTTCCAGAGAGGAATTCTCCGAAATGACGTTCACCAGCCGTTTTTCCTCCTCCGGCGTCAGGGAACGTCCCTCAAAGGAAACGGCTACGCAGGCGTCCTGAAAAAAGGGCGCAGCCCGGCGGAATTTTTCCGCCGTTGCCGTTTCCAGCTCCTCAAAATCCATTTTTTCATCCAGATGCAGGCTGATCCCTTTTTGAAACCGCCGGATCACGACCGCATCTCTTCTGCCCGTTTTCGTATCAATCGCCTCCGCCCGCGTCTTCCGAGATATCGGCTCCTCCGGTAATGATCTCATCCTCCTCGTTCAGTCCGAAATAATATTCAATGACCTTGCAGCCCACCTGGGAAGCATAGTCGGAAGAATATCCGTTTCCGATCCTGACCGCAAGAGAGATTTCCGGATTCTCACAGGGTGCGAACCCGATGAACAGCGCGTGGTTCGGAACCAGACTGGTGATTTCCGCCGTACCGGTCTTTCCCGCCGTATCGATCGAAAGCTCTCTGAAATAAGCCTTGTTTTCCGTTACGCCCTGCATTCCCTCGTGAATGGCATCCCAGTAGGAGGTGGGCATTTCGATGGTATTTCTCACTTCCGGGGTGAAATCCTCCAGCAGATTTCCCGCGTGGTCCGTCACCCGGTCCAGAAGGCTCAGATTGTAGCAGGTTCCTCTGTTGGCGACAGTCGCCACATAACGGGCGAGGCCTGCCGTGGTATAGTTGTGATTTCCCTGTCCGATGGCGGAAGGGACCGCGTTTTCCGTGGAAAACTGGGGCGTGGATTCCTCGATCTCAACGCCGGATTTTTCCGTCAGTCCGTAGAGATCGGCGTACACCTTTATTTTCTCATTGGCCAGATCCGAATCAAAGGTCCCGTCCTCCGAGGTTCCCATCCGGTAAGCCATTTCATAAAAGAAATAGTTGCAGGATCTGGTGATCGCTCCCGTGATATTCAGTTCTCCGTGAGCGCCCGGATAGATATGGCAGCGGAAGGTCCTGTCCTCAAACCGCGTAAATGCGCCGACGCAGTTCACGGTCTCCGTAAGATTCGTCACTCCCTCCATGAGAAGGGCGCTGGCCACCACCGGCTTGTAGGTGGAGCCGGGAGCCGAACGCATCTGCGTGGCGTAATCCCACAGCGGATTGGACAGGTCGCTCTGCAGGCCGGCATAGTAATCCGCGTCCACGCCGTTTGCCAGCCGGTTATTGTCATAGCTTGGATAGCTGACCAGCGCCAGCACCTCGCCGGAATTCGGATCCACCACCACGCAGGAACCGGAATAGGGGTTCAGCGCCAGCTGCGCCGGCGTGATCTGAAGCTCCGAGATCATCCTTCTCATAAAATCATAAGAAGAAACCGCCCCGGAGCGAAGCTCCTCTTCTTCCTCCTGCGACACCGAAACCAGCTTCTGTTCGATCAGGAGCATACAGACCTGCCTTCCGTTAATGGCGTTGTTCCGGATCATATACCGGTACATTTCCTTATAGAAGGTCCTGCTGTCAAGCTCCCGGGCGATGAACTCCGCCAGCTGGTCGAAAACCTCTGCGGAATCGGCGTAGCTTTCCTCCATGTCAAGCTCCGTCACATCCACCCAGTTCTGTGCGATGGCATATTCCAGAAACTCGCTCAGGGAAAGCGTTTCCTCCGAAGCCCACTGCTGATAGACCTCATCCTGGGAATCCACGGCCAGCACGCCCGTACTGTCGATCAGAAGGTCGTTTACGATATAGCTTTCGTAAGCCTGAAATTCCTCCTCCAGCTGATCATACGGCGTCCGGTCCGCATACAGCTCCTGCTGCAGCCAGGCCAGCACCCGTTCCCGCCAGGAGAGGAAGGCCTGATATACCTCCTTCTCATATTCGCCCGCTTCCTCCGACGCCAGATGATCCATGTCGATCACGTTGTTGTTGAACAGGGCGAAATAAACGTCGTCAATGGGAATGATGATGTCAGACGCCCGCCCGGTGGAATGGAACTCCTTCACATTCCGGATCTTGTCCAGCAGGATGCCGGCGATACTCTCCTCCAGAATATTGTATATCGCCTCCTGCAGGTCGGCGTCCAGCGTCAGATAGACGTTTCCTCCCGCAACGGATTCCACCCGGCCCTCCGAATAGATCTCTCTCTGCAGGTTGTCCACATAGATGATCTCGCTTCCCTTCTTGCCCTGCAGATACGTTTCCATCACGCTTTCGATGCCGGATTTTCCCACCGTATCGTTCATCTCATACCGGTCCTCGCCGGAGCCGTCGTCGGTCTGCTCATTCAGACTTTCCATTTCCTCCGCGGAAATCTTTCCCGTATAGCCGATGATGTGGGAAAAATAGGTGCCGTTGACATATCTGCGGATCGTATCCTCCGCAATATCGATGCCGGTCAGCGCTTCCTTGTTTTCCTCAATGGCGGCCACGGTCCTCTCGCTCACGTCCGTGGCGATGGTGGTCGGTATGTATTTCTGATAGCTGTTGGCCCGCATGGCATAACGGACCGTCACCAGCTTTAAAACCTCCTCCTTCGTATAGCCCTGTCCGGGCACGAAGGTGCTTCTGTCGTCCGGGTCCGTCCGTTCCCCGATCCCGTAGTTTTCGCACAGGAAATCGATCAGCTCCTGCGGCGTGGAATTCCGCTCCCATTCCTCCATCGAATCGATGGAAGCGTAGCCGTACACGTCCGCCAGGAAGCGCAGCAGGCTTGTCCCGCTGACGCTGAAGGCATAATCCCCGTCCTCATCCAGGTAAACGTTGAAATCGCTCACCACTTCGTCCCCGTTTTCCTCCAGGATCCGGAAAACCTCCAGAAGGGTCGCGTTCATATTCGCGTTCTTGTTGGTGTTTTCATACACATCCTCGATGGTCACGGAATAGGCCAGATCGTTGTAGGCAAGGAGCTTTCCGTTCCGGTCATAGATGTTTCCGCGGGCGCTGGGAATGGACCTTTCCTTCCGGATCTGAAGGGAAAATTCATTCTGATAGGTCTCTCCGTTCACGATCTGGAGCTCAAAGATCCTCTGGATCAGCACGCCCGCCATCACAAGGAAAAGGATCGTGAGGACGGAGGTACGGGAGGTTATGAAGTTTACGATGCCGTCGCGTATTCTTTCAAACAAATTCCTACTCCTTACTTCCTTTCTGTACCGTCTCAAGTTTCTTATGTATCAGAAGCAGAAGCGGGTACACCGCAATGGCGACCACGATCGTATAAACCGCTTCGGGCACCACGACGCGCAGAAGATAAAAACCGATATCCAGCCTGCTTCTCAGCAGAAACAGCAGCAGGTAGCACAGCAGCCCGTATCCCGCATCGCTTCCCAAAATCAATATCAACGGCAGTTTAATGTCCTCCGGATAAAAAATCCTCTGGAACATGCCGTTGATATATCCTGTTATCATATAAATCAGCGCGTAAAAGCCGATCACGTCGCCGCCGAAGATATCCACCAGCAGGCCGCAGAAAAAGCCTGTGGTCAGGCCGCAGAGCTCGCCGTTCATAAAACCGCAGGACGCCACAAAAATGATCAGCAGATTCGGCATGATCCCGCCGAACGAGACGGACGGAAGCACCGACGCCTGCAGCAGATAGCAGAGAAGGAGCAGGAGCGCCAGCACCAGATATTTTCTCACATTCATGCCGCACCGCCTTTCTACTCTTCTTCCGGAATCTGCTGCCTGGTCTCCAGGATCACAAGGACCTCCTGCAGATGCTGAAAATCCACGGCCGGCGTAATGGTTCCGAATTTTGTCATGTTGTTGGCGGCGGTCTCAATGGAGCCGATAAATCCGATCGGGATATCCGGAAGGTACTTGCTGCTGATGGCAGAGGTGACTACCTTGTCTCCCTGACGGACCTGATCGTCCCGGTCTGAAAGCTGTTCAAAGCGGATCACGCCCTCCGTCATCACCGACTGCAGGTCGCCGGATACCAGGAGGTTGGACGATGTGGTAAGCACGGTCCCGTATACATTGGAATTGTCCGCAATGATGGAAAGCACCCTCGCATAATTCGGCCCCACGCTCACAACGCGGCCTACGAGACCGCCTCCGGCGATCACGTTCATGTCCACGGCGATGCCGTCCTGCTCTCCCTTGTCGATGGTAAAGGAATAGAACCAGTTGGTGGCGTCGCTGGCGATCACCCGCGCGCCCGTTTTCTCATAATCAGCCGTTTCTCCGTCGATCTCATAAAGCTCCCTCAGGTTTTCCAGCTCATAGCGTTCCTGCTGCAGCTGCGCGTTTTCCATGGTCAGGCTGTCGATCTCCTCCTGGAGCCGTTCGTTTTCCTCCAGCGCATCCTGAAGCCGTCCCATTTCCTCCGCCCGGTCATAAAGATAGCCGCCGATGGAGGCAATGCCCTCCTGAAAGGGAACCACGATATATCCTGCCGCAGTCCGCAGCGGGCCCTCAAAAAGGTTCGTGCGGAAGGTAATGATCATCAGAAGCACGCAGAGTCCGGAAAGGATCAGAAGCACATATTTTCCGGGAAGCGTGAACTTGTTTTTCTTTTTTTTGATTACAGGACTCATTTACCCATCCCTTCGATCGCATAGGCAACCGACTTGTAATTGTCATCGTTCAGGATCTTGGCGAGCCCCAGGACCACGCTTTCCACAGGCCGCTCCGCCACGTTCACCTTCAGCCCCGTGCTGTTCTTCAGGCGGTCGGCCAGATGGCTGACCTGGGACGCCCCGCCGGTCAGGTAAATGCCGTGGCGGTAAATGTCCGCGCCCAGCTCCGGAGGGGTGCGCTCCAGGATCAGCTTCACGCAGTCGATGATCGCGTTAAAGTGCTCCTCCAGACAGGAAACCACCAGGTCGGAGGGGATCTCCCTCTCCACCGGGAGGCCGGTCACGATATCGCGGCCGAACACCTGCGCTCCCGTTCCCGCCTCTTCCATGGCCACAAGGGATTTTTTGATGCTTTCCGCCGTCTTTCCTCCGATCAGAAGGCCGTATTCCTTGCGGACCGCTCCGCGGATGGCCTCGTCGAACTTCAGGCCTCCGGTTTTGATCAGACGGCTCAGCACGATGCCTCCCAGGGAAAGGATCGAAACCTCCGTGGTATCGTGTCCCACGTTTACCACCAGAACGCCCTGGGAATTTTTCACGTCGATATCAAGGCCGAGGCCGTCCGCCACAGCCTTTTCCACCACCATGATCTTTTTCGCCTTCACGCCCGCGTCCTTGATCAGGTCGTAAAAGGCCCTCTTTTCCACCTCCGTGATATCCGTCGGGACCGCGATGTAATAATCCGCGGGCTTCACATTCCCCTTGGAAATATCCGTAATGAAAAAGCGCACCAGCGTTTCCATATTCCGGATATCGGCGATCACGCCGTTCATCAGCGGATAGGAAATCTGAATGTTTCCCGGCGCCTTTTCATACATTTCGTAGGCGGAATCTCCGTAGGCGAAGATGTTTTTCTTATTCTGGATCGCGATCATGTTCTTTTCGATCATGATGTGATCGTCCGCCGCGCTGTAAATCTTGATATTGCTCGTACCCAGATCAATTCCAAAAGCATTCGTAGACAAAACGATTTCTCCTTCCTTATTTGAGCAGGCCGGATTCCTTAAAGCTCACATAGCAGCCGTTCCCCACAATGATATGATCCAGAAGGGGCAGCTGCATCATGTCGCACAGCCTGGCAAGATGCTCCGTAATTTCAATATCCTGTCTGCTTGGCGCCGCATCGCCGCTGGGGTGATTGTGGATCAGCAGGATATGTACCGCCTGGTATTCCAGCGCTACGAGAAAGACCTCCCTGGGCGACATTAGGGAACAGTTCACCGTTCCCCTGGAAAGCACCCTGTCGCAGATCAGCCGGTTCTTATTGTCGGTCATCGCCAGGATCACCTCCTCCGTCTGCAGGTACCGCATGCGCTCCATGTAATAGTCTGCCACGGTTTCCGGCCTGGTAAACTGAAGGCGCTCCCTTCTGTCCGCCATAGAAAGGCGGCGGGAAAGCTCGATGATGCACTTGATCTTCACCGCCTTCACCTCTCCGATCCCGCTGACCCTGCACAGGTCGGCCACGGACAGGTACTGCAGGCCGGAAAGCCCAAGTTCCTGTCCCTTGGGAAGCGACAGGACCTGCTTCGCGAGCTGCAGGGAATCCTGATTCTTCGTCCCCGTCCGGATGATGATCGCAAGAAGCTCCGCCTCCGTGAGATATTCCGGCCCTCTGGCCAGAAACTTCTCATAGGGCTTCATCTCCTCATAGCATGGTTGTTTTTCAGTTGTCCGATTCATACTGCCTCTTTTCCGCACGTTTCCGAACGCTTATCCAAAAGGCAGGCAAATGCTGAAAGGAACGGCTGTGCCGCGCGCGGCCTCCGTTTACAGGAATCGGTAAATGAGCAGCGCGATCACGATCCCCAGAATGCTCGCGATCGTAATTTTAATGGTCAGCGCAAAGGTGATGGTCAGGATCCCGAAATCCAGGACCATCGGGCTGGTCAGTCCAAAGGTCTGTCCGAAGTTCAGCATGGTGGAGGGAAACAGGCTGCCGATAAAGCCGCCAAGCACCACTCCCGCAAGCACAAGAAGCAGACAGGTCCATCCGTTTTTACTCTTCATCTTCTTCATCCGTTTATCCTTACAGGTTTTTCCAATACATATATTAACATACTTCCAAATCGGTGTATAGAAGCGAATGGGAAAAAATTTCGCCTTATCCGACGGCTTTCCTCCCATTCCGACAGGCCGAAAGGCAGGCGGCCGCTCTCAGCCCGGGCGGGCTGCCTGCCGGACGGCTTCAGCGCTGCAGACGGACCGCTCCCGCGTCCACGCAGCGCTGCAGCGCCTTCAGGATGCCGAACTTGGCGTGAGGCCAGGTGAGGCCGCCCTGGAAGTAGACCGCATAGGGCGGCTTTAAGGGTCCGTCCGCGGATAGCTCGATGGAGGAGCCGGACACAAAGGCTCCCGCCGCCATGATCACCTGACTGTCATAGCCGGGCATGTCCCAGGGCTCCGGAACCACAAAGCTGTCCACCGGAGCGGCGGCCTGGATCCCCTCGCAGAACGCGATCAGTCCCTTCGGATCGCGGAAGGTGACGGCCTGGATGATATCGTGCCGGCTTTCCGTCCCGTTCGGCACCACCGGAAAGCCCAGGCGTTCAAACAGATTCGCCGCAAAGATCGCTCCCTTCAGCGCGCCTGCCGTCACGATGGGGGCAAGAAAGAAGCCCTGATAAAACTGGGGAAGGATCCCCAGGGAAGCGCCGACCTCTTTTCCCAGGCCCGGGGAGGTCAGGCGGCGGGCCGCATTTTCCACGCACTCCTTTTTCCCCGCGATATAGCCGCCGATGGGCGCGAGGCCGCCGCCCGGATTTTTGATGAGGGAGCCCACGCACATATCCGCCCCCACGTCGGTGGGCTCGATCCGCTCCACGAACTCTCCGTAGCAGTTGTCCACCATGCAGATCACATCCGGCCGGATCCCCCTGATGAAGGCGATCAGCTCCCCGATGGACGCTACGGAAAGGGTGGGCCTGGTCTGATAGCCCTTGGAGCGCTGGATGGTGACCAGCTTCGTTTTTTCGTTCAGAGCGGCGCGGATGCCCTCATAATCAAAGCCGCCGTCCGGCAGAAGATCCACCTGGCGGTAGCTGACGCCGTACTCCTTCAGGGAGCCTCTGCTTTCCCGGATGCCGATCACCTCCTCCAGCGTATCGTAGGGCTTCCCCACCGGGGAAAGCAGCTCGTCGCCGGGACGGAGGTTCGACATCAGGGCGAGCGCCAGCGCATGGGTGCCGCAGGTGATCTGCGGGCGCACCAGGGCGTCCTCCGTATGGAAAACGGACGCGTAGACCGCCTCCAGCGTATCCCTGCCCAGATCATTGTAGCCGTAGCCCGTGGTTCCCAGCAGGCAGGCCTCGCTCACCCGGTTATCCTGCATGGCCTTGAGCACCTTCATCTGGTTGTATTCCGCCGTTTCGTCGATCCCCTTAAACCGTTCCTCCAGAGAGGCGAGCACGCTTTCCCCGAAGGCGCAGACCGGTTCGGAGATTCCCATGGTGCGGTAGAAATCCGTGATGGAAGCCTCCGTTTCCGCTGTCTGTTTTTTTCTGTATGCCGTTTCTTCCTTTTTTTCCATCTTCCTGTCAACCGTTCCTTTCTTTTCCGTCCCGCGCTTTTTCTTCCTGCGGCGCGGGACGCTCCCGCAGCATTTCTCTTTCTTCACATTCCGCGATCATCCGGGAAAGGATCGCGTCCTCTGAGGGAAAATCCTGCCGGTTCAGCCAGATCACGTCCCGTTCCCTGCGGAACCATGTCAGCTGTCTTTTCGCGAAATGTCTGGTGTCCCGTTTGATCAGATAGACCGCCCGGTCCAGATCGTATTCTCCGTCCAGATATCCCAGGATCTCCTTATAGCCGAGACCCTGCATGGACACCAGATCTCTGGTGCAGCCCATTTCCTTCAGCGCCTGCACCTCCTTTACCAGTCCGTCCGAGAGCATCCGGTCCACCCGGCGGTCGATCCTTTCATAGATCTTCTCCCTCTCGTCGTTCAGCACAAAATAGCAGGCGTTATAGGCGCTCCGGCGGCTTCGTTCCTTCTCATTGTGCTCCGAGATCTTCTGTCCGGTCTGCATGTAATATTCCAGGGCGCGGACCGTCCGCTTGATGTTGTTGGCATGGATCAGCGCGGCGGATTCGGGATCAACCTCCTTCAGCATCTGATGCAGATATTCCGCTCCCTTCTCCTCTGCCGTACGCTCCAGCGCCTCCCGTACGGAGGTTTCTTCCGCGTTTTCCGTAAAATCGATGTCATACAGCACCGCCTGGATATAAAAGCCTGTCCCTCCCGCCAGGATGGGAATATGCCCCCTGCTTCGGATCTCCCCGATCGCTTTCTTCGCCATATTCTGAAAAACGGTGACGTTGAATTCCTCCTGCGGCTCCAGCACATCGATCAGATGATGGGGAACGCCCCGCATTTCATCCGGCCGGATCTTGGCCGAACCGATATCCATATGCCGGTAGACCTGCATGGAATCGGCGGAGATGATCTCTCCGCCTGTTTTTTGTGCCAGCTTCACGGACAGCGCCGTTTTTCCCACCGCCGTCGGGCCGGTCAGGATGATGAGCGGCGTTTTGACTTCTTCCTTCTTCATTCAGACGATCCTCTTGAATTTCTTTTCCAGCTCATTTCTGCTCATGGTGATGATGGTCGGCCTTCCGTGCGGACAGTGATAAGGGTTGTCCAGCTTCAGAAGCTGATCCAGAAGCGCCTCCATCTCCCTTTCGGAAAGGCGCATGTTTCCCTTCACCGCCGCCTTGCAGGCCATGGACGCCAGCTTTTCCGCGACCACGGCGGGCGTCCCTCTGGGCGGCTCCTCCGCCAGCTCGTCCAGAAGCTCCTGCAGAAAATCCTTTTCGCAGTGTCCGTACAGATCGCAGGGCACGGCGCGCACCGCTGCGGCATTTCCGCCGAAATCCTCGATCTCAAAGCCCATTCCGGCAAAATATTCTCCGTATTCCTTCAGCGTGTGCGCTTCCAGGGCGGACAGATTCAGGATCAGAGGGGGCGCAAGATTCTGGCTGTCCGCTTTCCCTTCCTTCAGCTTTTTCACAAGAGCCTCATACTTCACCTTTTCATGAGCCGCATGCTGGTCGATGATGAGAAGGCGGTCCTCATACTGCACCAGCCAGTAGGTATCGAAAACCTGTCCGATGATCCGGTACTCCTTCGCCGCCTCTTCGCTTAACAGCTTCCCGTCAAACAGCTCCAGCTGCTTTGCTTCGGAAACCTGATACTGTCCTTCCTCCTCCCGGAGCAGACGGGACAGGCGGGCCGTCTCAAAGGGCTGCGGGGCCTCCCCGCGGCTTTTGGGGACAGGCTGCACCGGCGGCATTTCCGGCTTCCTCTGCCCCTCCGGCTGCCCGGCGCTCTCCATCCGGCAGGCCGGCTCCGTCTTTCCGGCCGCAGGCGAAAGGGTCTCCTCCGCCGCCGTTTCCCGCTTTGCCACAGGCGGCATGGGAGGCGGAGCCGCGCTTTTTGCCGGCTTCGTCTCCCCGACAGGACCGCCCGGTTTCGTTTCCGGTTTCGTTTCCGGTTTCGCTTCCGGTTTTCTTTCCGGCTTCGCTTCCGGTTTCTTTGTCAGCCCCTCTTCCGCTTTCCTTTCCGGCTTCCCGTCCAGCTTCACATCCGGGATCATTTCCCGCCGGTGCAGAGCGTCCCTCACCTGCTCCTCCAGAAAGGCGTACAGGCCGGGCTGGTCGTTAAAGCGCACCTCCATTTTGGAGGGGTGCACGTTCACGTCGATCCGTTCCGGATCGGAGGTCAGATGCAGCAGAGCGAAGGGGAATTTATGCTGCATCAGATACGCCCGGTAGCCCGATTCCAGTCCCTTGGACAGAAGAGGGCTGCGGATATATCTTCCGTTTACGAAGAAAAACTCAAAATTCCGGTTGGCGCGCACCACGGACGGGCTTCCCAGAAAACCGTCTATGGACAGGCCCTCCGTCTGTGCGTGAAAGGGCAGAAGCTGGCCCGCGATCTCCCTGCCGTAAATGCGGTAAATGATCTCCCTGAGATCCCCGTTTCCCGAGGTATGGAAGCGCACGTTCCCGTTGACCAGAAACTGGAAAGCCACGTCGGGCCTGGACAGCGCCATATGCTCCATCAGGTCGGATACATAGCTTCCCTCCGTCGCAGGGGTCTTCAGAAACTTTTTCCGCACCGGCGTGTTGAAAAAAAGCTCGCGCACAATCATCGTAGTGCCCTCCGGCGCGCCGATCTCGGAAAATTCCTTTTCCATCCCGCCGTCCAGCCGGTAATGGATCCCGGTAAGGGAAGCCTTTGTTTTGGTGACCAGCTCCACCATGGAAACCGCCGCGATGCTGGAAAGCGCCTCACCGCGGAAGCCCAGGCTGTGCAGATGATACAGGTCCTCCGCCGTGCTGATCTTGCTGGTGGCATGCCGGAAAAAGGCCTTCCGGATCTGCTCCTTCTCAATGCCGTCCCCGTTGTCCGTCACCCGGATAAAGGAGCAGCCGCCGTCCCGGATCTCCACCGTCACCGCGTCCGCTCCCGCATCCATGGCGTTTTCCACCAGCTCCTTCACCACGCTGGCGGGCCGCTCCACCACCTCGCCCGCCGCGATCTTATCTATCGTGCTGCTGTCCAGCAGCCTGATCTCTGCCATAGCAATCTCCTTCCTCCCCGCCGCCAACACCCCGGAAGAATGGCTCCGTTTCAGGCTCTCCTGAAGCGGAGCCATTCTTCGGCACGGGAAAGGGCTGAAACAGCCCGTAGAATTTCTTAGCCGGCGTCTTTTGCCGGCTTAGAAATTCTTTCCGTGCTGCTTACCACCGGTTCTTCAGCTTATTCTGCAGCCGGTACAGGGTGTTCAGGGCGTCCAGGGGCGTCATGGTGCTGACCTCCACGTTTTTCAGCTCCTCCAGCACATCCGCGTCCGTCACCGTATCGAACAGGGAGATCTGCTCCAGATCCACCTCGTCGTAGTGCTCTTTCTTTCTGGACGGCGCTGCAGCGCTCTCCGCGACGGAAATGCTCTGCACCTTTTCGGTGATGTCGTTGTCGGAAAGCTGCTCCACGATCTCCTTGGCCCGGTCGATGACCATATCCGGAACGCCGGCCAGCCTGGCCACCTGGATGCCGTAGCTCTTATCCGCGCCGCCCTTGATGATCTTTCTCAGGAAAACGATATCGTCTCCCTTCTCCTTGACGGCGATGCAGTAGTTGTTCACGTTGCTCATCTTGCCTTCCAGCTCCGTCAGCTCGTGATAATGGGTGGCGAACAGAGTTTTCGCGCCCAGGAGCTTGCGGCTGCTGATGTGCTCGATCACCGCCCAGGCGATGGCAAGCCCGTCAAAGGTGGAGGTTCCGCGCCCGATCTCGTCCAGAATCAGCAGGCTGTTCTTCGTGGCGTTTCTCAGAATGTTGGCCACCTCGCTCATCTCCACCATGAAGGTGCTCTGGCCGCTGGCCAGGTCGTCCGAGGCTCCCACTCTGGTGAAAATCCGGTCCACCACGCCGATATCCGCCTTTCTTGCGGGGACGAAGCTTCCGATCTGCGCCATCAGCACGATCAGGGCGGTCTGACGCATGTAGGTGGATTTTCCGGCCATGTTCGGGCCCGTGATCACGGCGATCTGGTGGGAATGATTGTCCAGATACGTGTCGTTGGGAATGAACATGTCGTGGTCGATCATCTTTTCCACCACGGGATGGCGTCCGTCCCGGATGTTGATGAGGCCCTTTTCATTCAGAGCGGGTCTGACATAATGATTCTGCTCCGCCGTCAGGGAAAGGGAGCAGAACACATCCAGTCTGGCAATGGCCTTGGCCGTGGTCTGGATGCGCTCCACCTGGGAGGCGATCCGGTCCCGGATCTCACAGAACAGGTCATATTCCAGGCTGCAGAGCTTGTCCTCCGCGTTCAGGATGGTATCCTCCAGCTCCTTCAGCCGGGGCATGGTAAAGCGCTCCGCGTTGGTCAGCGTCTGCTTTCTGCTGTAATCCGCCGGAACCAGGTCCAGATAGGATTTTGTCACCTCAAAATAGTAGCCGAATACCCGGTTGTATTTGATCTTCAGATTCTTAATCCCCGTGCGTTCCCGCTCCGTATTTTCCAGCTCGGCAAGCCAGGTCTTTCCCTCTGTTTTTGCCCGGCGCAGGTTGTCCACATCCTCGTTGTAGCCCTCCCGGATCATGCCGCCCTCCCGGATGGAAACGGGAGGCTCGTCCTCGATGGAGCTGCGGATCAGCTCACACAGATCCTCCAGTCCGTCGATCTCCTCTTCGATCCTCTGGTTGGCCGCGCCGGGAAGATTTCTCAGCACGGTCTTGATGGGCGGAAGCATCTCCATGGAGCTGCGGAAGGCGATCAGATCCCGGGGATTGGCCGTCTTGTAGCTCACCTTTCCCAGAAGCCGCTCCAGATCATAGACCGGGTTCAGGTACTCCCGGATCTCATCGCGGGAAAGCGGGTCCCTGCAGAAGGCCTCCACCGCGTCCAGGCGCTCCTCCATCTCCGCCTTCCTGACCAGGGGCTGCTCCAGGAAGGAGCGCAGCATCCTGGCTCCCATGGCGGTTTTGGTCTTATCCAGCACCCACAGAAGGGAGCCTCTTTTATTTTTCTCCCGCAGCGTCTCCGTCAGCTCCAGATTCCTTCTGGTGGAGCTGTCCAGAAGCATGAAGCGGTTCACCAGATAGGGCTCGATGTGCGTGAAATGGCTGAGCGGGATCTTCTGCGTCTCATACAGATAGGAAAGGAGCGCCCCGGCAGCGATCATTCCATTGGGAAATTCCTCCACGCCCAGCCCGGACAGGGAGCCCACATGAAAATGCTCCTGCAGCACGTTCCGGCAGAGCGTTTCGTCAAAATAGCGGGATTCCAGAGAGGAAATGGAAATCCCAAGCCTCCCCTTCAGATCCTCCAGATCCATGCCGCTCACCAGAAAGGCGTCGTTACAGACGATCTCGGACGGCGAATAGCGCACGATCTCATCCATCAGCTTCCGGTTGTCCTCCACCTCCGTCAGATAATAGTCCCCTGTGGTCACATCCGCCGCGGAGATGCCCGCCTTCCCGGAAAACCAGGCGATGCACATCAGAAAATTGTTTCTGTTTTCTTCCAGAGACTGCAGGTTCAGGTTGGTTCCCGGCGTAACGATCCGGACCACCTCCCGGCGCACCAGTCCCTTCGCCAGCTTGGGATCCTCCACCTGCTCGCAGATGGCCACCTTGTATCCCTTTCCGACCAGGCGGCTCAGATACCCTTCCACCGCATGATAAGGGACGCCGCACATGGGCGCCCTCTCCTCAAGCCCGCAGTCCTTTCCGGTAAGCGTGATCTCAAGCTCCCGGGAAGCCGTCAGCGCGTCGTCAAAAAACATTTCATAAAAATCACCGAGGCGGTAAAAAAGGATGCAGTCCGGATACTGCTCCTTCGTTTCCATATATTTACGCATCATCGGTGTCATTTCCGCCATGTATTCTGTCTCTCCTTCGTATATCGTTATTCCGCCTGTTTTCCCAGAAAATAAAACCCTTTGTTTTCCTCCAGCTTCACCGGCACGATCTTCCCGATCAGGGAAGCGTCTCCCGGGAAATGGACCAGGATGTTATTGGAAAGCCGCCCTGTGACCAGGCTGGCGTCGTGCTCGTTCACCTCTTCCACCAGGGCGTCCACGGTTCTTCCGGACAGGCGCTTCACCTGCTGCCTCGCCGTCTCCTGAACGGTTTTTAACACCCGGTCAAAGCCGGCATGCGCCGCATCCTCCGGCACCTGATTTTCCATGGAAGCGGCCGGCGTCCCGGTGCGTTTGGAATAGAGGAAAGTGAAGGCGTTGTCAAAGCGCACCTTTTTTATCACATCGATGGTCTCGTCCACATCCTCCGGCGTCTCTCCCGGAAAGCCAACGATGATGTCCGTGGTCAGGGCGATGTCCGGAATGGCGGCGCGGATCCGTTCCACCAGATCAAGATACTGCTCCTTCGTATAGCGGCGGTTCATGGCCGTAAGGATCCGGGTGGAGCCGGACTGGAGCGGCAGGTGCAGATGGCGGCAGATCTTGTCGGACGAAGCCATCACCCGGATCAGCTCGTCGGACAGATCCTTGGGATGGGAGGTCATGAACCGCACGCGTTTGATGCCGTCGATCTTCACCACCTCGGAAAGCAGCTGGGCAAAGGTGACCGGCTGCTCCAGATTCTTCCCGTAGGAATTCACGTTCTGCCCAAGCAGCATCACCTCCGCCACGCCGTCCGCCGCGAGACGCTCGATCTCCCGCAGGATGTCCTGCGGCTTTCTGCTGCGCTCGCGGCCCCGCACATAGGGCACGATGCAGTAGCTGCAGAAATTGTTGCAGCCGAACATGATGTTGACGCCGGATTTGAAGGGATATTTTCTCTCCACGGGAAGATCCTCCACGATCCGGTCCGTGCCCTGCCAGATATCCACGATCATGCCGTCCTGCTCAAAGCTTGTGTTAAGAAGCTCCGCAAATTTGTAAATATTATGCGTACCGAAGATCAGGTCCACAAACCGGTAGCTCTTTTGGATCTGCTCTATGGTCCCGGGCTCCTGCATCATGCAGCCGCACAGCGCGACCTTCATCTGCGGATTCTTTTTCTTCAGGCCGTTCAGATATCCCAGCCGTCCGTATACCCGCTGATCCGCGTTGTCCCGGACGGTACAGGTATTGTAGATGTCAAAATCAGCCTCCTCGCTGTCGGTGAGCACATATCCCGCCTGCTCCAGAATGCCGGACAGCTTTTCGGAATCCCTGGCGTTCATCTGGCAGCCGAAGGTGGTGACGCAGGCCGTCAGCGGCCTGCCCAGCCGCTCGGAGAGCCTGCGCACATGAAGGCGGCATTTTTTCAGGAAATAGTATTGCCGCAGCGGCTCCTCCTCCGGCGCCGGCTGTGATAAGTCAATGGAAGCAAGAAGCGTTTCCAGTTTTTCGTCCGTCATTCGTACCTGTCCCTTTCCGTTATTTTATCCCTTCGGCATACAGCGAAATGATGTTGAGCAGGATCTTCACCGTCGTTTCCATGGATTCGATGCAGGCATACTCAAATTTCCCATGGCAGTTCTGCCCTCCCGTGCACAGGTTCGGGCAGGGAAGTCCCATGAAGGACAGTCTTGCTCCGTCCGTGCCTCCGCGGATGGGGATGATCTGAGGGGAGACCTCCTCCATTTCCATGGCCTTCACCGCGTTGTCGATCAGGTGGGCATTTTCCGGAAGGATCTTTTCCTTCATGTTGTAATAGCTGTCCTTCATGTCCACCATAATGGTGCCGTCGCCGTATTTTGCATTCAGGAATTCTGCCGCTTTCCGGAAAAACGCCTTCTTTTCCTCAAATTTCTCCCTGTCATGGTCACGGATGATATAATCCACATCCACATGCTCCACGTTGCCCTGGATCGTGCCGGGGTGATAGAAGCCCTCATACCCTTCCGTCGCTTCCGGAGCCTCATGGGCCGGGAGCAGGGACTGGAATTCCTGCGCCAGAAGGATGGCGTTTCTCATCTTCCCCTTCGCGCTTCCGGGATGGACGCTGCAGCCGTTCACGTGCAGAACAACGTCCGACGCGTTGAAGTTTTCATATTCCAGCTCGCCCAGCGCGCCGCCGTCCACGGTGTAGGCATAGTCCGCGCCGAAGCCCTCCACGTCGAAGTGGTCCACGCCGCCGCCCACTTCTTCATCGGGCGTAAAGCCGATGCGCACGGTTCCGTGCTCGATTTCCGGGTGGGCCAGCAGATATTCCGCCATGGCCATGATCTCCGCCACGCCGGCCTTATCGTCCGCGCCAAGCAGCGTGGTGCCGTCGGTGACGATCAGGCTCTTTCCCACGCAGCCGGCAAGCTCCGGATTTTCGTCCGCCTTCAGGACGATGGAAAGCGCCTCGTTCAGGACGATATCCCCGCCGGGATAATTTTCCACGATCCGGGGCTTCACATTTTTGCCGCTTATGGCCATGGAGGTGTCCATATGGGCGATGAAACCGAGCACGGGAGCGGTCTTTCCTTCCTTCAGGGTGGAAGGGACGGTGGCGTATACATAGCCGAACTGCCCGTCAAACCTCACATCGGAGGCTCCCATTTCCTGAAGCTCCTTCGCAAGGAGCCTTCCCAGGTCCTTCTGCTTTTCCGTGCTGGGGAAGGTATCGCTGGGGGACCAGGACTGGGTGTCGATCTTCACATATCTCAAAAATTTATCCACTACGCTGCTCATGCTCTCGTCTCTCCTTTTTTCAGAAATATATCGTCACGATCCCTCATGATCCGGGACGGCGCATCCTCCTGTCTTTTTAAGGCCGGGTCTGTCCGTTTCCGCGGATCACATATTTGTAGGAGGTCAGCTCCTTTAAGCCCATGGGGCCTCTGGCATGAAGCTTCTGGGTGCTGATGCCGATCTCCGCCCCGAAGCCGAATTCAAAGCCGTCGGTGAACCGGGTGGAGGCGTTCACATAGACGCAGGCGGAATCCACTTCGTTTAAAAAGCGCTCCGCGCGCTCCGCATCCTCGGTCAGGATGGCGTCGGAATGGCCCGTGCTGAAGCGGTTGATGTGACGGATGGCTTCCTCCAGGCTGTCCACCGTTTTGATGGAAAGGATATAGTCCAGATATTCGGTCCCGAAATCCTCCTCCGTCGCCGCCTCCATATCCGGCACCGCTTCCCTGGCGCGGCTGTCCCCGCGGAGCTCCACGCTCTTTTCCCGGAGCGCCTGCGCCAGCGCGGGCAGGAAGCGTTCCCTTACGGCTTCATGGATCACCAGGGATTCGCAGGCGTTGCAGACGCCGATCCGTTGGGTCTTCGCGTTGATGATGATGGGGACTGCCTTTGCCAGGTCCGCGTATTCATCCACATAAATATGGCAGTTTCCCGTTCCCGTCTCGATCACGGGCACCGTGCTGTGCTCCACCACGGTCCGGATCAGCCCCGCGCCTCCGCGGGGGATCAGCACATCCACATATTCCTTCATGCGCATGAACTGCGCCGTCACCGCACGGTCCGTATCAGTGATGAGCTGAACGGCGTCCGGGCAGATCCCGCACCGGTCCAGAGAGGCCCGGAGGCTCTCCGTGATCGCCAGATTGGAGGAAAGCGCGTCGCTTCCGCCCTTCAGGATACAGGCGTTCCCCGCCTTGAAGCACAGCGCGAAGGCGTCCGCCGTCACGTTGGGCCTGGATTCGTAAATGATGCCGATCACGCCCAGCGGGACCCGGCGTTTTTCGATCTGAAGGCCGTTGGGCCGCACAAAACGGTCCAGCACCTCTCCCACGGGATCCGGCAGCCCGCCGACCTGACGGATCCCCTCCGCCATGGCCTCGATCCGTTCCTTCGTAAGCCTCAGCCGGTCCACCAGGCCGGGATGCATGCCCTTTTCTTCTCCCTCCCTGACATCCTTTTCGTTTGCGTCAAGGATCCTGTCCATGTCCGCAAGAAGTCCTTTTGCCGCCTCGGACAGCGCCCGGTTCTTTTCCTCCTCCGGCATGCAGGCCAGATCATACTTTACCGCCGCAGCGGCCATTCCCATTTCCTTCAGTTCCATTCCCGTCCCTGCCTTTCTTTTTTCCTTTCCATCCGTTCCTTCCATCCAGGCGCACGCCGCCGGATTACCGGTCCTGTTTTCCGGCGGCGTGCGCCGGAAGCGGTCCGATGATCTCTTCCTCCGTTACGATCAGCTCCGGCCGGATATCCGTTTCCTCCTGGCAGAGCCGCTCCAGAAGCTGGCAGGAAAAGCAGACCGCGATCCTCCTAAGCCCTGCCCGGGCGTCCGAAGCCCCGGTTTCCATCCCCTTTTTCTCCGTCAGCGTCTGAAGGAAGCGGTCGTAGAAGCCTCCTCCGTAGCCGAGCCTTCCCAGGCTCCTGTCAAAGGCCGCGCCCGGCATCACGATCAGATCCGGGCCGCTGCCGCGGCGATCCGGCGAAACGTCCCGGAAAGCTTCCCGCACGGCCGGCCGGTATCTGCGCGCTTCCTCCGCCGGCGGCTCCGGAATGCCCCGAAAGCCCGGCGTCAGCTCCTCCGGCTTCCGGATCCGGTAGAAGGACATGATCCCCTTCCCTTCTACCCTGGGGCAGTACACCTCTTTTCCTTCCGAAAGCGCCCGCCCGATCAGCTCCCGGGTCGGAACCTCGTCCCCGATGGAGGCGTATACCAGGAGCCGTCCGGCCTCCCGGTAGGCGGCAAGGCCGCAGAGGGCCGAAAGGATCCGCCCGCCGGCGCGTTCTCTTTCCTGCGGCGTCAGCCTCCTCCTTCTCTCAAGCGCTTCCCTTCTCTGCCTCCCTTTTTCCGCCTCCGGATCGTTACTGCGCATGGCCGGAGCCCTTTGCCGCGTGTTCCTCTCCCAGATTGGTGACGGAACCGTCTTCGTTCTGAATGTTAATGTTATTCAGCTGCGCCCGGAGATTGGCGCGCACGCTGTTGATATAATCCTGCCGCAGGCGGGCCTGCTCTTCCTTTTCCTGATCCGTCAGCCCTTCCTGCTTTGACTTATGGTACAGCTCGTTGATCCGCCGGATCTTTTCCTCCATCGACATCTGCTTTTCCATACGGACTCCTTTTCTTTACTGGTTCAGCCGCGACACAAAGCCGGGCAGATCGAAATTTTCATCCCTGTGCGCCACAAAAAGGGTGCCGAGATTCTGCCCGTCCATCAGCCTGTGAAGGATCCTCACGTCCCGGCTGTTGGCGATCAGCATGTCCGCTCCCGACCTTGTCGCGATCTGCGCCGCCGTCAGCTTGGTGTTCATCCCGCCGGTCCCCACGCTGCTTCCCGTGCTTTTCTTTCCCATGTTCAGATGGGCTTCGCTCAGCTCCTCCACCAGATCGATGAAGCGGGCGTCCGGATTCTGTCTGGGGTCGTCCGTATACAGGCCGTCGATATCGGAAAGCAGGATCAGAAGATCCGCCCCGATGAGAGCGGCGACAATGGCCGAAAGGGTATCGTTGTCCAGCTCCAGCTCATAGGTCGCCACGGTGTCGTTTTCATTGACCACCGGAATCACGCCCATTTCCAGAAGCTGGGTGAACGTATTATGGGCATTGTAGCGGTTCAGATTGTCCACCACCGTATTTTTGGTCATCAGGATCTGCGCCGTCACCTGATTATATTCGGAAAAAATCCGTTCGTAGGTCATCATCAGCCGCGCCTGTCCGATGGCGGCGCAGGCCTGCTTCATGGCGATCCGGTTCCTGCCGAAATCCTCCTCGGTCAGATGCATGGCCTTCCTTCCCTGGGCAATGGCGCCGGAGGTGACGAGCACCACATCCTTTCCCTGATTCCTCAGATTGCACAGCTCTCTTACCAGAACCTCCAGCTTGATATAATCCAGCTCGCCGGTCTGCGGATGCTGCAGGGAGGAGGAACCGATCTTCACCACGATCCTTTTCTTATCCTTCAGTCTGCTTCGATACTGTTCCATCGTTTTCTTCCTGTCCTTCGTTCCTTTCGTCCTGTCTGCAGGCATATCGGGAAATGATCGCCTCCGCGGCCCGCATGCCGTCCATGGCGGCGGAGGTGATCCCGCCCGCATAGCCCGCCCCCTCGCCGCAGGGATACAGTCCCCGCACGGCGGACTGCAGGCTTTCGTCTCTGGGTATGCGCACCGGGGAGGAGGTCCGGCTTTCCACCCCGGCCAGACAGACCGCATCGTCCGCAAAACCGGGAATCATCCGGTCGAAGGCCTCCATGCCCTCCAGGAACGCCTTTCTCACCGGCGGCGGCAGGATCCCTCTCAGATCCGCCTCTTTCCAGTTTCCCTTAATGGCGGGCGAAAAATCCTCCCGCACAAAGCGCGCTCTTCTCTCTTCGCCGGAGCGTTCCGCATAGTCTGCGTATCTCTGCACGGGAACCGCCCCGTCCGCCGCAAGATGGGCCCGCTCCTCCAGCATGCGCTGAAAATGGATGCCGGAAAGGGGGCCGTCCGCGCCGTAATCCTGCGGGGTAACGGAAACGATGATGGCGCTGTTGGCGTTTTTCCCATCCCTGCCGCTGTAGCTCATCCCGTTGACCGCGAGCCGTCCCGGCTCGCTGGAGGCGTTTACCACATAGCCTCCCGGACACATGCAGAAGGAATAAACGCCCCTTCCCTCCGAGGTCCTGGCGGTCAGCTTATAGGAAGCCGGCGGGAGTCCCTTCGGAGCGCCTTCTCCATACTGGGAAAGATTGATCAGCTCCTGGGGGTGCTCCACCCGGAAGCCCACGGCGAAGGCTTTCGCCTCCATGGGGATCCCCTTTTCCAGCAGCATGGCGAAGGTGTCTCTGGCGCTGTGGCCGATGGCAAGGACCACCGCCCCGCTTTCGATCTGTTCCCCGTTTTCGCAGGCCACGCCGCGCACCCTGCCTTCCCGGATGAGAAGCTCCGTCACCTTCGCGCCGAAACGAACCTCCCCGCCCCGGGAAAGGATCCGTTCCCGCATGCTCTTTACCACCCGGGACAGCACGTCCGTTCCCACATGCGGCCTGGCTTCATAGCGGATCGAATCCGGCGCGCCGTTTTCCGCGAAGATCCGCAGCACCTCCGCGTTCCTTCCGTCTCTGTCCTTCACCAGGGTATTCAGCTTCCCGTCGGAAAAGGTTCCCGCTCCCCCTTCCCCGAACTGCACATTGGAATCGGGAGAAAGCTTCCCCGTTTTCCAGAATTCCTCTACCCGCCTGGTCCTGCTTTCCACGTCCTCTCCCCGTTCCAGAAGGATGGGACGATAGCCGGCCTGCGCCAGCAGGTAGCCGCAGAAAAGGCCGGCAGGGCCCGTTCCCACGATCACGGGCCTGCCCTGCAGCGTTTCCTTTCCGGGCCTGGGGAAGCGGTAGCGCACGCTGTCCGAAGGGCCGATGTCCGGATTTTTCCTGCAGGCCGCAAGCAGCTTCTTCTCCGATCCCTTCACCTGCACGTCCACCGTATAGACCAGCCGGATCTCCGGCTTCCTCCTGGCGTCTATGGACTGCCTTACGATCCGGAAGGCTTCCAGCTCTTCCGGACGGATATGCAGGGCCTTCGCCGTTTTTTCCACAAGCTCCCGTTCCGTATGCCCCGGCGGAAGCTTCAGCTGTCTGATCTGTATCATTCCACGTTCTGCTTTCTCGTTCTTTTGCTTTCTGATTCAGGCTTAATGAATAGAGTATAGCGCAAACCCCTTCCGCGGACAAGCTTTTTTCCGCGAAAACCGCCCGCGGCTAAAAACGGTCCGCCCATCCCGCCGCCTCCTGCCCGCAGCCCGCGAGGTATCCGGAGGTCCAGGCCCACTGCAGGTTATAGCCGCCGCACCTGCCGTCCACGTCCAGAAGCTCTCCGGCGAAAAACAGGCCCGGACGCTTTCTGGATTCCATCCGGTCCGTCACCTCGTCAAGGGGCACGCCGCCGGCGCACACCTGCGCGGCCGGGAAGGGGTTGGCCGCCTTCACCTGCACGGGGAAGGCACGAAGCAGGGAAAAGACCCTTCGGACAGAAGACGCGTTCCTCTGCTCCGCCGCATCCTGGAGCCTCAGTCCGTTCTGTTTGAAAAGAGTAAGAATGATCTTTTTATTCACAAGGCCGCAGAAAAGCATTTCCAGAGTCCAGCCCCTGCAGGCGGCAAGCCTTTCCTCCACAAACCTCCGGTATTCCTCCTCCTTCCCCGCAAAGGAAGGAAGAAAATCGATCTGCGCTCTTACCCGTCTCCCCTCCGCCAGCGCCAGGGAGGCATGGCGGCTTAGCTGAAAGACCGGAATGCCGGAAATGCCGTAATCCGTCAGCTGCAGCTCCCCTTCCTCCGTATATTCCGAATCCGGCTCCGGCTTCTGCGGCTTCCCGATCAGCAGCCGGACCGACGCCTGACAGCGAACCCCCGCAAGCCCTTTCCAGAAATCTCCCTCACAGCGAAGCGCCGTAAGCGCCGGCTGCGGCGGGATCACCGTATGCCCCAGAGAAGCGGCGTAAGCGTATCCGTCCATCCCTTCTCCCCCCTTCTGTCCCGCAGGAGAACCGCAGGCAAGGATCAGGCGGTCAAACCGATACGCGTCGCCGTCCTTCGTATGTATCAGATATCCGCCCCTTTTCAGCGGCTCCACCCCGCCAATTCTGCATTCCGTCCGGATCCACACTTTTTTCCGCTCCAGCGCGAAGCGGAGCGTATCCAGCACCGTGGACGCCTGGCCGGAAAACGGATAGACATAGCCGTCCCGGGAAACGGTCAGCATTCCCATTTTCTCAAACAGTCTGCAGGTATCTTCCGGCGAAAAACGGGAAAAAAGGCTCCGCAGCCGTCCGGCGGGCGCCCCGCGGTAATATTCCTCCAGCCTGTCCATGCAAAAGGACAGGTTGGTCAGATTGCATCTTCCGTTCCCTGTCGCCAGAATTTTCTTCCCGATCCGTTCCTTTTTTTCCAGAATGAATACCTCGTCCCCTGTCCCGTTCTTTCCCGCCGCGGCAAGGGCCGCCATCATGCCGGAGGCCCCGCCTCCGATGATCCCCGTTTTTCTTCTGCTCATAGCTTCCTCATTTTTCAGCTGGAATAGGATTCCAGAAAATCATACAGCTGCGCTTCGCTGCCCATATATTTGAAGTTCAAAAGCTCCTGCACCAGCTCGTCCGGCAGGCTTCGGACCGGAATTCCCGTGGACATGAAGCGGGTCCTTTTGTCCTTTTCATAAACCACCACATAGTTGTTCTCCACGGCGAGATAAAATTCTTCCGGCTTTTCGCTGCTTTCGTAATTTTTCCGGACCACCACCTCTTCCGAAGAAAAGCGCTCCACATACATGGAAAGAAAGCCCATGCTCTGATCCGCCAGCGACGGAGAAGCTTCATAGATCTCACAGGCGTCCAGAAATTCCTCCCAGTCCATTCCGATATACTGGGCGGGAAGCGGCTCTTCGGTTTCCGTCCTGCTGGAATCCGTAAGGTCGAAGCGTTCCACCACATACCGGGTATCCGCCGTGATCGTCTGCTTCTGTCCGACGGCCGCAGGCACCTGCCCTTCTTCAGCCCGTGCCTGTTCTTCCGTCTCCGGTTCCGCCTGATTTTCCGGTTCTTTTGTCCGCTCCTCGGCGGGGGGAAACCGGTTCGGATAAAAAAATTCCTGCACGCCGAGTCCTGCGGCAAGGCCCGCGGCGAGCATGCAGGCCGGATAAATGAAATAAATGCTGATTTTCTTCCAGAGACGCATCAGGAACCTCCTGCTTTTCGCTTTCTTTTCAGAGTATCAGCATTCTTTCCGCCGTTTATTCAAGGGCCGTTCAATAAAACCGCAAAAGCCTTCCCAACGCAAGAAGGGCCCCGCCGCCCGGGACGCTCTTTAACTCCCTGCGGCTCAGGCTGCGCATGGAAAGCATCAGAAGGAGGTACAGGATAAGCCCCGCCGCGAAGCAGAGAAGGCACAGGAGCTTTCCGTCCAGCACGGCGGACAGGAAGCGGTTCATCAGATAAACCGCCAGTCCCATCACCGCGCTGGAAATGGCGGGAATCCCGATCAGTCTTCCCCAGTCTCCGTTAAGAGCGCCCGTACGCAGCACAAAAACCATCCCGAGGATCACAAACACGCCGTACAGAGCCGTCACCGCCCAGATCACGCCGTCCGTTCCCATTCCCAGGCTGTGAAGCAGTACGGAAAGAAGGACCGTATGCAGGATCAGGGAGACTGCCGCTCCGATAAACAGGAGCCTTTCCCGGCCAAGCCCCTGCAGAATGCAGGCGATCCCCACGGCAAGCGCCTGCAGGACCATGGATACGCATCCCAGCCGCAGAAGCCGCGCCGCCGTTTCCATATCCCCTGCGGTAAAAAGCGCCGGGATCAGGCTGTCCGCCGTAACGGCAGACCAGACGGCGAAGGGAAGCGAGAGGGCAAGGGAAAGCTTCAGCATCAGAAACGCCTTTTCCCTCGTCCGTCCGGGATTCATTCCCGTATGGGAAACCGAAAGAGACGGAATCAGTCCCGTGCAGACCGCCGCTGTCAGCATCGCGGGAATGCTGGAAAGGATCCTGTATTTTCCCGTATAGATGCCCCACTGCACAGCGCTGTCCGCTCCCGCGGGCATGAGCCGCATAAAAAGCACCTGATCCAGGATAAAGCTGCCCTGCATGGCGAAGCCGGTCAGAATGGCGGGCAGGGCTGCGGCTGCGATCCGGCGGCCGATGCTCCCGTAGTCCTCCGCCGCCCTTCCCGCATCCTTCCGCTCCCGTCTGCGGAAGCTTCCCTGAAAGAGAAAATACAGAACGGCAAGAAGCAGCAGGGAAATCAGGCTTCCCGCGCCGAAGGCAAGCGCCGCTCCGCCGGCCCCGAAGGCCTGCTCATAATCCGGCTGGAACAAAAGCGCCCCCACCTTTTTCCCGTAGCCGCCGAGGCCGGATACAAGAGAAAACATCAGAAGGAAGCCTGCAAGCTCCTCCGCGAACCTGGAAAACGCCGTGGGGACCATGCTTCCCATTCCCTGAAAATATCCTCTCAGAGCGCCCGCAAGGGAAGCGATCAGGACACTGGGCGCCATGCAGCGGATGACGAACGCCGCCTCCTGCGTCCGGAACAGGCCGCCCGCAAGGATGCCGGCGGAGAGCGCCATGGCGGCGCTTCCCGCGATCCCGAGGATCAGCGTGCAAAGAACGGCCGCATTCCAGACCCGCCGCGTATTCCGATACTGCCCCTTCGCACATCTCGCCGCCGTCATCTGCGCCACCACCGTCTGCGAGGCATGGCCGCAGAGCAGGAAGAAAAACAGAAAGGTATCATAGGCCATGCCGAAGTAGGCGTTGCCGTTATCCCCTATCCGGTTCGTCAGAGGAATCCTTTTATAAACGGCCAACGCGCCCGCCAGAAGGGCGAGCGCGGTTACCAGGCCGCTTTTCCTGTGTCCGGATCTTCTTGTCTGATTCATCGCCGTTCCTTTCAATCTGTGATCTCTCTCGTAATCCGCAGCCCGTCCAGGATGCGCTCCTGCTTCTCCTCCATGACCGCAGCCTCCTGCGGTTCCATGTGGTCATACCCGCACAGGTGCAGCATGCTGTGCGCCACCAGAAAGGCGAACTCCCTCTTCTGGCTGTGGCCGTAGGCCTCCGCCTGCCCTCTGACGCGGTCGCAGGAAAGGATGATGTCCCCCAGGATCAGCTCCCCGCTCTCCGGCTGAAAGCAGTCCGCCTCAGAACGCTCCGCCGCAGAAAAATCCGCCGGCCGCTCAAAGGGAACATTGGGAAAGGAAAGCACGTCGGTCGCGCTGTCCATATTTCTGTATTCCCTGTTGTAAACCCGGATCCCCTCGTCGTCCGTGATCAGCACATTGATCTCCGTCTCATAGGGACAGTCCTCCGCGTCCAGAACCGCCTCCGCCACCTGGGACGCCACCTCCAGCGGATCAAAAGGGAACTCCGTATGAATTTCATTTTCCACAAATACCGTCATCTTCCGCTTCTCCCCTGCCGTCTTCTGGCAAACCGCAGCCTGGCATCCGGTTCCCGTCTCTCCGGACGTGCCGCGGCCTCTTTTCTTTCGTAATTTTCATAGGCCTTCACGATCTTCTGCACCAGCGGATGCCGTACCACATCCCGGCTGGTAAGGGTACAGAAGGCGATTCCCTCGATCTTCTGCAGCACCCTCACCGCCACATCAAGGCCGGACCGGGTTCCCGGCATCAGGTCCTTCTGGGAAGCGTCTCCCGTAATGATCACCTTGGATCCGAAGCCGATCCTCGTTAAAAACATCTTCATCTGCGCAGGCGTGGTGTTCTGCGCCTCATCCAGGATGATATAGGCGTTGTCCAGCGTGCGGCCGCGCATATAGGCCAGCGGAGCCACCTCGATCAGGCCCTTTTCCATGTTTTTGGCAAAGCTTTCCGCTCCCATGATCTGATAGAGAGCATCGTACAGGGGACGCAGATAGGGATCCACCTTGCTCTGCAGATCTCCGGGAAGAAAGCCCAGCTTCTCTCCCGCTTCAATGGCGGGACGGGTCAGGATGATGCGCTCCACCTCGTCGTTCTTAAAGGCGGTGATCGCCATCGCCATGGCCAGATAGGTCTTTCCCGTTCCCGCAGGCCCCATCCCGAACACGATCATGTTGTCCCGGATGGCGTCCACATACTGCTTCTGTCCCAGCGTCTTGGGCTTGATGGGCTTCCCGCTCACGGTGTGGCAGATCAGATCCCCGTCGATTTCCAGAAGCGCGTCCGTATTGTCTTCCATGCTCATCTCAATCGCATATTCCACATTCTGCTGCTGAATGTGGTTTCCCCTTTCCGACAGCTCCTGCAGCCTCAGAAGGACGTCAGCCGCCTGCTCCGCATGCCGCTTCAGTCCCCGGATGTGCACGGTGCCGTCCCGATCGACAATGGTCACCTGCAGGATCTTCTCAATTCTTTTCAAATGCTTATCATAATCGCCGAACACATTCAGCGTATGCGCCGCGTTCAGCTCGATCTGCTTTTCGTACTGCTCCATGTATTCTGACTGCTCCCGTCCTTATGCTTCCTCTTTCGGGGCAGCCTCCGGCTGCTTCCCGGAAAGGGGACGCGGCTGCCCGGTCTTTCCTTCCACTTCAAAAACGGCGTTCAGGACAGCCGAACCGCCGACTGTATTTATTGTAACATTTTTTTGCATGATTTGAACCCCCAAATCATACAAACCTTCTATTTTTTTCTCCAGCCTCTCCTCCAGAATCCGTACCGCCTGCTCTTCCTGATAGACGGCTTCCACCGTAACGTATTCCCGGTTCACCTCAAATCCCCAGGAAACAGGCAGGAAGATCTGCCCGAGAACCTTCAGCTGATTTTCCTGCGTCACCGTATCATATTTTAGAAAACGGCAGGGGCCCGGGCGAAATACCAGTCTTTTCTCCCCGAAGCACAGATAAAAATCCCGTCTCTGCCTGCCCGTATAATTTTTATATTCATAATTCAGGGGAAGCCGTTCCTCAAAGGCCGTCTCATAGGCGATCACCACGTCCGCGTCCGCATGACAGTACTGATATTCCTTTACGCTGCCGTCGTCCGCCGGGACGGGAACCGCCCCGGACACCAGAAGGTCCCCCTTTTTCACTTCCGTTCCCGCCGTCACCTGCGGAACGCCCTGCCTGGTCAGGATGGAAACCACCGTGCCGTCCTGCGTCGCAAGAAGGTCGCTTCCCGGATACCCTTTCAGCGCCTCTTCCGCTTCCTCCCGCGTCATCATCAGATCGTTCTCGCGGATGTTCACGGACAGGCGCGTCCCTTCCATGGTGATGGAGGCCCAAGTCACCTCGTCAAAGGTCTCCCGCAGCGTTTCCTCCAGACGCTCCAGATCCACGGCGTTTTCCGCCGTTCCGTACGTCACGCCGTTTTCCGAAAGAAAATCCAGAAGCATATCGTCCGTGACCGCCCTGTTCCCTTCGATGTCGATGGCCCAGATAAAGCGGGACATGATGAGAAGAAAGGCAAGACAGGCCGGAAATCCCGTCACGAACACCTTCCTTTTTCTCATCCGCCGGATCAAAAACGGCAGACCGCGGCGCTTCAGGACAGAAACCCTCGTTCCCGTTTTCCTCACGATCGGACGCAGCCGGAAAAAGCCGGGCAGGCTGATCTCCATCACATAATCCTCTTCCCGGCGCGTAATGTCCCACAGGCGGATGCCGCGGCTGCCGCACAGATTCATGAAGCGTTCCGGAGAATATCCCCACACCCTGATCCTCAGGAAGCCCTGCAGATACCGGAAAAATCCTTCCACCCTCCATCTCTCCTTTACCCGCTCACAGGCAGCTGACGCATCTGATCTCTCCCACGATCTTCATGTCTTCGCTGGTGTAATAGTCGATCGCCAGCCCGCAGCCGCAGATGGAGATCTGTCCGGTCTTCGCCTGCAGGATAATGGACTTGGGCGTATATTCGATGATCCCCTTATAATTCTCGATCCAGAGCTCATGATTCCCCGTCATGGTGAGGATGGACTCGCCAAGGATCATATCCCTCGGGAGCTTCAGAGTGTCCGCAAGCTGTTCTTTTTTTCTGCCTATTCTGCTCATGCTCCAGTATATGCCGCGAAGAGCTGTCCCATGCCGGTTTTCGTCAGAAAGGAAGGAAACGGATAACCCGCCCCGCAGATTATCCGTCCGTTATTCCGGCCTATTTATGATACGGCTCCCCGCTCGTGATGCGGCATGCCCGGTAGATCTGCTCCAGGAGGATCACCCGCATGAGCTGATGGGGAAAGGTCATATCGGAAAAGCTGAGCTTCAGATCCGCGCCGTTTAAAAGCTCCTGATCCAGGCCGAGAGAGCCTCCGATCAGAAACTGGACATGGCTGACTCCGGAAACGCCGAGCTGCTCCAGCCGCGCGGCAAAACGGACAGAATCCATCTTCTGTCCGTCAATGGCAAGCGCCACATGAAAAGCGTCCTTTGCCAGATTCTTTTTCAGGCGCTCCCCTTCCTTTTTCAGGATCTGGAGCCGCTGGGCCTCGGTGGGCTCATCCGGCGTCTTTTCATCCGCCGCTTCCAGAATTTCCAGCCTGCCATACCGGGACAGCCGCTTTGCGTACTCCGCGACTGCCTCCCGGTAAAAGCTCTCCTTGATTTTTCCAACGCATAAAACGGAAAACTTCATATCTCCTCCGGCGCGTTTTTTTCCATGCCGCGGTCATTCCTCCGAATCCACATAGTCAAAGCAGGTCCGGTCACAGGCCACGGTCTTGATATAAGCCGCCGCCTTCACATGCTCCGGATGGACCTGATAGGCGGCCAGGTCGTCCAGTGTCTCAAAGCGGGAGACCAGGGCGATATCCCGGTTGCTGGACGCCAGCTCATTGGTATACACCTGAAGGCTGAAAACGCCCTTTGCCTCGTCCGCCACGTGCAAAAGCATCCGGCGGATCTTCCGGCCGGCCTCCTGACGTTCCTCCTCCGTAAGCTCCGGGTTAAAATTCCACATTACGATATGATTAACCATGCTGTCCTCCTGTGTTGTCAAACGATCCTGCCATTACCCGGGCCGCCTTTCCCGTGCGGCGCGGGCAGCGGCCCGCAGGCAATGGTATGTGTTACCTGGACAGATACTCGTCGATCCCCTTCGCGCCCGCTTTTCCGGCTCCCATTGCCAGGATGACGGTGGCGGCTCCGGTCACGGCGTCTCCGCCCGCGTATACGCCTTCCTTGGAGGTCTTTCCGAACTCCTCGTCGGCGACGATGCATTTATGCCGGTTGGTTTCCAGCCCATCCGTGGTGGAAGAGATCAGCGGATTGGGAGAGGTTCCCAGGGACATGATCACCGTATCGCAGTCGATCACGAACTCGGAGCCGGGGATCTCCACCGGGCGTCTTCTTCCGGAAGCGTCGGGCTCGCCCAGCTGCATGCGGATGCATTTCATGCCGCAGACCCAGTTGTTCTCATCCTCAAGAATCTCCACGGGATTGGTCAGAAGGTCAAAAATGATGCCCTCTTCCTTCGCGTGATGCACCTCCTCCACACGGGCCGGAAGCTCTTCCTCGCTTCTTCTGTATACGATATGTACCTCGGCGCCGAGACGCAGAGCCGTTCTCGCGGCGTCCATTGCCACGTTTCCGCCGCCTACCACGGCAACCTTCTTTCCGCGCATGATGGGCGTATCGGAATCCTCGCGGAAGGCCTTCATCAGATTGCTTCTGGTCAGATATTCATTGGCGGAAAATACGCCGTTTGCGTTTTCTCCGGGGATGCCCATGAACTTGGGAAGTCCGGCTCCGGAGCCGATGAACACGGCGGAGAAGCCCTCCTCGTTCAAAAGCTCGTCGATGGTGACGGATTTGCCCACGATCACGTTGGTTTCGATCTTCACGCCGAGGGACTTCACGTTTTCAATTTCCTTCTTCACCACGGCTTCCTTGGGGAGACGGAACTCGGGAATCCCGTAGACCAGCACGCCGCCGGGCTCATGAAGCGCTTCAAAGATGGTCACGTCATAGCCCATTTTCGCCAGATCCCCGGCGCAGGTAAGGCCTGCGGGGCCGGAACCGATCACGGCTACCTTCTTTCCCTTCTTTTCTGCGGCTCCTTCCGGCCGGATCCCGTTTTCTCTCGCCCAGTCCGCCACATAGCGCTCCAGCTTGCCGATGGAAATGGGCTCTCCCTTAATGCCTCTGATGCATTTTCCCTCGCACTGGCTTTCCTGCGGGCAGACGCGGCCGCAGACCGCCGGCAGCGCGGAGGAAGCGCTGATCACCTGATACGCGGCCTCCATATCCCCTTCCTTCACCTTCTCGATAAAGCCGGGAATATTGATGGATACCGGGCAGCCCTTCACGCATTGGGCGTTTTTGCAGTTGATGCAGCGGGAAGCCTCCTCCATCGCCTCTTCTTTATTATATCCCAGGCAGACCTCTTCAAAGTTGGCCGCCCTTACCTTCGCATCCTGTTCTCTCACAGGCACCTTTTTTAATACGTCCATGATAACCTCCATATCCAGCCTTCCGGCTCGTTTCCCGATCAGTCCGTGCAGTTTCCGCAGCCGCCGTGGTGGGTTGCGCCTTCCTTCGCCTTCAGATAGGCCCTTCCCTCCTGCGTCTTATAGATCTGCTGACGCTTCATCGCCTCGTCAAAGTTCACCAGATGTCCGTCGAACTCCGGTCCGTCCACGCAGGCAAATTTCACTTCGCCGCCAACCGTCACGCGGCAGGCCCCGCACATGCCGGTCCCGTCCACCATGATGGGATTCAGGCTGACCACGGTAGGGATGTTCAGCTCCTTCGTCAGCCTGCAGACGAATTTCATCATGATCATCGGCCCGATGGCGATGCAGACATCATATTCCTTTCCTTCCTTCTCCACCAGATCCTGGATGGTCTGGGTGACCATTCCGCTTCTCCCGTAGGAGCCGTCGTCCGTGGTGATATACAGGTTTCCGGCCACCGCCTTCATCTCCTCTTCCATGAGGATCAGATCCTTCGTCTTCGCTCCCACGATCACGTCCGCCGCAACGCCGTGCTCATGCAGCCATTTCACCTGGGGATAAACGGGAGCGGTTCCCACGCCGCCCGCCACGAACAGGATTCTCTTTTTGGAAAGGCTCTCCCTATCCTCCTCCACCAGCTCGGAGGGACGCCCCAGAGGGCCCACCACATCGTGGAACGCGTCTCCCGCCTTCAGAGAAGACATCATCAGCGTGCCCGCCCCCACGATCTGGAACACGATCGTGATCGTCCCGTTCTGCCTGTCATAGTCGCAGATGGTTAACGGGATCCTCTCGCTGTCCGCGTCCTTTCTGACGATCACGAACTGTCCCGGTTCACAGGATTTCGCAACCCTCTTTGCTTCCACAACCATTTCAAAAATGTTTGCGGTCAGTTCCCTTGCCTGTAAAATCTGGTACATGTTTTCCTCCATTCCGAAGCGCTTATGCTTCATTCCGGCAGCCGCATGCCGCACATGCTCCTGCCTGTTTCCTTCCGGTGCTTCTGTGATGCATCATCCGGCGGTATCCTCCCCGGCGGAACCGGATTCCATGGCCCCGGATCCCATGGATCTCTGCTCCATGGAAGGGATTTCCTGCAGCTCCAGGCTGCTCCATGGGTCTTCTCCTTCCTGTATCTGCTCCGGCTGTATCGCCTTGTAGCATTCTCCATTCATAATATCAACCGCGTAATCCGTACCCGTACCCGCGCTGTTTCCCGCGTCGTCCTCATAATATTCCCGGTACAGATAGTAATCCACGCCGTCCACCGTTATGGCATACCGGTAATTATAAACATTATGTCCGGTTCCCGTTTCCACCGTGCCGTCCATATCCTGGATCACCCCTGCGGCCATCAGCTCGATCAGGAGCCGGTTTCTTGCCGCTTCGATACTCAGAGAGGCTCTCAGGTTCAGGCTGTAGGTTACCCGCGTCTCTTCCCCGGCCGCGCCTGCAAGACTGAAGCAGATGAAACGGAAGCTGGTCTGGCCTATCGGCATAGGGAAGGGGCCGGTATACTCAGCCGCGTCCTGGGTGGGCGCGGAGCCGTCCGTGGTATAATAGATCCTGCAGTTTTCTCCTCCCTGCGCCGTGATCAGCGTCGGCCTGTCATAGCTGCCTTCCTCCGGCGTCACCTGCGGAGCCTCCGGGATCGTCACATCCACATAAAAGCTTCCTTCCGCTTCTTCGCTGCGCACGCCGTATTCGTTCACAAATATCGCACGGATCTGATAGGCTCCCGATTCCAGATAGATGGGCGAGGCATAGACCAAACTGTCCTCGTCCGGCTCGCTTCCGTCCAGCGTATAATAAATGGTTCCGCTGGTATTGGCTCCAAGCCGCAGGGAAAGCGCCTCGTCATAAATGCCGCTTTCATAGGAAAATTCCGGCGGTTTTGCCACATAAGCCGGATAGCTGCTGACGATCTGCTCGTCCGGGCAGGACAGAAGAAGCTCGTTCAGCTTCTCATAATCCCCTTCCTCTTCATAAATGGCGGCAAGCGTCCGGTAGGCCAGCTCGTTGGAAGCATCCAGCGCGAGGATCCTCCCGCAGACAGAAACCGTCTCTTCCTTTGGGCCCGTCCGCACCAGGCAGGAAGCATAGGCGGACAGATAGTCCACGTCGTCCGGGGACAGCCTTACCGCTCTCACGGCGTAGGGAAGCGCCGTATCAAAATTTCCCGCCTCTATGTACCGCATCGCTCTTCTGTACTGATAGTCCGCATTCCGAAAAAGCGTCCCGGCCGCCGCCAGCAGGCAGATCAGGAGCAGAGCTCCAAGTCCGGCAGCCATACCTGCCATTCTCCTTTTCCGGCGAAGCTTTCTTTTTCCCAAAGAGGCTCCCCGGGGAACGGCGTGTCCGGAGTCCTGTTGCGGGGAGACGGCATCCTGCCCCGGAGAGGCGGGGTCCTTCCCCGGGCCCTCACGGATCTGTGTATTCACTTTTTCCTGTCTGAGGTTGGAAGCGTCTTCAAAGCCGGTCACAATTCCGCCGATCTCGGGCTCAAAATCCTGTACGATCCGGATTTCCTCGCCGCAGTGTTCGCAGAAGAGCATCCCGTCCTTCATTTCGCTCCCGCATCTGGGACATTTCATAAGTTCCCCTTCCTGTCAGGAATTTTTCTTTCCGCTCTCCTGCATCCGGGCCGCCTGGACGCAGTTTTTCATCAGCATGGCGATGGTCATGGGGCCGACGCCTCCCGGCACGGGAGTGATCGCTCCGGCAATCCCGGAAACCGCCTCAAAGTCCACGTCTCCGCAGAGCTTATTGTTCTCGTCTCTGTCCATGCCCACATCGATGACCGCCGCGCCGGGCTTCACATATTCCGCGGTGATCATTCTGGCCCTTCCGGTCGCGACGACCAGAATGTCCGCCCTCCCGGAAACCTCCTTCAGATCCGCCGTCCGGGAATGGGCCACGGTCACCGTCGCGTTCTCCCGAAGCAGAAGAAGCGCCATGGGCTTTCCCACAATATTGCTCCTGCCGATCATCACGCATTCCTTTCCGGCGATTTCGATGCCGGAGCGCTTCAGAAGCTCGATGATCCCCGCGGGGGTACAGGGCACAAAGCCCGGCTTTCCGATGCAGAGCGCGCCCACATTCTGCGGGTGGAAGCCGTCCACGTCCTTCCTGGGACAGATGGCTTCTATGACCGCGTCCTCATCCATATGCCCGGGCAGCGGAAGCTGCACCAGAATGCCGTTCACATCCTCTCTTTCGTTCAGCTGCCCGATCAGGGAAAGCAGCTCCTCCTGAGCGGCGCTTTCCGGCAGATTGTAGGAAAGAGAGCGGATCCCCGTATAGGCGCAGGCCCTTTTCTTATTGTTCACATAAACCGTCGAGGCCGGATCCTCCCCCACCTGAATCACGGCAAGCGTCACCGGAATCCCTTTTTCGGAAAGCTCCTGCACCTCCTTTTTCACTTCATCCTTTATCGTCTGGGAAATTGCTTTTCCATCAATGATCTGCGCCATTTTCTCTCCTTTTTCCGCCGCCGGCAGGCGGCCCTGCGATCTGCTTTTCTGCCTGCAAAAAATGCGCTGTTCAAGCCGGGCGCCGCCGCCCCAGGACTCAAAGCGGCGCCGCGCGCCACTGTCCCAGGGCTTCGTGGGCCACCGCGCACGGCTGTCCCAGGGCTTCGGGCCGCGCCGCGCACGGCTGCCTCAGGACTCAGAACAGCCCCGTGATCCTTCCGTCCTCATCTACGTCGATCCGGAATGCGGCAGGCGTTTTCGGAAGTCCGGGCATGGTCATGACCGCTCCGGTCAGCACCACCACAAAGCCCGCGCCCGCGGACACATAGGCTTCCCTGACGCTGATCTCGAAATGCTCCGGTCTTCCCAGAAGGGCAGGGTTGTCCGACAGGGAATACTGGGTCTTGGCCATGCACACAGGAAGCCCGGAAAATCCCAGCTCGGCAAGCTTTGCCAGCTGCTTCTTCGCCGCGGGGGAATAGACCACGCCGTCCGCGCCGTAGATCTCCTTTGCCACCGCCTCGATCTTCTCCGTAAGGCTCAGGCTGTCCTCATAGAGCACATGGAAATGGCTTTCCTTTTCCGCCAGCGTCTTCAGTACCTTTTCCGCCAGGGCGACGCCGCCCTCGCCGCCTTTTTCCCAGACCTCGGAAATGGCGAACTCACAGCCTCTCTCCTCGCAGAAGCGCTTCACATAGCCGATCTCCTCCTGCGTATCGGTGAGGAAGGAATTCAGCGTGACCACCACGGGAACGCCATATTTCTGCAGATTCTCGATATGCTTCTCCAGGTTGACGATGCCCTTTGCAAGAGCATCCAGGTTTTCCGTTCCCAGTTCCGCCTTGGGGACGCCGCCGTTGTACTTGAGGGCGCGCACCGTGGCCACCAGCACCACGGCGTCCGGCTTCAGGCCGGTCTGGCGGCATTTGATGTCAAAGAATTTCTCCGCGCCCAGATCCGCGCCGAAGCCTGCCTCCGTGATCACATAATCCGCAAGCTTGAGCGCCGTCTTCGTGGCTCTTACGGAGTTGCAGCCGTGAGCGATATTGGCGAAGGGGCCTCCATGAACCAGCGCGGGCGTATGCTCCAGGGTCTGGATCAGGTTGGGCTTGATGGCATCCTTCAGAAGCGCTGCCATGGAGCCCACCGCGCCGATCTCTCCTGCAGTCACCGGCCTTCCGTCAAAGGTATAGGCGACCACCATGCGGGAAAGTCTGTTTTTCAGATCCTCCATGCTTTCCGCCAGGCAGAGGACAGCCATGATCTCCGTCGCCACGGTGATGACGAAATGATCCTCCCGCACCGTGCCGTCCGCCTTTCCGCCCAGGCCGACCACGATATTGCGAAGCACTCTGTCGTTCATATCCAGACAGCGCTTCCAGACCACCTGTCTGGTATCGATCCCGAGTTCGTTCCCCTGCTGAATATGATTATCAAGAAGCGCCGCGCAGAGATTGTTCGCAGAGGTGATCGCATGGAAGTCTCCGGTAAAATGCAGGTTCAGATCCTCCATGGGAACCACCTGGGCATAGCCGCCGCCGGCCGCTCCTCCCTTAATGCCGAAGCACGGCCCGAGAGAAGGCTCTCTGAGGGCGATGACCGCCTTTTTCCCGAGCTTTCCGAAGGCCTCTCCCAGCCCTACGCTGGTGGTGGTCTTTCCCTCGCCCGCCGGCGTGGGATTGATGGCCGTCACCAGGATCAGCTTCCCGTCCGGACGGTCCTGGACGGACGCCATGAATTCCTCGGAAAGCTTCGCCTTGTACTTTCCGTAAAGCTCCAGATCGTCCGCGCCGATCCCGAGCTTTTCCGCCACCCTTGTAATGGGCTCCATGACTGCTTCCTGCGCGATCTCAATATCTGTTTTCATCTGTAAACCTCCTTGCCGGAGCATTGTGCCCCGTTCCTTTCGCCCGTCACAGGCACTCCTCTATGTACTGTTCAAACTGTTCTTCACTCATCAGGATCTTTCTGGGCTTCGTGCCTTCCTCTTCTCCCACGACCCCCGCGTCGGCCAGCTGGTCCATGATGCGGGCCGCCCGGTTGAAGCCGATCTTGAACATCCTCTGCAGCATGCCGATGGACGCCTTATCCTTGTCGATGATAAAACGGCCCGCCTGCTCAAAATAGGGATCCCGCTCCTCTGTGCCGCCTCCGGACGAAGACGGTGCGGAGCCCTCCATGCTTTTCACCTTTTCCAGGATGCGGTCGTCATACACATTCCCGATGGACTGGTTTTTCAGGAAATCCACCACGTCGGAGACTTCTGCGTCCGACACGAAAGCCCCCTGGACACGCGCCGGCTTGGGATAGCCCTGCGGGTAAAAAAGCATATCTCCCTTGCCGAGCAGCTTCTCCGCCCCGTTCATATCCAGAATGGTCCGGGAATCCACGCCACTGGAAACGGCGAACGCTGCCCGGCTTGGCATATTTGCCTTGATCAGGCCGGTGATCACGTCTACGGAAGGCCGCTGGGTGGCAATGATCAGATGGATGCCCGCCGCTCTTGCCAGCTGGGCCAGACGGCAGATGGATTCCTCCACCTCGCCCGGAGCCACCATCATCAGATCCGCCAGCTCGTCCACGATGATAACGATCTGGGGAAGACGCTCCGGCGCGTCCGGATCGCCCTTTTTCCGCTGCTCCTCCACCTTCTTATTATACCCCTTCAGGTCGCGCACGTTCCAGTCCGCGAATTTCTGATACCGGTTTTCCATCTCCGCAACGCCCCAGTGCAGCGCGCCGGAAGCCTGCTTCGGATCGGTGACAACCGGAATCAGAAGATGGGGGATGCCGTTGTATACGCTCAGCTCCACCACCTTGGGATCCACCAGGATCAGCTTGACCTCATCCGGCTTCGCCTTGTAGAGGATGCTCATGATCAGCGTATTGATGCAGACGGACTTTCCGGAGCCTGTGGAGCCTGCGATCAGCATGTGCGGCATTTTGGCGATATCGGAAACCACCACCTTGCCCGCGATGTCCTTTCCCACGGCAAAAGCCAGCTTCGACGGAAATTCCCGGAAGGTTTTGCTTTCCAGCAGCTCCCTGAGGCCGACCACCGTATTCTCTTTGTTGGGCACCTCGATGCCGATGGCGGCCTTGCCGGGAATGGGTGCTTCGATCCGGATGTCCGTTGCCGCAAGGTTCAGCTTGATATCGTCCGAAAGCCCCACGATCTTGCTCACCTTCACGCCCTGCTCCGGCTGCAGCTCGTACCGCGTTACGGCAGGCCCCTGGCTGATATCGGTGATCGTCACCTTCACGCCGAAGGTGGCAAGGGTCTGCTGCAGCTTTGCCGCCGTATTTTTCAGCTCCCTTGCCGCGTCCAGCCCGTTTTTGTTCTCCGCCCGTTTTAACAGGGACAGGGGAGGGAACTGATAGGGCCGCGGCGGCGTTTTGGGACGGGCCGGAGACGCTCCCGGGGCCGCCGGCGTCCCGTTCTTTCCCGCCGGATTTGCGGAGGCTCCGGAGGAAGCGGCTGCCGCCGGCTTATGGGCCCTCGGGTCCGAAGCGGGACGGGCCGCGGGCCTCTCCGGTCCCGCAGGGCTTTCCGGCTGCTCTGATCCGGTCAGAGTATCCGGCTCTTCCGATCCGCCCGGGATTTCCGGTTCTTCTGATCCGCTGACAGCTTCTTCCTCCTGCTCCTCCTGCCGGTCCGGCACAAAGGGCAGCGGCTCCGGCTGATCCGATTCAAAGGGCAGCGGCTCCGGCCGGCCCCCGGCAAACGGTTCCATCTCTTCGGAAGCGCCGTACTCTGCGGGATCCGGGCCCTCCTGTCCGTCTTCCCGTTCCGCTAAGCCCACGGGCTGCACGGTGACGTACAGCGGCTCCATCCGCTTCATATCCCGGAAAACATCCGCATTTCTGAAATTCACCGCCAGAGGGTCCGTTTCCTTCTCTTCCGGTTTCCGGCCGGCGGCCTCCTGCCGCTCCCGCAGCGAGGCGGTTTCCGAACGCGCGGTTTCTGAACGCACGGCCTCTGAATTTACGGTCTCCTTCCGCTCCCGCAGCGAAGCGGCTTCCGAACGCACGGCCTCCTCCTGCGCCGCCTCCGTATCCGCCTCCTCCTGCTCCGAAGCCGCGGAATGAATGCGGATCCTTTCAAAATCGATCAGCTTATCCGGCGCTTCCGCGGACGGATTCTGCTTTCTGTCCGCAGGGACCGCGCCGGGCCTGAACCGGCGGATTCCGCCGGAGGGCTCAGGCGCGTTCTCGGCTCCCGCCGCCCGGGAGGACCTGGAAAGCGTAAGATCCGGCATGACGCCGGATACCTTCCGGTCCATGCGCAGGATCTTCTGCGCATCCCGGCGCGCCTCTTCCTCTTCCCGTTCCCGTTCTTCCTCCGCCCGGCGTTTTTCCTGCTCCTGACGTCTCAGCCTTGCCCGTTCCCTGCGGGCGAGGGCGTCCTCCCTCGCGGATTCATAAACCCGCCTTCCGCCCGTCTTCACGCCGCTCACAAAGGATTTTTCCGTTACGATCACCAGGCAGATGATGGAAAGCACGACCACCAGAAGCACGGCTCCCACCATTCCCAGGAAATGCTCCAGAAGCCAGGCGAGGGATCCGGACAGGACGCCGCCTCCCATCTTCGTATCCGCCCCGGCGGTATAGAGCGCTGCGATGGAATAGCTCTCCATGGAAGCCGCCCGGCCTCCGATCAGCTCCAGGGCCACGCCGAGCAGAAGAACGAGAAGGATTCCCGCAGCGATTTTCAGGCTGGCAAAAAAATTGCCCCGGTTGGATATTCCGAAAGCGAGCCCCACAAAAACAAGCACGGGGACCGCATAGGCCACCATGCCGAAAATTCCGAACATCACGCTGCTCACGGCGTTTCCCACCGGGCCGATCACACCGAAATTGCACAAAAACAGCAGAACACAGAACGCAAAGGCAGCGATCAGAAGGATCTCGTTTGCGATCGCCCGTTCCTCCTGCCGGATGCCCTTCGTCCTGCTTCCTCCCGCTTTTCTTCCGGAGCCGCTCTTTGTCCTGGAAGAAGCTGTATTTTTTTTCTTTGTGCCTGACCTGCTTCCTGAAGATGACGCCATCTGAATCTCCGTTCCGGAGCGCCGCCGGAAAATCCGCTGTCTGTCCTGTTCCGGCCCGGCTGCCGCTCCAATTCTCTGTCTGTTCACAGACTGAATCGAAGTTAGTATACCACGAAAAGCGGCCGTTGTCATCCTTCTCTTTCACAGGGCAGAGCGGCAAAGGAAGAAGGCGGCTTCCTTCAGCTCTCTGCCGCCATCTCATGCAGCTTTGCGATCGCTTCCTTAATGCCTCCCACTTCGTCGATCAGCCCGGCGTCCACCGCTTCCTTTCCCACCAGAATGGTTCCCAGATCCTTGGTGAGCATTCCGGTCTCCATCATCATTTCCTCCATCCTGCGTCTGGACAGGCTGCAGTGGGAGCAGACAAAGCCGGTGATCCTATCCTGGATCTGCTTGAAATAGTCGAAGGTCTGCGGCGCGCCGATCACCGTGCCGTTCATGCGGACGGGATGGATCACCATGGTTCCTGTCGGAACGATAAAGGAGTAATCCGCGCTGACGGCAATGGGAACGCCGATGGAATGGCCGCCTCCCAGGACCAGGGATACCGTAGGCTTGCTCAGGGAAGCGATCATCTCCGCGATGGCAAGCCCCGCCTCCACATCGCCTCCCATGGTATTGAGCAGGATGAGAAGGCCTTCGATCCGGCTGCTGTCCTCAATGGCCGCAAGCTGCGGAAGGATGTGCTCGTATTTGGTGGTCTTGGAGGAGCTGCTCAGGTTGTCATGCCCCTCGATCTCGCCGATGATGCTGATCATGTGGACCGCGCGGTCCTCCTCGCCGTGCCGTTCCAGCGTGAGCTGGCCCGTCTGTTCGATCCTCTCGTCCCGCTGCCGCTCCTTCTCCTGCTTATCGTCTTCCCGCCTGCCGTCCTCTTCCGTTTTTTCCTTTTCAGCCTGATCTGCCTGCTGAAGGTTCTCCGCCAGGTGCTTCATCCCCGGCCTTCTTCCGTAATATTCCGCCGTATCAAACCAGATTGCCATTTTCTGCCCTTCTCCTTGCTTTTTGCGTCCTCCGGACAGTCTGCCCGGAGGATCTTTCCTTACCCGGCGCTGCGTCCGGGCTTTTTCTTAGTTTCCTCAGGAGAGGGCGGATTTATACAGAGCGGCGTCAGGAAAGGTCGAAGTCGTCCCCTTCCTTCAGCTGGTCGATGTCAAAAAACATTTCATCCTCGCCGGGCTCATAGGCATAGTCCATCTGTCTGGGCACATGCTTTCTGGGGCCGGGCAGAGGGTTCGGAAGAGGGGCCCCGGGAAGCGGCGTTCCGGAAAGCGGCTCCGAAGAGACGCTTCCCGGATGCAGATCCGGAAGCGGTCTTCCCGCAGCCTCCTGTCTCCCGGCAGTCTCCGGCCTTCCGGCAGTTTCCGGCCTTCCGGCCGCATAAAAGCCCTCCTCCGGCCCGCCGTCCGGCCGGTCCGCACCGGTCCTTTTTTTTCCGGAGCAAAGGAAGGCGCCGTGGATTCCCATTCCGGCGAAGATCAGCCAGAACAGGAGCGCCGGCAGCTCCTTCTGTCCTGCGCCGGGCACGAACAGGAGGGAAAGCAGGAAGGAAGGAAGCCAGACGCTTCCCGCATTCCCCTTCTGGTCAAAAAAGCCGAAAATGTAAAGCACGCACAGACAGCAGAGGAAAAAGAAGACAGGATTCCAGGCTGCATTCAGGGAAGGCAGGGAAGCGGCCGCAGACAGTTTTCCTCCGGCCGCGGACAGCCAGAGAGACAGCGCCGCCGGATTCTCCTGCAGAAAAACGCAGGCCAGCGCCGCAAGACCGAAAAAGCCGACTGTGGCGGAAAGGCACACCAGGAGCATCCCCACCGCTCTGCGGCCGGCTCTCCCGGCTCCGCACACAAAAGCGGAAGCCCAGACCGGAAGGATCAGAAACGAAAGAAACGCGGGATCAAGGAAAAAAGCCGCTCCCGCCGTCAGGCCGCAGAAAACGGCCCGGCCTGCCGGAATCGCCTTTCCCCAGGACAGTTTTTTCAGATATAAGGCCGCGGCAAGAAGCAGAAGGCCCGCCGCCGTCAGAAAGAGGCCGCCGTCCTCGCAGAAGGCGGGAAACAGAGGCTGAAGCGCCAGAACAGCCGTCACCGTCACGGCCGGGATCCTGCCCGCCAGGATCCGGAGCGCGGCATAAAAAAGAAAAATCCCCGCCGATTCATACAGACACCGGCCAATCCCCGCCGTCACCGTCCCCCCCGGCAGAGCGGACAGAAGGATCCCGATCCAGGCCTCCAGGGTCGTCCAGGTCAGCGAAGCAAAGGGGAAGCCGGCGGATACCGCCTGCCCCTGCACATTTCCGTCCATTGCCGGGAAGCCGCCTTCCATGCTTCCCAGCCGCAGCGCCATGGAAGCTGCAATCAGAAAGACGACATACAGCTGCTCATACCGCCGCCTTTTTTTCTCCCTTCCGGGCTCCTTCCGCTTCTTATCTGCGAAAGCGCGGCCGGCGGCCTTTCGGGAGATCAGCCTTGCAGGGAGAAAAACAGCCGCAAATAAAAGCAGGACGCAGCCTGCCGCCGCGGGAAGATACCACAGGGTCTCTTCCCGCAGGAAAAACAGGCCTGTCGTCCTGATCTGCAGGGTAAGCGCAGCGCAGACCGCAAGCCCGTACAGCGCCCACAATATATAGCTCACAATGCCCCTTCTGAATCTCATCTGCACCCTCTCCCCCTGCTCCTTTTTCAGATGCGCAAAAGCGCCTGTTCCAGATCCGCGATGATGTCGTCCGCGTTTTCCAGACCTACGGAGAAACGGATCAGGTCCGGATTCACGCCGGCCTCCTTCAGCTGCTCATCGTTCATCTGTCTGTGGGTATGGCTCGCCGGATGCAGCACACAGGTCCTTGCGTCCGCCACATGGGTCACGATGGCGGCAAGCTCAAGCTTGTCCATCAGGCTCTCCGCCGCGCTTCTTCCGCCCTTTAAGCCGAAGGAGATCACGCCGCAGGTGCCGTTCGGCATGTATTTCCGGGCCAGCTCATAATATTTGCTGCTCTTTAAGCCCGGATAATTCACCCAGGCCACCTTTTCGTGGTTTTCCAGGTACTGCGCCGCCTTCAGGGCGTTTTCGCAGTGTCTGGGCATCCGCAGATGCAGGGTTTCCAGTCCGATGTTCAGAAGAAAGGCGTTCATGGGCGACTGGATGGAGCCAAGATCCCGCATCAGCTGGGAGGTCGCCTTGGTGATATACGCCTTCTTTCCGAATTTTTCTGTATAGACGATGCCGTGATAGGACTCGTCCGGCGTGCACAGTCCCGGAAATTTGTCCGGATACAGGCTCCAGTCAAAATTGCCGGAATCCACGATGGCTCCGCCCACGCACATGGCATGGCCGTCCATATATTTGGTGGTGGAATGGGTCACGATATCCGCTCCCCACTTAAAGGGATTGCAGTTGATGGGCGTGGCAAAGGTATTGTCCACGATCAGAGGGACCTGGTGCGCATGGGCCGCCTTCGCGAACTTTTCAATGTCCAGGACCACCAGCGCGGGGTTGGCGATGGTCTCCGCAAGCACGCACTTCGTATTCTCCTGAAAGGCCGCGCAGAGCGTATCATAATCGGAGTCCGGATCCACGATGCTGCAGGAGATTCCCATCTTCTTCATGGTATTGACGATCAGATTGAAGGTGCCGCCGTAAACGGTGGAGGAAAGCACCACATGGTCTCCCGCCTCACAGATGTTGAACACGGCGTAATGGTTGGCCGCCTGTCCGGAGGAAGTGAGCATGGCAGCCACGCCGCCCTCCAGCTCGCAGATCTTCTGCGCCACGCAGTCGTTGGTGGGATTCTGCAGTCTGGTGTAGAAATAACCTTCCTCCTCCAGATCGAACAGCCTGCCCATCTGCTCGGAGGTTTCGTATTTAAAGGTCGTGCTCTGGTAAATGGGAAGCACGCGCGGCTCCCCGTTCTTCGGCTTCCAGCCGGACTGAATGCAAATGGTTTCCTTTTCGTATGGTTTTTTCATCTTCCGTTTTCCCTCTGTTATGTATGTCCCCGTCCCGCGGCTTCCTGAAGCGGCGCCGGAAGGCGTTTCGTCATCCGGCTCTTTCTCACTCGTTCCAGTTGTGGTAGACCGCCTGCACGTCGTCGTCGTCGTCCAGAAGATCCAGGGTCTTCTGCAGGTTCTTGATGGCCGTCTCGTCGGTCAGATCCACGTAATTCTGCGGGATCATGGTCACTTCCGCGCTCGCCAGCGGGATGCCCGCGTCCTCCAGAGCCTTCTTCACGTTTTCCAGCTCATCCGGATCGGTGAGGACCTCATAGCTGTCCTCCTCCTCGGAAAAGTCCTCCGCGCCCGCATCCAGCGCCGTCATCATCAGCTCGTCCGCATCCGCCTCATATTCTTCCTTATCGATGATGATCTGTCCCTTCTTGTCAAACATGAAGGATACGCAGCCGGGGGTGCCAATGTTTCCGTTTCCCTTGGTAAAGGCGCTTCTCACATTGGCCGCCGTCCGGTTCTTATTGTCGGTCAGCGCATCCACGATGATGGCGATTCCGCTGGGGCCGTAGCCCTCGTAGGTCACATATTCATAGTTGACGTTGCCCACATCCCCGGCCGCCTTCTTGATGCCGCGCTCGATGGTATCGTTGGGCATGTTGTTGGACTTGGCCTTGGCGATCACCTGAGCCAGCTTGAAATTATTGTTCGGGTCAGGGCCGCCCTCTTTTACGGCAACGGCGATCTCTCTTCCCAGAATGGTAAAGATCTTTCCCTTCGCCGCGTCGTTCTTTTCCTTCTTATGCTTGATATTGGCAAATTTTGAATGTCCTGACATGTTTTTCTCCTTTTTCTCTGTCGTTCTTTCTCTCCCGCCCGCGCGGTCCGCGCAGCCGCATGAGCCGTGCGGACCCGCGGCGGGATATGACCATGTTATAATATAGCATCCGTCTGGAAAAACGTCAAGGAACCGCCGCTTCCGTCTTTTCTTCCGCCGCTCTTATGTAATCAGCTCCAGGCTGACTTTAAGAGCCTCGTTGACCCGGTTCATCACGGGGGCGTCCAGATGACAGACCTTGTCCTTCAGACGGGTTTTGTCGATGGTGCGGAGCTGCTCCAGCAGAATGACCGAATCCTTTACGATGTCATACTGTCCGGCATGAAGCTCGATGTGGGTGGGCAGCTTCGTTTTGTTGGTTTTGGAGGTGATCGCCGCACAGATCACGGTGGGACTGTGTCTGTTTCCCACGTCGTTCTGCACGATCAGCACCGGACGCACGCCGCCCTGCTCCGAACCTACAACCGGCCTCAGGTCCGCATAATAAATATCTCCTCGACGCAATTCGTCTCACGCTCCTTTTCAGAAATGATAGCATTAGTATTGCACCGTTTCTGAAAGGTATACATCCGCAGGTCAAGAGAAATCGCGGAAATTGTCCCTGGTATAGACGGTTTTTCCATCTTTTTTGTAAACCCGCGGCACCCGGCGGTTCAGGCAGCAGGCAAGCTCATAGTTGAAACGCCCGGAAAGCTCTCCCAGAAGCTCCATGGAAACGCTCTCCTCTCCGTCGGTCCCGATCAGCGTCACCAGATCGTTTTCCCGCGCCTCTTCGATCTGCGTCACATCCACCATGAACTGATCCATGCAGACGCGGCCCAGGATCGGGGCGCGTTTTCCCGAAATCAGCACATAGCCCTTTCCGGAAAGGCTTCTGGGATAGCCGTCTCCATAGCCTGCGGGAATCGTCGCCACACGCATGTTTTCCCGCGCCGTAAAGGTCCCGCCGTAGCTGATCTGCTCTCCCGCCTTCACCTCCTTGATGAAGATGATCCGGCTGTAGAGGGAAAGAGCCGGCTTCAGGGAAACGATATCCCGCCTCACCTCGTCCGAAGGCCAGAGTCCGTAGAGGATGATGCCCGCGCGCACCGCGTCCAGCCCCGCCTGCGGCATTTCCACGATCCCCGCGCTGTTGGCGCAGTGCCGCAGAGGGATGCGCAGGCCCAGCTCCTTTTCCACCCTGCCGCAGAAGGCAAGGAAGGCGGAAAGCTGAGCGTTCGCGGAGGTTTTGTCCGCTTCGTCCGCTCTTGCGAAATGAGTGAAGATCCCTTCGATCTCAAGCCCCGGCGTTTCCATGCATTTTTTTACAAAAGCGAGTCCGGCATCGTCCGGCCGGATTCCGATGCGGTTCATCCCGGTATCCACCTTGATATGGACCGGGAACGGCCGCCCGCTTACGGCCGCCGCCTCGGAAAGCGCGGGGAGCATATCCTCCCGGAACACCGCGGGGCGGATCTCCTCTCTGGCAAGCTTCTCATAGGTATCCGGAAAGGTATAGCCAAGAACCAGGACCGGCTTGCGGATCCCGCTTCCGCGCAGGATGAGCGCCTCTTCCACCGTCGCAACGGCAAAGCCGTACACATCCTTCCTGTCCTCCAGCTCGTGGGCGATGGGAACCGCGCCGTGCCCGTAGCCGTCCATTTTCACCACCGCGATCAGCTTTGCGCCGGGGCTCACCCTTTTCAGCAGGCTTTCCGCATTCTGCCGGATGGCGTCCAGATCCACCTCGGCCCAGATTCTTTCATATTTCATTTCGTTTCTCATCTCTGTTTTCCTCAATTTCTGACTTTCCGGGCGTCAGCGCCCCTGACCGTGCCGGCGGATCTGCCGGTACGCCGCGCGTCTGTCGCCGCCTTCATCACCGGCCCCAGCGCCTCCAGAAGCTTTCCGGCGGTGACGGCATGCTCGCCGGCCCGGGCGGCGGCCGCGTCTCCCGCAAGGCCGTGGAGATAAACGCCCAGGCAGGCGGCTTCAAAGGGTTCCATGCCCTGCGCCAGCAGTCCGGCGATGATGCCGGTCAGCACGTCCCCGCTTCCCGCAGTCGCCATTCCGCTATTGCCGCTGTGATTGATATAGACGCGCCCCCGCGGATCCGCCGCCACGGTGGCCGCCGTTTTGCACAGCACGACGGCATTCAGCCGCCCCGCCCATTCCGTGCATACGGAAACCGGATCGGAAAGCAGCGTTTCCATATCCGTCTGCGCCAGTCTTCCCAGTTCTCCCGGATGGGGCGTCAGGATGAGCGGAGCGCCGCCCGCTTCCCGCATCCGGCAGACGTGATCCAGAAGTGCGCGGTCCGCCGCCAGGATATTGATCCCGTCCGCGTCCAGCACCAGCGGCTTTTTCTTTTCCGTCAGGATCAGCCGGATCAGCTCCTGCGCCTCCCTGGAACATCCCAGTCCGCAGCCTGCGGCGATCACGTCCGCCCAGCCCTGCGCGTCCCGGAAGGCGTCGGAAGGCGTCCTGCCCGGACCGGCCCGAAAGGCGTCGGAAGGCATCCTGCCCGGACCGGCCCCGTCCTGCCCGGCCGCTTCGCCATACAGAGCAAGCATGGCCTCCGGCGCAGCCGCCTGCAGGATGCTCCGGTTTTCCTCCCCGCAGAGCACCCGTACCATGCCCGCTCCCGCGCCCAGCACGGCGCGGGCGGAAAGCACCGCCGCTCCCGCCATACCGGGGCTTCCCGCCGCCAGCAGAACCTTTCCGAAGGTTCCCTTGTTCCCGTTCGGATCCCTTTCCGGAAGAGGGAGCGGCGCGTTCCTGCGGAAGGTAAAGGCCGCCGGAAGCTTTCCCTGAAAGCTTTCCTCCGTGATGCCGATCTGCGCCAGTCTGACCCTTCCGGCGCAGGAAGCGCCGGGATACAGCAGAAGCCCCCGCTTTAAGAAGGCAAAGGTGACCGTCACGTCCGCCCGGACCGCACAGCCCCAGATTCTTCCCGTATCCGCTCCGACGCCGGAGGGAATATCCACGCTCAGCACAAAGGCTCCGCTTCCGTTCACATATTCCACAGCCTCCGCATAAATCCCTTCCAGGGGCCTTTTTAAACCGATGCCGAAAATGGCGTCCACAATAATATCATACTCCCGTTCCGACCTGTGATCCAGAACGGCGCAGCCGTATTTTTCCAGGATCTCCAGCTGTTTTTCCGTCTCAGGGGAACAGCGGCCTCTCTCCCCGATGAGCCAGAAGTCCACGGGGAATCCTTCCTGCATCAAAAGCCTGCCAACCGCAAGCCCGTCTCCGCCGTTATTGCCGCAGCCCGCCGCGATCAGCGTCCGTTTTCCCCGGAGTCTTTTTTCTGAAAGGAGCTCCTGCGCGCAGGCGAGCGCGGCCCGCTCCATCAGCACCAGGGAGGGCATGCCGAAGCCTTCCGTGGTATAGCGGTCGCACGCCTTCATCTCCGCCGCCGTGACCAGATATTCCAGCTGTTTTTCTCTTATCCGTTCTTCTCTCATCCGCTTCTCCTCCCCCCGGGACTTCTCGTGACCGGACAGAGAAGCCCCCTGGCTTATCGTGCAAAAAAGCGCCCGGAAAGCTTCCCCGACGCATTTTCAGCCCTTATCCTGCCCTTCTGTCCGGCGCTTTTTGCTGCGGGAAGCCTATCTGTCATCCCGAGGCGCCGCCTTCTTCTGCTTCTCATACCGGTTGGCCATATAGGACAGGCGGAACAGGCTGTCGGAAAGATGTACGTTCTCCACCTGCACATCATCCGGAACATCCAGATCCACATGGGCGAAATTCCAGATCGCCTTAATGCCGGCCTCCACCAGCTTTTCCGCCGTTGCAACCGCGCCGTCCTTAGGTATGGTAAGAACCGCGATGTCAATGTCATTCTCCCTTATAAAATCCTGCATTTCTTCCATGGGCCGCACCTGGATGCCGCGGATCCGCCTGCCGTGCAGCGCTTCGTTGATATCGAAGATGCCGGTGAAAAGAAAGCCCCTTCGCTCAAAATTCATATAATTGGCCAGCGCCTGTCCCAGATTCCCCGCGCCGATGATGATCAGATGATGCTTCCTGTCAAGTCCGAGAATCCTTCCGATCGCCGTATAAAGATATTCCACATTATAGCCGTATCCCTGCTGGCCGAATCCGCCGAAATGGTTGAAATCCTGTCTGATCTGCGACGCCGTCACATGCATCAGCCTGCTCAGCTCCTGCGAAGAAATCCGTTCCACCCCCTGATCCTTCAGTTCTCCCAGGAACCGGAAGTACCGGGGCAGACGGCCGATCACTGCCTGAGATATTTCTTTTTCCACTGTTTCAAGTCTCCCGTCAAGTCACTGTTCTGGATTCCTTTCCCATTATAGCCACCCGTTAAAAATATGTCAATGCCGGGAGCCATTGACATCCTTCCCGCTTCCCGTTAAACTGATTCTGGACAAAACCGGCTCAGACGCCGGAACGAACAGGTACGAAAGGACGGGACACACCATGATTTTATCCTGCCAGAACGTGGGTAAGGCATTCCACGAAAAGCAGATTTTCAAAAACTGCTCTTTTCATATAGAAGATCACGAAAAAGCCGCCATCGTCGGCATCAACGGAGCGGGAAAGACCACGCTGCTTCGCATCCTCACCGGGGAGCTGGAGGCGGACGAAGGGATCGTTGTCTGGGGAAAGGACGTAAGCTTCGGCTATCTGCCGCAGAACGCGCAGGTGGAAGGCGATAAGACCATCTACGACGAGGTGCTTGAGGCGAAAAAGGAGGTGCTCCTTCTGGAAGAGGAAATCCGCTCCTGCGAGCTTCAGATGAAGCAGGTCTCCGGCACAGACCTGGATTCCCTGATGGAAAAATACACCCGGCTCACCCACCGCTTTGAGCAGATGGACGGCTACAGCTGCCGCAGCGAAGTGACCGGCGTGCTGAAAGGACTCGGCTTTACGGAGGAAGAATTTTCCAAACAGGTTTCCACCCTCTCCGGCGGCCAGAAGACCCGCGTCGCCCTGGGCCGTCTTCTCCTGACGCGTCCGGACCTGATCATTCTGGACGAGCCCACCAACCATCTGGACATGAACTCCATCGCCTGGCTGGAAACCTGGCTTGCGAACTACCAGGGCGCGGTGCTCATCGTCTCCCACGACCGGTATTTCCTGGACAGGATCGCCACGAAGATCATAGAACTGGACGGCGGAAGGGCAGGCGTTTTTTCCGGAAGCTATTCCGACTATGCGGTGAAAAAGGAACAGATCCGCTCTGCCCAGATGCGCGCCTGGCTGAACCAGCAGCAGGAAATTAAGCATCAGGAGGCCGTCATCGAAAAGCTGCGCTCCTTCAACCGGGAGAAATCCATCCGCCGGGCGGAAAGCCGGGAGAAGATGCTCCAGAAAATGGAGGTGCTGGAAAAGCCTACAGAGGTGCGTGACGACATGCACATCCAGTTAAAGCCCCGCATTGAGAGCGGAAACGATGTGCTGAGCGTGGAAGGACTGGCCAAAGCCTTTGACGGACAGGCGCTTTTTTCCGACCTTTCCTTCTTCTTAAAACGCGGCGAGCATGTGGCCGTCATCGGGGATAACGGAACGGGCAAAACCACGATTTTAAAGATCATCAACGGTCTGGTGGACGCGGACGCCGGAGAGATCCGCATCGGAAGCAAGGTTCAGATCGGCTACTACGACCAGGAGCACCATGTGCTGCATCCGGATAAAACCATTTTTGAAGAAATCTCGGACGAATATCCGGCGCTCACGAATACGGAGATCCGCAACGTCCTGGCGGCCTTCCTGTTCACCGGAGAGGACGTGTTCAAGCAGATCAAAATGCTCTCCGGCGGCGAGCGCGGCCGGGTGTCCCTGGCGAAGCTGATGCTCTCCGAGGCCAATTTCCTGATCCTGGACGAGCCCACCAACCATCTGGACATCACCAGCAAGGAAATCCTGGAGGACGCGCTGAACAATTATACGGGGACTGTCCTGTATGTCTCTCACGACCGTTACTTCATCAACCGCACTGCCAGCCGCATCCTGGAGCTGGAGGGCGGCGCGCTCACCGGATATCAGGGAAATTACGACTACTATCTGGAAAAGAAGGCGCAGCTTATACAGGCAGCTGCCGGAAACGGCATGGCTGCCTTAGGTCAGAGCTCGCCGTCCGGAGCCGGTACGCCCGCCGCGGGCCGGGGCGCGGTGGCAGGAAAAGACTCTGCCGCAGGAAGAGGCTCTGCCGCAGGATTCGCCCAAGCTGTCGGCATCCGAAACGGCGCTTCCTCTCCCGCTTCGGAAAGCGCCCTCAAGCAGGACTGGAAGAGCCAGAAAGAAGCGCAGGCCGCCCAGCGGAAAAAGGAAAACGCGCTGAAACGCTGCGAAGAACGCATTGCCGTTCTGGAGGAGCGGAGCGCGCAGATCGATGAAGAGATGGCGCTTCCGGAGGTCTGCACCAATGTGGCAAGGCTCCAGGAGCTGTCGAAGGAAAAGGCGGAAATCGAAGAAGAGCTTCTTTTAAAAATGGAAGAATGGGAGCAGCTGTCCGAATAGGCGGCGCTCCCTTTCAATTGATACCCAGAATCTCACAAAGTTCCTTAAAAGTGGGGGCCTTGGAATCCTTCTGAGAAATCTGATCAGAGTTATTGATATCAACAGGGATCGGCCACCTGATACCAAGTTCGGGATCTAACGGGCAAAGTGCCGTACCGGGCATTCCAGGAACCCATTCATTGTCAAAGAAATATAGATATTCCGTATCTTCAAGCGCCTGAAAACCATTGCATACGCCCTGGGGGACAAAAACCTGAATACCAGGTGTTATATGTACAGTCTGAACGACGCCGAAAGTCCTGCTGTCCGGTCTCGTATCAACATACACGCCGAAGACAGAGCCATAAGCTACCTTTTCTCCCTTCATCCGGATTTTTGCTATCACGAAAAATTGGAATTTTATTTCTCGCACCTTGAATTATTATAGCAAATCAGCGCCAGACCTTCCACATGAATTTTGCGGACGCTTCCGAAGGCGCAAAGCTATCGCAGGAAGCCTTTCGGGGAAGCCGGAAGTTTTTCAACAACCGGAATTTCCGGTTTTGGCCGTAGTGAGATCTGAGATCCTGATCTCTGCGGGCCAGCATGCCGTTCCTCTGATTTCTGCCACAGAACAATAACTGCTGCAGTTGATTCCTTTTCCCATATTGTTGTGAACAAATGTGGATCATCATCTGCCGGTGAAACGCCGTCGGGAATTTTATCCCCCTTAATAATCAAATTCATGTTCACCAACTGCAATTATCTGCGTTAGCTTTTCTCCCTGGTGCGGTTTGCGGATCTCAATCAGATTTAATACCGTATAACCTCGCTTTCGCAGGAATTCTATCATACGGTGGTTGTTGGGGTGAACATAATTGTAAACCGTATCATCGCCATAGGAAGCGGCGATTTCCTCTGCCTTGCTGTGCAGAGCAGCACCAATACCGTGACGGCGGATTCCTCTTTGACAAAGAGAGACTCCACCCACACGACCTCGCTGTCAACGCGGCAAACCACATAACCTGCGTATTCGTCATCTACAAGAGCCGCAAACACAG
>DXDD01000150.1 GCA_019115665.1 Candidatus Eisenbergiella pullistercoris | reverse complement strand
ATCAGCAACATATCTGACGATCTGCGTTATTCTTTTGGCGAGTCTGCCGTATTACACAGAGGTTGGAAAACAACAGAAAAAGGAAAGCGGCAGGGGCGGTTTCTGCATGCCTGCCGGGAAAGGGAGGCTGTAGAAAATGGGGGAAAAGAATGAGGCCATTCTGAGCTATCTGGAGGACAATGCCAGATTTGCCGATCTGATGAACGGCGCCGTATTCGGCGGCGTTCAGGCGGTCGATCCAAAGCAGCTGGAGGACGCGTCGGAGCACTATACCGAAAAGGAAGGGAAGGGGCGGAACATAAAATACCGGGGCCGTACCCGTGATATCATCCGGCGGGTCAGAAACGGAGGGAGCATTCTGCGGCTGGTGGCGCTGGAAGCTCAGGAAACGGTGGACTACGGAATGCCGCTTCGCTGCATGAATTATGACGCACAGGAATATCTGCGCCAGGCGAGGGCAATTCAGAGAAAGAATGAGAAGGAGGAGAAGTACCGGAACGCTTCCGAGCTGCTGGGACGGCTCCGGAGTACGGACCGGCTGTTCCCCGTTTATACCGTATGTCTGTACCACGGGATCGAACCCTGGGACGGGCCGCTGTATCTGAGCGATATGATGCGCTTTGAAAAGGAGGACGCTTTCCGCGGATTGTTCCGGGATTATCCGATGATCCTGATCCGCGCGGATGAGCCGATGGATTACGGAGCATTCCGGACTTCGCTGAGGGAACTGCTTGCGGTGCTTCCTCTCAGGAAGGACCGCAGGGAAATGAGGAAGTTTATCGGAGAGCGGGAGGCGTACCGGAAACTGGACAGAGAGACGCTGGAGGCGATCGCGGTGATGACGGATAACAGGAGGCTTCTGGAGAAGGCGGAGGACCACAGGAACGAGAAAGGGGAATACGATATGTATGAGGAAATGGGAAGCTTTTTCATGGACGGAGTAGAAGAAGGGATGGAAAAAGGAAGAGAAGAAGGCCGCGAAGAGGGGATTCGTGCGATGATCCTGGACAATCTGGAAAACGGAAGCAGCGGGGAGCAGATCCGGGAAAAACTGGGAAAGTACTTTGGAATGTCGGAAAAAAGGGCGTCAGAATATCTGGAGCATTTTTTACAGGAAGCAGGGTGCCTGTCTGCAGTTTAGGCTTTCCCGGACCCGCTCCGGTTCCCGGACCGCGGCGGCCGGGAAGCCTTTCGGGGCATTTCAGTGCCGCCTGCGGCGGCTGGAAGGAGAGGAACAAAAGTGTCACTGCGATTTTACATCGGCGCGTCAGGCGCGGGAAAGAGCACGGCGCTGTACCGTGAGATCATAGAGCGTTCCATGGAGCATCCGGAGCAGAACTTTTTTCTGATCGTTCCGGATCAGTTCAGCATGCAGACTCAGGCGGAGCTGGTGCGGCTGCATCCCAGGAAGGGGATCATGAATATCGACGCGCTTTCCTTTTCGCGTCTGGCCCATCGGGTTTTTGAAGAGGTGGGGGAGGATGCCAGGACGGTTCTGGACGATACGGGAAAGAGCCTGGTGATCCGTAAAATCGCGGGAAGCCTGAAGGAGAAGACCACGGTGATCGGGCCGAGCCTGAACAGGACGGGCTATGTCCATGAGGTGAAGTCCGTGCTGTCGGAGTTCATGCAGTACGGGATCGGGCCGAAGGAGCTTGAGACGCTGACGGAGTACGCGAACGGAAGAGGCGGGCTGTATCACAAGCTGCAGGATCTGGGCGTCATTTATCAGGGCTTTCGGGAATATATGGAAAAGGGCTACGTGACCGCGGAGGAAACGCTGGGGCTTTTGGCGGAGCGCCTTTTTCAGTCCCGGCTGGTGCGGGGAGCGGTCGTGGCGGTGGACGGCTTCGTGGATTTCACGCCGGTGCAGAAGCGGGTGCTGCGGGCGCTGATGGAGCGGGCGCAGGAGGTCATCGTGACCGTTCCGGCGGACGGACGGGAGAGCTTTGAGGATGCGGGCGGAGAGGAAGAGCTGTTCCATCTGAGTAAAAAAACGGTGGCAGCTCTGACAAAAATCGCCGCGGAGGCGGGCGTGGAGCGGGGGAGGGACGTGATTTTCTCTGAAAGTCCGGTGGCCAGACTGAAGAATAACGCGCCGCTCTCCTGGCTGGAGCGGCATCTGCTTCGGTACCCTTTGCGCCCCTATCCGGGAGCGGATGCGGCAGAATCCTTCACGCTCTTTGAGGCGTCCAGCCAGAGAGAGGAGGTGCGGCAGGTCTGCATCGCCATCCGGGAGTACCTGCGGCGCACCGGAGACTGCTACCGGGACGTGGCGGTGATCGCGGGGGATCTGTCCGCCTATGCAAACGATCTGGAAGCCTTCGCCGCCCTCTACGACATTCCGCTGTATCTGGACCGGACCCGGGGGATCGTGCTGAATCCTTTTCTGGAATACATCAAAAGCGCCCTGCAGATCGTGGCGCAGAATTTCAGCTATGAGACGGTGTTTCATTATCTGAGGAGCGGGCTGGCTGATTTTTCCAGAGAGGAAGTGGACGAGCTGGAAAATTACGCGCTGGCGGCGGGAATCCGGGGCAGGAAAAAGTGGAGCGATATTTTTACCATAAGAACGCAGGAAATGGCGCAGAAGGACGCGGTGGATCAGCTGGAGCGGCTGAACGGCCTCAGACAGCGGCTGCTGGAACAGCTTTCTCCGCTGATGGAGCGGCCCTCCCGGACGGAGGAGCTGGTGCGCGCGCTGTATGCCTTTATTGAGAAAAACGGGGTGCAGCGGAAGCTGAAGGAATATGAGAACCGGTTTCATCAGGCGCAGGACGAGGTGCGCGCCATGGAATATGCCCAGGTCTACCGGCTGGTGATGGATCTTCTGGATCAGATGGTGGAGCTGCTGGGAGATGAACCCGTGAAGATGGAGGAATTTTACCGGATCCTGGAGGCCGGGCTTTCGGAGATCCAGGTGGGAACCGTGCCCCGGAACGTGGACCGGGTGGTGGCCGGAGACGTGGAACGGACCAGACTGACCGGAGTGAAGGCCCTGTTTTTCATCGGGGCGAACGACGGCTATATCCCCAAAGCGGCCAAAAGCGGAGGACTGCTTTCCGATGTGGACCGGGAGTTCCTGCAGGGAAGCGGGCTGGAGCTTGCGCCCACGCCCAGGCAGCAGATGTACATGCAGAGGCTTTATCTGTATATGAACATGACGAAGCCCTCCTGCCATCTGTTCCTTTCCTGGGCGCGGATGAACGGGGAGGGAAAGGCCCTGCGCCCGTCTTATCTGGTGAGCATGGTGAGGAAGCTGTTTCCCGCGCTCTGCGTCCTGCATCCGGAGGAAAAGCCGGAGATCGATCAGGTGCAGTCTTTAAAGGACGGCAGGGCCTGGCTGGTGCAGGGGCTTCGCCGCTATGCGGACGGAAGGCTTTCGGAAGAAAACGGGGAGCTGCCGCGGTTCGCCGGGCTGTATCAGGTCTACGCGGTGTCGGCGGAAACGGCGGAGTGGACCGGGCGAATGGTGAACGCCGCCTTCCGGACGTACCGGGAGCAGCCTCTTGGAAAAGCGGCGGCCCTGGCCCTGTTCGGAAGCACCCTTCTGGGAAGCGTCAGCCGGCTGGAGCAGTACGCTTCCTGCGCTTACGCGCATTTTCTGCAGTACGGCCTGTATCTGAAGGAACGGGAGGACTACAGCTTCGAGGCTGTGGATATGGGAAATCTGTTTCACGGCGTTCTGGAGATCTTCGGAGAAAAGCTGAAGGAAAAGGGCTATACCTGGTTCGACTTTCCGAAGGAGGAGGGAGAAGCGCTGGTGGAGGAGGCGGTGGAGGCCTTCGCGGCTTCCTACGGCAGCGCGGTCCTGTTTGACAGCGCCAGAAACCGGCATCTCATCACCCGGATGAAGCGGATCCTGAAGCGCACCGTTTCCACCCTCCAGTACCAGCTGAAAAAGGGCGCCTTTTCTCCGGAGCATTTTGAAGTGTCCTTTTCCGTGCTGGAGGACCTGGACGCGGTGAACATCGCCCTGTCCGGAGAGGAAAAGCTGCGTCTGCGGGGACGGATCGACCGGGTGGACACCTGGCGGCAGCCGGCGCAGGAGAACCCTTCCGGCAGGGACCGGGTGTATGTGAAGGTCATCGACTATAAATCGGGCAGCCGGGATTTCAGTCTGGCGGCCCTGTACTACGGCCTGCAGCTGCAGCTGGTGGTCTATCTGAACGCGGCCATGGAGCTGGAGCAGAAGGAGCATCCGAAGGATGAGGTGCTTCCCGCGGCCATGCTGTATTACCGGGTGCATGATCCGATCGTGGAGCCGAAGGAGGATCCGGAGGCGGACGGGGAAGAAGAGGAGGCCCTTGCGGCCAGGGTGCAGAAGGAGATCCTGGGAAAGCTCCGCATGACGGGAGTGGTCAGCTCGGAGGAAAAGGTGATCGACGGGCTGGACGCCCATTTTACCGGGAGGTCCGACGTGATCCCCGTGGAGAGAAAAAGAGACGGTCAGCCGGGAGCCCGTTCCAGCCTGCTGTCCGGCGGGGAATTTCGGGTTATTTCCGACTATGTGAATCTGAAGATCCGCCAGATCGGAACAGAGATCCTGGAGGGCAGGATCCCTTTAAATCCTTACCGTCAGGCGGGAGGCGGACAGGGGGCCTGCACCTACTGTCCCTACAGCCGGGTCTGCGGCTTCGACCGAAGGATCCCGGGGTATGAGGACCGGACGCTGGAAAAGCTGGAGGAGAAGGAAGCGCTGAGGCGGATGGAACAGGCGCTGGAGGAGACAGGAGGTGAAGCGGAATGGCAGTGACATTTACAAAGGAGCAGCAGGAGACCATCGACGCGCGGGGAGAGAGCGTGCTGGTCTCCGCCGCCGCGGGCAGCGGCAAAACGGCCGTTCTGGTAGAGCGGATCATCCGGATGGTGGAGGATCCCGTTCATCCCGTGGATATTGACAGGCTTCTGGTGGTGACCTTTACCAGCGCCGCCGCCGCGCAGATGCGGGAGAGGATCAGCCTTGCCCTTTCCCGGGCAGTGGAGGAGCAGCCGGAGAACGCCCATCTGATCCGGCAGCTCACCCTCATCCACCATGCCCAGATCACCACCATCGACAGCTTCTGCCTGTATCTGGTCCGCAACCATTTCGACGAGATCGGACTGGATCCGGATTTCCGGGTGGCGGATGAGGGAGAGATCCGGCTGCTGAAGAGGGATGTGCTTTCCGACCTGCTGGAGGAACGCTTCGCGGAGGAAGAAACCGAATCGGAGGGAGCGAGGGCCGGAAGCTTTCAGGAGGTGGCGGAATATTTTTCTCCCCAGGGAAACGACAAAAGGCTGGAGGAGCAGCTCCTTTCCCTGTACGAATTCGCCATGAGCTATCCCTGGCCGGAGGAATGGCTGGAAGAGCATAAAAAGGATTACGATGTGCCGGAGGACGGCCTGGATGCCTGCCCGTGGATGGAGGAGCTGAAAAGCCACGTGAAGCGGCAGCTTTCCGAAGCCGGACAGCTTCTGGAGCAGGCGCTCGCGCTCTGCCGGGAGCCGGACGGCCCTTATATGTATCAGGATACTCTTCTGGAGGATCTTGAACAGGTGGAGGAGCTGTCCCGCCGGGAAAGCTTTCAGGCGCTCTTCGACGGCTTTTCGGGCCTTTCCTTCGGCCGGATCAGCGCCAAAAAGGACCCGGCCGTTTCCTCGGAAAAAAGAGAGCGGGCGAAGGAGCTTCGCGGCACGGTGAAGGACCTGCTTTCCGGGCTGAAGGAGAAATATTTTTACGCCTCCGCGCGGACCCAGGAGGAGCGGATGCGTGCCTGCGCGCCCTTTGTGCGCACGCTTCTCGGGCTGGCGCAGGAATTCTGCCGCCGGTTTGCGCAAAAAAAGCGGGAGCGGGGCATCCTGGACTTTCACGATATGGAGCATCTGGCCCTTTCCATCCTGCTGAAAAAAGAGAACGGAAAGCTTCGGCCCACCCGCACGGCTCTGCAGCTGCGGGAGATCTATGAGGAGATCATGATCGACGAGTATCAGGACAGCAACCTGGTGCAGGAGTATCTGCTTCTCAGCATTTCCGGCGAAGAGGAAGGCCGCTACAACCGTTTTATGGTGGGGGATGTCAAGCAGAGCATTTACCGGTTCCGCCTGGCAAGGCCGGAGCTGTTCATGGAAAAATTCGACCGCTACCGGAAGCGGGAGGAAGATGCGCCGGATCGGGAAGAAACTGCGGAAGGATGCCGGGTGAAGGAACGCCGGATCGACCTGAAAAAAAATTTCCGCAGCCGCAGGCAGGTGACGGAGAGCGTGAACGACGTATTTTCCTGCCTGATGGGAAAGGACCTGGGCGGCGTGGCCTATGATGAGGACGCGGCCCTTTATCCGGGAGCGGTTTTTCCGGAGGAGGAAGCGCAGTCCGGCGGGGAGGATTCCTACCGCACAGAGGTCCTGCTCTGCGTTCCCGGCGAAGACGGAATGGAGGAAAAGGAGCGGGAGGCCATGGCAGTTGCGGGACGGATCCGGGAACTGGTGGGAAAGCTGCCCGTTACAGACGGGGAAACGAAACAGCTGCGGCCCGCCCGCTATTCGGATATGGTGATCCTGCTCCGCTCTCCCTCCGGCTGGGACGAAACCTTTAAAAAGGTGCTGGAGGCGGAGGGAATCCCGGTATACATCACCTCAAGAACGGGATATTTTGCGGCTGCCGAGGTGCAGACCGTTCTGAATTTCCTGCGGGTTCTGAACAATCCCCTGCAGGATATCCCGCTTTTCGGCGTGCTCAAAAGCCCGGCGGCATTTCTTACGGACCGGGAGATCGCCCTGATCCGGGCGAAGGAGGAGCAGGGAAGGCTGTATGAAAGCCTGCGCGTCTATGCGCGGGAGGGAGAGGAAGCGGAGATCCGGGAAAAAGCGGCGCGCTTTCTTGTCCTTCTGGAGCGGTTCCGCGATTTGGCCGTTTATCTGCCCATCCATGAGCTGATCGGAAAATTCCTGGAGGAGACGGGCTATCTGTACACGGCTTCCGCCCTTCCCGGCGGAGAGCAGCGGCGGGCCAATCTGGAAATGCTTCTGTCCCGTGCGGAGAGCTTTGAAAAGACCAGCTATTTCGGTCTGTTTCATTTCATCCGCTATATGGAGCAGGTGGAAAAATACGACATCGACTACGGCGAGGCCAGTCTCCAGGATGAAAATGCGGATACGGTGCGCATCATGAGCATCCATCGCTCCAAGGGGCTGGAATTCCCTGTCTGCTTCGTCTCCGGCCTGGGGAAGCGGTTCAACCTGCAGGACGCCGCAAAGCCCGTGATCGTGGATATGGATCTCGGGATCGGACTGGATCATGTGGACAGCGTTCTGCGTATGAAGCAGGGAACGTTAAAAAAGAGCGTAATGGCGGGAAAGCTCCAGCGGGACAGCCTGGGAGAGGAGCTGCGGATCCTGTATGTGGCCATGACCCGCGCCCAAGAGAAGCTGATCCTCACCGGAAGCCTGAAGGCGGAAGGTGCGGAAAAGCTGCAGGCGGAGGAGGCACGGCAGGAAGGCCTGGCAGAAAAGCGGAGGGCGGAATCTTCAGCCCGCATGCCGGGAGAGCCGGATGTTTTCAGGAAGGACGGGCTTCTTCCCTATTTTCTCAGGGCAGGCGCGTCCTGTTATCTGGACTGGCTTCTGCCCGCCTGGCGGCAGACCGGACAGAAGATCGGTCTTGCGGACGCCTCCCGGCTTCTTGCCGGACAGGTAAAGAAGGAACAGAGCCGGGAGGAGCGGCTGCTGGGGCTGAAAGCGCTTCTGCATACGGAGACGGAAAGCGCACAGATGCCAGAGGCGGAGCGGGCGGTTCAGCCGGATCAGGCAGGAGGACCGGAACAGACAGGACATCCGGAACAGGAAGCTCATCCGGAGCAGGAGACTCCCGAGGAGGCTGCGCAGGACGCTCTCATCCGTCTGAAGGCCCGTCTGCGGAGCGAATATCCCCATCAGAATCTGGCGGCCCTTTATGCCAAGACCACCGTATCCGAGCTGAAAAAAGCGGGTATGGCGGAAGCCGCGGAGGAGGCGTATCATCTGTTTGAGGAAGAGGAGGTGATCCCCTATCTGCCCCGCTTCGTCAGAAGCGAAGACCGGATGGGCGGCGCGGCGAGAGGAAGCGCCTACCATAAGGCGCTGGAGCTGCTTCCTTTTGCGGACTGGCTGAAGCGAAAAGGCGCGGAACCGGCGGAAGCGCAGCTGAAAGCGCTGCTGGATCAGATGCAGAAGCAGGGAAAGCTGCCGCCGGAATACCGGCAGGCGGTCAGTCCCCGCAGGCTGGCGCTTTTTCTGAACAGCTCCCTTGCAGGCAGGATGGCCCGTGCGGACGGGGAGGGACTTCTGCATAAGGAGCAGCCCTTTGTCCTGGGCCTTCCCGCTTCGGAGCTTGGGCCGGGATTCCCGGAGGAGGAAACCGTGCTGATCCAGGGGATCATTGACGTTTATTTTGAGGAAGACGGCGAGCTGGTGGTGGCCGATTATAAGACCGACGCCGTTTCACAGCCGCAGGAACTGGTAAACCGCTACCGCGTTCAACTGGATTATTATGCCAGAGCGCTGGAGCAGCTGACCCGGAAAAGGGTGAAGGAAAAGATCATTTATTCCTTCGCGCTTCAGAAGGAAATTGTGCTGCGGGAAATGGAGGAAAATTAGAAAATGCAGATCGAATTACAGAAGCTTTTTGAGATCGTTAAGGAAGGCGGGGCTCTTTTTACAAACAGAGAGGAAGCCGCGCATATCAAAGTCAAGGGCCTGTCGGATTATGTGACCCAGGTGGATTTCCATGTGCAGGAGCTGATCCGGACGAGACTGCAGCAGGAATGGCCGGGCGTGCAGTTCATGGGAGAGGAAAAGGACAACAGCGACGTGGATTTTACGAAGGCTGTCTGGATCCTGGATCCGGTGGACGGAACCACCAACCTGATCCACGATTTCCGCCAGAGCGCCGTCTCCCTCGCCCTCTATGACGGAGGAAAGCCGGTCTGCGGCGTGGTTTACCAGCCCTGGACGCAGGAACTGTTTCATGCGGTTTCCAGCGCAGGCGGGGCGGCCGGGAAGGGAGAGGCGGGAGCGTTCCTGAACGGAAAGCCCATTCATGTGAGCGGGGCAAAAACCATGGGAGAATGTCTGATCTCCATCGGGACCGCGCCCTATGAGCACGAATATGCGGACAGGAGCTTTGAGCTGTTCAAACGGATCTTTCTCGACTGCCAGGACATCCGCAGGCTGGGTTCGGCGGCCATCGATCTGGCCTACGTGGCCTGCGGCCGGACCGACGCTTTTTTTGAGATGAACCTGAAGCCCTGGGACTTCGCCGCCGGGCGCATCCTGGTGGAGGAGGCCGGCGGAACGGTCACGGACTTCGCGGGAAACAGCCCGGACTTCCGGAATAAGGGCAGCATCCTGGGAAGCAACGGGACCATCGGAAGGCTGCTGGTGGAAAACTATTTCAGGACGACCCTGATTTAGAGGCCTTTCTGTACTGGCCGGGTTTGGCTGATCTTTTTGCACAGAAAAAAGAGAGGAAGGAAGCCTTCTGCGGAATCTTGCGCGGAAGGCTTCCTTTTCATAACAACATGTTCCGATACTTTTGCAAAGACTCTTGACAGACATGCCGGGCATGGGCAAAATAAAGGCATCAGATCAGAAACGATGGAAAGAAGGAATACAACGGATGAAGAATAGAATGAGAACCGAAAGAACGGGAAGAGGCTTCCTGCCTGCGCTGCTTTTGGCGGCGGTTCTTCTGTTTCAGCCCGCCGCCGGCCTGACCGTGCGGGCGCAGGAGCAGCCTCAGAC
>DXDD01000149.1 GCA_019115665.1 Candidatus Eisenbergiella pullistercoris | reverse complement strand
TTACAAAGAATATTCTTCTTAGCTGGGGATTGCTGGCGGAAGCCGAAGATGGCAGCATTCATCCAACCAATGGGTATGTGTTTTTGTTGGGAAAGGATGATTTCCTTTCGATGATTCAATGTGGTATGTTCAAGGGCAACACTCGTGCAGTATTTGTTGATAAGCGGGAGTATACAGGTCCACTCTGGGAGCAGATTAACGGAGCATTTCAATTTGTGCTCCGAAACATTCATCTTGGTGCAAAATTGGATGGGATTTATCGAAAAGATATTTATGAACTGCCGCCTGACAGTATTCGGGAGTTAATTATCAATGCTGTGATGAATTGTAGTTTTTTACAGAATTCACACATTCAGGTAGCAGTTTATGAAGATCGACTGGAAATTACTTCTCCTGGCAGTTTAATGCCGGGAGTGACTCTGGAACGTATGAAAGAAGGATATTCCAAAATTCGGAATCGTGCCCTGGCACATGCTTTTTCATACATGAATCTGATCGAAGCATGGGGCAGTGGAATCCCGAAAATAATGACCGCCATGCGGGAATACGGACTACGGGAGCCGGAATTTATTGATATGGAAATCGGTTTTCGTGTTAACCTTTATCGTATGACAGAAGACGAACATTTGGTCATGCAGGATACAATCCGGGATACTGACCAGACTATCCAAGATACTATCCAAGATGCTGACCAGACTATCCAAGATACTATCCAAGATGCGGATCAGACTATCCAAGATACTATCCAAGATGCAGATCAGACTATCCAAGATACTACCCAAGGTACAGATCAGGCTGCTTTAAAAGCAAAGCTATCTGGTGAAAAGCTTACGGATAAAGAAAGAGAGATTCTTTTGCTCATAAAAAAGCAGCCGCATATTACGCAGAAAGAAATAGCATTGCGGCTTGGCTGGACCATTGCCAGCGCCAAATATTATACGAAAAAATTAAAAAAACAGCATGTGCTGGAACGGCAGGGAAATAACCAGAAAGGGCACTGGAAAATTTTGATTAAAATTTGACGCTTGACATCCCTCTATATCCTGTGATAATCTGTTACCAATTTAATACGACAAACCGTTGAAGCGGAGATAACGGCAATGATGCCTTTACAGAGAGCCTGCGGCGCTGAGAGTCAGGCGAGAAACAAGTTGTCAAATGGACCGCTGAGGGTGCAGTCAAATGTGAGCCAGTGATCCGGCAGTGATCGGACGATCTGGTTTTCACAGAGTATTCTGCAACGTGAGGGCATACGTCAGTTGCCGGGGATATGATGGTATCCCGCCAAGCGCACAGGGTATTCCTGTGAATCCAGGGTGGCACCGCGGATTTTATACTTTTGTAAGATTCGTCCCTGACAGATGGTATTTTATCTATCTGTCAGGGACTTTTTTGTTTGAAAGCCCTGGCAGGCGGCGATGCGGTGGGCATGCCTGCATGCACAGCCGCATCGACATCGGCCAGGCAAGACACATGAGCAGGAAGGGCAAAGCCTGGACTGCGAATGTGTCTGCGATTGCAGAGTGCTGAGGCACGCTGCAATCGGCTTTCAAACAGGCGCAGCAGCTGCCAAAGCCCTGGCAGGCGGGCTGTTTCAAAACGGAGGAAGTGGAAATGATTAAGGAAGCTATCGTAAAGATCGTGAACAAAGAGGACCTGAGCTATGACGAGGCCTACGCGGTGATGAATGAGATCATGAGCGGGGAGACCACGCAGACGCAGAACGCGGCTTTCCTTGCGGCGCTTTCCACCAAGAGCGCCAGGGCGGAGACCACGGATGAGATCGCGGGGTGCGCGGCGGCCATGCGGGATCATGCCATCCGGGTGGACACGGGGATGGAGGTGTTTGAGATCGTGGGAACCGGCGGGGACAACGCCCACAGCTTTAACATTTCCACCACCTCCGCGCTGGTGGCCGCGGCTGGGGGAATGAAGGTGGCGAAGCACGGGAACCGGGCGGCCTCCTCCCAGTGCGGGACGGCGGACTGTCTGGAGGCGCTGGGCGTGAACATCCGGCAGAGCCCGGCGCGCTGCGTGGAGCTTCTGAAGGAAGCGGGCATGTGCTTTTTCTTCGCGCAGGAGTATCACACCTCCATGAAGTATGTGGGAGGCATCAGGAAAGAACTTGGTTTTCGCACCGTATTCAACATTCTGGGGCCTTTGACCAATCCGGGAACGCCCGTCATGCAGCTTCTCGGCGTCTATGACGAGTATCTGGCAGCGCCGCTGGCACAGGTGCTCATCAACCTGGGCGTCCGCCGCGGCATGGTGGTCTACGGGCAGGAAAAACTGGACGAAATCTCCGTAACCGCGCCCACCTCCGTCTGCGAGATCCGCGACGGATGGTTCAAATCTTACGTGATCACGCCGGAGGAGTTCGGGATCAGGCGTTGCAGCCAGGCCGATCTTCAGGGAGGAACGCCGGAGGAAAACGCGAAGATCACCCTTGCCATTCTGAACGGAGAAAAGGGGCCGAAGAGGGACGCGGTGCTGATGAACGCGGGCGCTTCCCTTTACATCGGAGGAAAGGCGGAGAGTCTCCGGGAGGGGATCGTGCTTGCCGGAGAGCTGATCGATTCCGGAAAAGCCCTTGCGGTCCTGCAGAAGCTGATCGAGATCAGCAACCGGAAGGAGGAACAGGCATGAGGAAAGGAGGAACCATCCTGGACCGGCTCGCGGAGCATGCGCGGGAGCGTGTCCGCGCGGCACGGACACAGACGCCTCTGGAAGAGATCCGGAGGGAGGCGCTGTCTCTTCCCGCCGGGGTCTTTCCCTTTGAAGAAGCGCTGAAAAAGCCCGGTCTTTCCTTCATCTGCGAATGCAAGAAAGCCTCTCCCTCGAAGGGGATTATCGCGGAAGCCTTTCCTTATCTGCAGATCGCCCGGGAATACGAGGCGGCGGGAGCGGACTGCATTTCCGTGCTCACCGAGCCGAAATGGTTTCTGGGAAGCGACAGGTATCTGGAGGAAATCGCGCAGGCGGTCGCCATTCCCTGCCTGCGCAAGGATTTTACCGTGGATGAATATATGATCTACGAAGCGAAAATTCTGGGCGCTTCCGCCGTGCTTCTGATCTGTTCCATCCTTTCGGAAAGCCAGCTTTCGGAATACCTTTCCCTGTGCGATGCGCTGGGGCTCTCCGCCCTGGCGGAGGCCCATGACGGGGCGGAGGCGGAGCTTGCCGTGAGGGCGGGAGCCAGGATCATCGGCGTCAACAACCGGAATCTGAAGGATTTTTCCGTGGATGCAGGGAACAGCCTCCGCCTGCGGGAGCGGATCCCGAAAGGCGTGCTGTTCGTTTCCGAAAGCGGCGTGCAGAGCGCGGAGGATGTGAGCAGGCTCCGGGAGGCAGGAGCGGACGCGGTACTGTTGGGAGAAGCGCTGATGCGCGCGCCGGATAAGAAAAAGAAGCTGGCGGAGCTGAGAGGAACGATGCCGGACGGCGCATCGGGCGTGGGCATCTTGAACGGCTCCCTCGGGTAAGGAGAAGGGACGATTATGACAAAAATTAAATTCTGCGGTCTGTCCCGGCCCTGCGACATCGCGGCCGCCAATGCGTGCAGGCCCGCGTATGTCGGTTTTGTATTTGCCTCTGCCAGCAGGCGGTATGTGCCGCCGGAGCGGGCGGAGGAGCTGAGGGCGCTGCTGATGCCGGAGATCCGTGCGGTGGGCGTGTTTGTGAACGAAAAACCGGAGCGGATCGCCAGGATCGCGGACAGGGGGATCATCGATCTCATCCAGCTTCACGGGACGGAGGATGAGGCCGGCATCCGGCAGGTGCGTTCGCTTACGGGCCTTGCGGTCATCAAAGCCTTTTCCATCGCGGGAGAGCGGGATGTGGAAGCGGCCAATGACAGCGGCGCGGATTACGTACTCCTGGATGCGGGGAAGGGCGGAACGGGAACCCGGTTCGACTGGAGCCTGCTTTCCGGCATGCGGCGGCCCTATTTTCTGGCAGGCGGCCTGGACATGGGAAACGTATCGGAGGCGGTGGAGCGCTTTCACCCCTATGCGCTTGACATCAGCTCCGGCATCGAAACGGACGGCGTGAAAGACGAAAAGAAAATGGCCGCGTTTGCGGCTGAAGTAAGAAAGGCGGAAATATGACAAATCCAAATGGAAGATTCGGCAGCTACGGAGGGCAGTACATTCCGGAGACGCTGATGAATGCGGTGATCGAGCTGGAAGAGGCTTATAACAGATACAAAAAGGATCCGGAATTCAACAGGGAGCTCACAACGCTTCTGAATGAGTACGCGGGAAGGCCGTCGCGGCTTTATTTTGCGGAAAAAATGACGAAGGATCTTGGCGGCGCGAAGATCTATCTCAAGCGGGAGGACCTGAACCACACCGGCGCGCACAAGATCAACAACGTGCTGGGGCAGGCCCTCCTTGCGAAGAAAATGGGAAAAACCCGTCTGATCGCGGAGACGGGAGCGGGCCAGCACGGAGTGGCGACGGCCACGGCGGCCGCGCTGATGGGAATGGAGTGCGTGGTTTTCATGGGAGAGGAGGACACCAGAAGGCAGGCCCTCAACGTCTACCGCATGCGCCTGCTGGGAGCCGAGGTGATCCCGGTCACGACCGGAACGGCCACCCTGAAGGACGCGGTTTCGGAAGCCATGCGGGAGTGGACCTCCCGGATCAGCGATACCCATTACTGTCTGGGTTCGGTGATGGGGCCGCATCCTTTTCCCACCATCGTGCGGGATTTTCAGGCGGTGATCTCGAAGGAGATCAAAGAACAGCTCATGGAAAAGGAAGGGCGGCTTCCCGACGCAGTGATCGCCTGCGTGGGCGGAGGCTCCAACGCCATCGGAAGCTTTTACCATTTCATTGACGACCTTTCAGTGCGCCTGATCGGCGCGGAAGCGGCGGGAAGGGGAATCGACACCTTTGAAACGGCCGCCACCATGAATACGGGCCGGGTGGGCATTTTTCACGGGATGAAATCCTGGTTCTGCCAGGACGAATACGGCCAGATCGCGCCGGTGTACTCCATTTCCGCCGGGCTGGACTACCCCGGCATCGGGCCGGAGCACGCTTACCTGCACGACATCGGACGGGCGGAATACGTGCCCGTGACGGATGAGGAGGCGGTCTGCGCCTTTGAATATCTGGCAAGGACGGAGGGCATCATTCCGGCCATTGAATCCGCCCACGCCGTGGCCCATGCCAGAAAGCTGGCCCCGCAGATGGAAAAGGATCAGATCCTGGTCGTCACCATCTCCGGAAGAGGAGATAAGGACTGCGCGGCGATCGCCCGCTATCGGGGAGAAGGAGATCTATATGAATAAAATAAGAAAAGCATTTGAAAACGGAAAGGCCTTCATCGCCTTTATTACCTGCGGGGATCCGGATCTGGAAACCACGGCGGCGGCAGTCCGGGAAATGGTAAAAAACGGAGCCGACCTGATCGAGCTGGGGATTCCATTTTCCGACCCGACGGCGGAAGGGCCTGTGATCCAGGGGGCCAATCTGCGGGCCTTAAAGGGCGGCGTCACCACGGATCGGATTTTTGAAATGGTAAGGGAGCTGCGGCGTGACGTGAGCGTGCCCATGGTTTTCATGACCTATGCGAACGTGGTGTTTTCCTATGGAGCGGAGCGGTTCCTTGAAGCCTGCCGGGAGATCGGGATGGACGGGCTGATCCTGCCGGACGTTCCCTACGAGGAAAAAGAAGAGTTTCATCCCCTCTGCCGCCGTTTTGGCCTGGAGCTGATCTCCCTCATCGCGCCCACCTCTGAAAACCGTATTGCAAGGATCGCCGGGGAGGCGGAGGGCTTCGTCTATCTGGTGTCCTCTCTCGGAGTGACCGGCGTGCGGAGCGAGATCAAAACGGATCTTGCTTCCATCGTGGCGGCCGTCCGGCGCAGTACGGAGATTCCCTGCGCCATCGGCTTCGGCATCTCCACGCCGCAGCAGGCCGCCCGGATGGCAGAACTTTCGGACGGCGTCATCGTCGGCTCGGCCATTGTGAAGCTGATGGAACAATACGGCAGGCAGGCGCCGGAGCATGTGGGACGGTATGTGAAGGAGATGAAGGACGCGATACGGGGATAGGAACACCGGGAATGCGCCGGTCTATCTCAGGCTCCTGACGTATTCTGCGGCATGCCGTCCGGCATCTTCTCCGACCAGATTGTAGGCGTGCTGATAATAGTGAAACGCATCCTTCATCAGCCCCTGTTCACGCATGCCGGAGAAAAGGCGGGAAACCATGGTCACATCCGGGCAGGTGAGCGCCAGATGCTCCTGCGCGGCGCGGATGGGCGCGTAGTCGGGAACCGTCTGCTTTTGATCCCCGCCGTCGGCGTTTCCCGGAACAGAAACGGATGAAGCGGCGTTTCTCAGAGCGGCGTCTTTCCGGCTGCGGTCATCCGGGCTTCCGGCTTTCTGCGACATGTCGTTAAAGCAGCCGATCCGGATAAGGAAGAGATGCTCCATTCCATGAGTGAGAAGGGCGCTTCGCAGGGAGAGAAAGCCTTCCTCGTAGGCCTCCGGCGAAGTGCCCAGATCTCCGTCGGTCTCCCCCTGGCACCAGAGGACGAAGCGGTGCCGGATGGAAACCGCATGGTGGGAAAAATATTGTTCCGCCGTATCCAGACGCTCCAGGGCATCTGTCAGATACGCGCCGCCGGGCTGCCATTCCCGGATGGCGGAGCCGCCTTTGGAGGCGGAGACGCCGATAACGGGAGTCCACGTTTCCCGATAATAGGCGTTGATGAAGGAAGTCGCCAGGGAACCTGTCTTCATGCCTGGCTCATAAATCCCGCCGGGCCGGTTTTCTTCTTTTCCGAAGGGTTCTGCCGCCGGGTACAGGCGGGACGGATCGCTGACCGCGCGGAATTCCCATCCCGCGCCCGGAAGGCAGGCGGGAGCGCTCTGGGGATAACGGGCGCAGGGGACGCCCCGGCCGGCCATATTGGACTGGCCCATAAAAAGAAAGAGATCTGCGGGACGGTCCGGGAGGGAAGAAAAAGAAGAAACAGGCATCATAGTTGATCTCCGATCTGCCGCTGCGTGCGGCTGAATATGAAAGTATTTACAATAAGTATAGATTCTGCCCCGGGAAAAGGCAATCCAAAAAATTTATTTACGGATATTTTGCGGATAGTTGTGGATAACCCTGGTTACTATTCAGCCGGGTCTGCGCACTTACCGGGCAGACTGTACGAATGCTATCCGCAGTCAAAATGCCGATTCCTCTTTTTTCGGAGGATTCGACAGCTTCCGGCCTTCTGCTATGCCTTGCTCAGCGCCTTTACAGGCTTCCGCAGCCGGGGCCGTCATGGAGAAAGCCGCCTGCTGCGGGTGATATTGCCCCTCTCTACGGTCAGAAATCCGGTTTCCCAGATTCCTACCGTAGAAAATTGCCCCTCTCTACGGTCAGAAATCCGGTTTTCCAGATTCCTACCGTAGAAAATTGCCCCTCTCTCTACGGGTAAAAATGACAGAATTCTATTTTCTGCCGTACAAAACCACCAAAATCTACGGTAAAGGAACCGAAATTCGCTGTTTTGGCCGTAGTGAGAGACCGATCTCTACGGGTCAGAATGCCATTCTTCTGATTTCTGCCGTAGAAGCCTGCTGCAGGAGCGTTCCGGTTCACTGGCAGGCCGGCGAACAGGAACCCGGCCTGTCATCCCGGATCGTCTGCGGCGATGAACGGGCAGGATTCAGGCCAGTGTCGGCGGCCAGGAACGAAGAGCTTGAGGTGGCCAGCCGACAGAAAGCGTCCAGGCGACAGAAAGCGTCCAGGCGACAGAAAACGGCCAGGCGACAGAAAGCAGACAGGTGACAGAAGGAAGATAGAATGTTACAATGAGGCTGTGAAAACAGAAGCGCTGCGGGGCGGAGCCTTCCGGGCCGCGGCGGAAAGGAAGGGATATATCATGGACATCCGATTCAACCTGTTCCCCGGAGGGAGGGACAAGGCGCTCACCATGAGCTATGACGACGGACGTACGGCCGACAGGCGGCTGGTGGAGATCTTCAATGCGAACGGCATCCGGGGGACTTTTCATCTGAACAGCGAAAAGCTGGATACACCGGACTATATTTCCGCGCGGGAGGTAAAGGCGCTGTATCAGGGGCATGAGATCGCCGCCCATACCTGCACCCATCCGTTTCTGGGACAGCTGCCGGAGCGGATGCAGCTGCAGGAGATCCTGGGAGACCGGGAGCGGCTGGAGGAGCTTGCCGGTTATCCCGTGACGGGCATGTCCTGGCCCTATGGCTCCTTCAGCGACGACGTGATCCGAATGGCGCGCGCCTGCGGCATCGTTTACAGCAGGACGGTTCACAGTACGGGAGGCTTTGACATTCCGGCGGATTTCATGCGCTGGGATCCCACGGCCCATCATGGCGAGGATCTGGACCGGCTCTGGGAGCGCTTTCAGGACGCGCACAGGAACGATATGAGGCTGTTTTACATCTGGGGGCACAGCTATGAATTCGACCTGGATCACAGCTGGGAGCGGATGGAAGCTTTCTGTGAGAAGGCGGGAGGACATGCTGATGTCTGGTATGCGACAAACGGCGAGATCAAAGCCTATCTGGACGCGCTCCACAGTCTTGCCGTCGGCGCCCGGATGGATATGATTCATAACGGCTCCGCCGTCGACGTATGGGTGAGCGTGGAAGGAAAGCCCGTACGCATCGGCGCGGGAGAACTCTGGAAGAGGGAGGGAAGCGAATGAAATATCTGGCTCTGATCGCCGCTATTTTTACAGGGGAGTATTTCCTGAAAGATCACATGGAACAGAAGCTGGAAGCAGGAAAAACGAAGGAGATCCTGAAGGGACGCATCCTGCTCCGGAAATACCATAACGAGGGCGCCTGCCTGAACCTGGGGGAAAAGCAGTCCCGCATAGTCGCCGCCGTCTCTCTGTTCCTTACGTCCGCGCTGTCCCTTGTGTTCCTTTTCACTCTCACAAAACACGGGCGCGGCGCGCTGAAAACCGGCCTGTCCCTTCTTCTCGGCGGAGCATGGAGCAACACTTATGACCGCCTGAAAAGAAAATATGTGGTGGATTATTTCAGCTTTAACGTGAAATGGAAGCCTCTGCGGCAGATCATTTTCAACATCTCCGATTTCTGCATCCTGATCGGCGCGCTGATTGTGGCGCTTACGGGAGACAGCATCGTGGACTGATCCTTTTCGTGCAGGCGGCGGGCTGTTCCGGTCTGTCCGAAGCCGTCCGCCAGATTTTACATGAAAATTACACGGGACTGCTATCCGTTTTCGAAGAAATGGGTACAATAAAGCGGAAGGGTATCCGGAAGGGACTGCCGACTGCTTCTATACGCGGCGAAAGCCCCCGGAACGGAAACGGAGTTTTTATGGATCGGATCAGCACAAAAAACGGAAACCGGACATCGGAAACAGCGGGGCCTGACGCATCGTTCTACAGAACAGCGGCGGTTTGTCTTGCTGTTTACCTTATCCTCGCTCTCGCCGGAGCGTGCGCCATCGCCGCCGAGCGGATGGGCTGGGAGACCCCTCCGGGGGAATATTACGAGATGGAAACGGACATGAGCGAGTTTGAAGGACCGCTGGAGGAGATCGGCCGAATCAGATGAGATTCGGCCGGTTTTCTGTTATTGTAAGAAAACCGTAAGAATTTGATGCGCCGATCTGTAAGAGAAGGGGCGTAAGCTGTACCCGTAAAGCGGGAAACTGGAGGATGTTATGAACGAATGTGTGCTTGTTGTGGACGACGACAGAGAGATCGTGAAGGCGATCGCCATTTTGCTGGAAAAGGAGGGATATCAGGTATGCAGGGCGTATGACGGGCTGCAGGCGCTGGACGTTTTAATGAGCCGCGAGGTGCATCTGATTATCATGGATATCATGATGCCGAAGCTGGACGGGCTTTCCGCGCTGATGAAGATCAGGGAGCAGAAGAATCTTCCCGTGATCGTTCTCAGCGCCAAGGGAGAGGAAACGGATAAGATCCTCGGTCTGTCCATGGGAGCGGACGACTATATCGCCAAGCCCTATCTGCCCCAGGAGCTGGCGGCGCGGGTCAGGAGCCATCTGCGCAGGTATATGAGCCTGGGAAGCATTCACGAGCAGGCGAGGGAGGACAGGCTGGAAAACGGAAGGCTGTCCTACAGCAGGCCGGAAAAGACGCTGTATGTGGACGGCGAGCCGGTGAAGCTGACGGCCACGGAGACGAAGATCATGGAGCTGTTCATGGAAAATCCGGGCCGGGTTTTTCCGGCAGAGGAGATTTACAGCCGCGTTTGGGGAGAGGAGGCATTTTCTCCGGAAAATACGGTGATGGTGCACATCCGGCGCATCCGGGAAAAGATCGAGATCAACTCCAGGGAACCGGAATATATAAAGGTGGTGTGGGGAATTGGATACAAAATGGAAAAAAAGTAAAAGAGCGATAAGCATGTCCGGCTGGATGCTGGGCGTCTCCGCCCTGGTCGCCTGCGCGGTGGCAAATCCGGTCCGGGTCTGCGGCGGGCTGCAGGAAGCTGCCGCAGCTATGGATCCGGAAGGTTCTTATGAGCAGAGCGAGTGGTTTCGCAGCGAGGTGGAGGAGATACTGGACGGCCTGATCCGGATCGGCGCAGGGCAGCCCGTTCTGTATTCGGGAGTGGCTGTGGAAACGGCGGTGACGATGGAAGAGACGGGACAGGAGGCTGCTTCCGCTGAAGAAGAAGCTCTGGCAGGAGAGATTGTGACGGAATCCTTCGGCGGACAGACTTCGACCGCGTGGGCAACAGCAACGGCGATCGCCGGAGATGGAGCGGCGGAAGAAACAGCGGAAGAAACAGAGCGGGAATGGACCCCGGAGGAAATCAGACGCTCGGCGGAGCTTTTTCTGGAGCAGCGCCGATCTGACAAAAATATTCTGTTTGAACTGAAGCAGGACGGAGAGGTTTTGTATGACAATCTGGACGGACAGGCGATCGGCGGGCCGGAAAACGAGCTGCCTCTGCAGTATGATTTTCTTCTGAAATTCGACGGGGAAAAGGCCGTCATCCTGATGGACGGCGCAGAGCAGGACGTATACGGGGACGGCGTTTATACCGCCGACGGAACGCACTGGAGGATACCGGGCTATGAAAATTACCGGCTTCCGGAGGACTGGAAGAGGAGTGAGATCACTCTGGCGGTCCGGGCAGAGCCTGTGCAGTATGTGGGAGCGGATACCATATACAGCGGCACGCTCTATTATATCTGGCAGAATTTCCAGTGGAACAGGCGCTACGTCCTTGGATACTGTGCGACGCTGGCCGCGGCGGCGCTCTGCCTGATACCGGCCTTTGTGTGGAGAAGATACAGAAAAGAGTCCCGGATGGCCATTGGCACATTTCTGGGAAGGGTGCCGGGAGAACTGCGTCTTGCCGCAGGGGGCCTTCTCATCTGGGTGGAGGCTCTGTACTGGGGAAACGGAGGCGGGGACGGGATCGGAGACTCCATATTCGTTCTCGCGGCGTTCTGGGCGATCTGGCTGGCCGTAACGGATATGCGGTCCGGCAGGCGGCTGTTTGAGAGCAGCTTTCTCTGCCGGCTGTTCCGGTTCCTTCAGGAAAAAGAAGGTAAGCTTGCCATTCAGAAACGGCTGGAGCGGCAGCTTAACCGGCCGTTCCTTCTGTCGCTGGCGGTGCCGGCGCTGCTTCTGGGGATCATCTGTAACCTGAAATACAGAGTGCAGTGGTCGGTTCCGCTCATGGTTCTTCTGGCCGCGGACGCCGCTGCCCTGATCGGAACCCTTTTTTTCTCCGCCAAAAGTCAGAAACGGCTGGCGGCAAGTCTTGGGGCCGCGGACGACTGCATCCGGCAGATCTGCGGGGGAGGCCGGCCCGACGCGGCCAGTCAGCCCGCCGATCCCGAGCTTGCCGACCTGGTGCAGAGAGTGGCAAGGCTTTCGGATGGACTGGAAACGGCGGTGGAGGAACGGCTGAAAAGCGAGCGGATGAAGGTGGAGCTGGTCACGAATGTATCTCATGACATCAAAACGCCCCTCACCTCCATCATCAGCTATGTGGACCTGTTAAAACAGGCGGAAAACCTTCCGGAGGAGCTGCGGGATTATGTGAAAATCCTGTCCACGAAGTCGGAACGCCTGCGGGAAATCGTCCAGGACGTGTTTGAAATCAGCAGGGCGGCTTCCGGGCAGCTTCCGCTGAAAATGGAACGGCTGGATCTGGGAAAGCTTCTGCGCCAGACGCTGGCGGACCGGGAGGATATCATAGAAGAAAACGGCTTTCAGCTGCGGGTCAGCCTGCCGGAGGAAGAGGTTATGATCCTTGCGGACGGCCAGCGGATGTACCGGGTATTCGCCAATCTGATTGAGAACGCGCTGAAATACTCCCTGGAGGGCTCCCGCATTTTCCTGAATCTGAAAAAGGAGGATGGAGGGGTTAAGGTGCGGATCCAGAATACCTCGAAGGAAGAGCTGGAGGCGGGAAAGGACTTCACGGAACGGTTTGTGCGCGGGGATGAAAGCCGCACGGACGGCGGCAGCGGGCTGGGCCTCTCCATCGCCCAAAGCTTTACGGAGGCCTGCGGCGGGGGCTTTCGCGTGGAAACGGAGGGAGACAGCTTTACGGTGACTGTCGAATTCCCGGAGGAGGAGAGAAGATAGCGTTCCTGTTCAGATCAGTGTCGGTCGCCAGCCTGTGTCAGAGAAAAAATGCCGGGCAGCTTTTCGTTTCTCAAGCTGCTCCGGCATCTCCTGATTCCGTTCATTGAGGGATCCGGCTGATTCTTTTGCAGGCCCTGTCCGGCGGCCGGGTTTCCGGCCTTACGCCGTAATCACCGTTCCGGCTTTTCCCTTAATGGCCTCCGCCACGAAATCCAGGGAGGTGATCAGCACGCTTCCCTCCGGCACGGCCTCCAGATAGCTGACGGCCGCCTCGATCTTGGGCAGCATGGTGCCCGCCTCAAACTGGCCGTCCTGCATGTAGGCCCTTGCCTCTGCCACGGTCATGGAACGGATCGGGGATTCGCTTTCCTTCTGATAATCCTTATAGACCTGCTTCACGCTGGTAAGGATGATGAGCTGATCCGCCTGCAGATCGCAGGCCAGCTTTCCGGCGATGCTGTCCTTTTCAATGACGGCGGAAGCGCCTTTCAGGGCATGCTCCTGCGGGATGACCGGAATGCCGCCGCCTCCGCAGGCGATGACCACCTGATCCGCGTCTGCCAGCGTGCGGATGGCGTCGATCTCCAGGATATCGATGGGGCTGGGGGCTGCGACGATCCTGCGGAAGCCCTTTCCCGGCTCCTCCACCACATAATTTCCTTTTTTCTGTTCCGTCTCCGCGTCCTCTCTGGACATATACCGGCCGATGATTTTGGTGGGCTCATAGAAGGCCTCGTCATAGGGATCCACCGTTACCTGGGTCAGGATCGTGCTGACCGTTTTCGTAATGCCGCGGCTTAACAGCTCCGCGCGCAGAGAATTCTGGATATCATACCCCACATAGCCCTGG
>DXDD01000148.1 GCA_019115665.1 Candidatus Eisenbergiella pullistercoris | reverse complement strand
CCGAAGCGATACGCTGAGGCCGCGAGGAGAAATCACGCAGGTGATTTCTCCTCTGCGATCACAGCAGTTTTGTGCTTCGGCGCAAAACTGCCGATTGAAAAATAAGCCATCGGGCTTATTTTTCAATCTTTCCTCCATGCCGAAGCGTTTTACACTGAGGCCCGCGCGCCGGACCTCCAGTCCGGCGCTCCGACGCAAAGCTGCAGCCGGCCTCTTTTTCCCGCGTCAGCGCTTCTGTCCGTTTTCTTTTTTTCCTGCCAGCCAGGCTTCCATGTGCTTTCCGGCCTCCGCGAACTGTTCCCGGGTCAGCGGGTTTTCAGAGCGGAAGGAAAGCAGCCGCTCCAGATAGCCCTGCTCTTCCACGATCCTCAGGCTGACGGGAAAGACCAGCTCATATACCAGGGAAGCATGGCCGATCAGATGATCCGCCGCCGTTTTCTTCAGACTCCGGAGCACCGCATGCTCCTCATAAAAAGCAGCCATCACCTCCGGAGAAACCTGACAGCTTCGCAGCTCCTGCGCGGATACATTATAAATCTCCTCCGGCGGAAAATCCACATTTACCTTCAGGATATCGATCTTATCCGCATCCCTGAGGATATTGCAGAACCGGGCCGTCCTCTCATCCAGCCCATCCGGGATCCGGTAGGCGCTGTGCCAGGCGACCGCCGTATGGATCAGCGCATCCTCCGACGGATCGGCGGCAAAAGAGCGGATGCCTCCCGTCTCCGCGGCTTCGCTCCCGAACAGAAGCTGCGCGCCATACTGCGCATGATCGATGGATTCCGCATCGATAAAGGTGCCGTAACGCCTCAGCTGCTCAAAGCGGCCCACGTCGTGCAGAAGGCCCGTCAGCCAGGCCAGATCCGTTTCCTCCTCCGGCAGCCCAAGAGACCGGGCAATGGTCTCGCAAAGCCGCGCCACCCGCCAAGTATGTTCGATCTTCAGGCGCACCTTTTCATCCTGCGCATTGTAGCGCGCCGTATACTTTTCAAAAGCCTCCGAGGCCTGCTTTCTGTCAATTTTCATGTTCACCTCCGGGAACCGCCGGTCTCTGCCGGCCTGTCCGTTTCCTAATATATAATAAGAAAAGTTTTCCGTCAATCCCGCGCAGCAGCCAGCGCTGCCGGAGAGCAGCCGGAAATCTTTACAAATCTTTAGGTTCTTTCCTCTCTTTCCTTTAGAGTGCTCCCGTATGATTCTGTTAAAGGTCAGAATATTTTCCGACAAAAGAAAGCGAGGTTTCTTCTGTGGCTATTGGTATTTTCACTCTTATGTTCATCCTGATCAGTCTCGTCAGTCTGATCGGCATCCTGCTCCTTTTTCTGTGGAAGGACGGCGCAGGCCGGGAGACGCTGTTTTACCTGCTGGCTGTCTGGGGACTTCTGATCGCCGTCTGCGGAATCACAAGCCTTCCCTCCAATTATACCGTCTCCCGTCTTGTCAGCTTTTCCTTCGGTCTGCTTTCCGCCGCCGGCCTGTTCTGGCACAGAAATATGGAAAACCGCGGGCAGGCGGAAACGTCCGGAAAAGGGCTTCACACCGTCTCCTTTCTGCTCGTCTCCGCCTCCATCCTTCTGGGGATCCTGAAGCTCTCCGGCCTGGTATAGGCATGCGAAAAACCCTCCGGCGGTTACAAAATAATACAAAAAATAAGCAAGAAAATACATTTCATTTTCTTCCTGATTTTCTATGATATATGGACAGGAAACGATTCCGGGAAAGCCATTTTCCGTAAAAACAGCTCAGGGAGGGATTGTATTTTTATGACGCCGATGAAGTGGTTTTACTCGTTTATCAGGCCTTACCGCCCACGGATCCTTCTGGGTCTGGTTCTGGTCACCTTTCTTGCGGCTCTCGCCATCATCAACCCGGTGGTCAGCGGCCATGTGGTGGACGACGTGATCAGCGGCGGGCAGTATGAGAAGCTGCCCATGCTGGTGGGGATCCTGCTGCTCGTCACCGCAGCGAGAAGCGTGCTTCGCTTCTTCGTCCCCTATAATTTCGAGATCTGCTCGCAGGGCGTCCTTTATAAAATGAGGGACGCGGTATACCGCAAGCTTCTGCTGGAGGATTTCGCCTTCTACAACCGCAACCGCACCGGCGACCTGATGAGCCGCCAGACGGGCGACATGGATGCCATCCGGCATTTCGTGGCGAACATCATCTATTCCATCTATGAAAACGTGCTCTACTTCTGCTTCGCGCTGGTGATGGTCTTTACCATCAACACGAAGCTGGCTCTGTGCATGCTGTGCATCCTGCCCTTTACGGTGTTCTTCACCATCTCGCAGTTCCGGCATGTGAAGCCGGCCTTCCAGAACATCCGCAACCGCTTCTCCAGCCTGAACGCCTTCGTACAGGAAAACATCAGCGGAAACCGGGTTGTCAAGGCCTTCGCGAAGGAAGATTTTGAAAAGGAAAAATTTGATAAGGAAAACGACGCCTACCGGGAAGCCGAGCTGGGCGCGGCGGCCATCTGGTCCAAATATGTGCCGGTCTTTGAATTTTTCTCCAACATCCTCACCGTCGTCCTCATCCTTCTGGGCGGCCTGATGGCCATTCAGGGTGAGATCACCCTGGGAAGCCTGGTCACGGTGAACGGCTACCTGTGGATGCTGAACAACCCCCTGCGTATGGCGGGCTGGTTCATCAACGACGTGCAGCGCTTCATCACCTCCGTGGAAAAAATCTACGCCACCTTCTCGGAGAACCCGAACGTTTTCGACCCGGAAAACGCGGTGAAGAAAAAGCGCCTCAAGGGAAGCGTGGAATTTAAAAACGTATCCTATCAGGCGGAGGATGCCCGGGATGTGGACATCATACGCAATGTAAGCTTTTCCGTAAAGCCCGGCCAGACGGTGGGAATCCTTGGCCCCACGGGCTCCGGAAAATCCACCATCATGAACCTGCTCTGCCGCTTCTATGACGCGACGGAGGGCGAGGTGCTCGTAGACGGCGTCAACGTGAAGGACATGGATCTGTACGACCTGCGCGACAACATCGGAATGGCCATGCAGGATGTGTTCCTTTTCTCGGATACCATCGAAGGAAATATCGCCTACGGCCGCCCCGACTGCCCGTTTGAGAAGGTAAAGCAGGCCGCCATCGCCGCGGACGCCAATCATTTCATCCAGGCCATGCCGGAAGGCTATGATACCATCGTGGGCGAACGGGGCGTGGGACTTTCCGGCGGACAGAAGCAGAGGATCTCCCTTGCCAGAGCCCTGCTCAAGGATCCCGCCATCCTGATCCTGGACGACACCACCTCGGCGGTTGACATGGAAACGGAAACCTACATCCAGAAGCAGTTAAAAAATCTGGAAGGAGCGCATACCATCTTCATCGTGGCTTACCGCATCTCCTCTCTGAAGGACGCGGATCAGATCCTGGTTCTGGATCACGGACGGATCGCCGAGCGGGGAACCCACGAGGAGCTGCTCAGACAGAACGGATATTATGCCCGCGTCTTCGAGCATCAGTACCATACGGATGCGAAAAAGGCGGCGGAAGCCTATGAACAGGCCGCAAAGGCGGCCGGAAGGGAGGGAAGATAAATGGCACGCAACAAATATGATGTGGATGAGATCTATGAAGAGCATTTTGACCTGGGACAGCTGAAGCGTCTGGGCCGTTATGTCCTCCCCTATAAAAAGGACATGATCATCGCCGCGGTGCTCATGCTTTCCTCCAGCGCCGCCACCATGCTGATTCCCCGCTTCTTCATGACGGTCATGAATGATATGATCCCCAATAAGGACGTACAGGGACTGGTGCGCATCAGCCTGCTGACTCTCCTGGTCATCCTGTACTCTGTCTTCGCCCTGAAGATCAAGATCAAGATCACCAACCGGGTGGGGCAGACCGTCATCCATGAGCTGAGAAACGACATCTTCTGGCATCTGCAGGAGCTGCCCTTCTCCTATTACGACGACCGGCCCCACGGCAAGATCCAGGTGCGCGTGGTCAACTACGTAAACAACCTGAGCGACCTGCTTTCCAACGGTCTCTTAAACACCATCACGGATCTGTGCAGCCTGATCTTCATCATCTTCTTCATGCTGTCCATCAACGTGAAGCTGACCCTGATGTGCATGTGCGGCCTGCCCGTCCTCGCCCTCTTCGCCGTCGTCATCAAGAAAAGACAGCACCGGGCCTGGCAGATCCAGAGCAACAAGCAATCCAACCTGAACGCCTATATCGCGGAAAGCATCAACGGCATCCGCGTAACCCAGTCCTTCGTCCGCGAGCAGGAAAACAGCGGTATTTTCAACCGTCTGAGCGACGGCTACCGCCAGGCATGGATGAAGGCCGTGCGCTTCAACTTCATGATGGGACCCACCGTGGACGTGATCTCCGCCGTGACCACCGCCTTCCTGTATGTTGCCATTGTGGATATGGCGATGAACGGCGGCGCGGCCTCCGTGGGCGTTCTGGTGGCCTTTACCGGATACATCAGCCGGTTCTGGTCCCCCATCACCACCCTGGCGAATTTCTACAATTCGCTGCTCACCGCCATCTCCTATCTGGAGCGTATTTTTGAGACCATCGATACGCCGGTCGCCGTAAAGGACGCTCCCGATGCGAAGGAAATGCCTCCCATCACCGGGGAAGTCCGCTTCGACCACGTTTCCTTCTCCTATGAGGAAGGCATCAAGACCCTGGACGACGTGAGCTTCACCGCCATGCCCGGCGAATCCTTCGCCATCGTGGGACCCACCGGCGCGGGCAAGACCACCATCGTCAACCTGCTGAGCCGTTTCTACAACATCGGAAGCGGCCGGATCACCATAGACGGCGTAGATATCTCGAAGGTGACCCTGCACTCCCTGCGCACCCAGATGGGCGTCATGATGCAGGACAGCTTCATCTTCTCCGGCACCATCATGGACAACATCCGCTACGGCAACCGCACCGCCACGGACGAGGAGGTCATCCAGGCGGCCAAAACCGTCTGCGCGCACGATTTCATCATGCAGATGGAAAACGGCTATTACACCCAGGTAAACGAACGCGGAAGCCGCCTGTCCGCCGGACAGAGACAGCTCATCTCCTTCGCCCGCGCCCTGCTGGCCGATCCCAAGATCCTGATCCTGGACGAGGCCACTTCAAGCATCGACACGGAAACGGAGATCATCCTCCAGAAGGGCTTAAACGAGCTCCTGAAAGGAAGGACCTCCTTCATTATCGCCCACCGTCTCTCCACCATCCAGAACTGCACCCGCATCCTCTATGTGGATAAGGGGAAGATCCAGGAGAGCGGAAGCCATGACGAGCTGCTGGCCCGCAAAGGAGCCTACTACCACCTGTACATGTCCCAGTACAGCTTCATGAAGAATGCCGACGAGCTGGCAGCGGAAGAAAAAGCGGCCTCCCTGGAGAAGGAAGCTGCGCTGAATACCGACGACCGGACGGCAGCCCCGGCGTACAGCTGACGGTTCTTTTCGCCGCAGCTGATGTATCAGAGACAGAAAGAATTTCCCATTTCAGATTCCCGCGCCCGGAAGGCCCCTTTCCTTCCGGGCACGGGCTGTTTTTACCATCCGGAATACGGAATCCTTATACGCTCTGTTTGTATGCACGGTTTCCTTCATGGCAGGCCCCTTTCCCGCACGGCGGAGTCTACGTGCCGGCAGGAAGCTCCGATACGGTTAAAAATAAAAATCTGCATTGTATAACCGTACATTATCCTGCCTCATATGACCTTCTAAAATAGAATTATATTTCTGCCGCTATTCCCCTGAATTCCCATGTCAGCGTATTGATCAGCAAAAACTCCCGGGTTCCAATCGGCCTTCCGTCCCGATATGTTGAGAAGGTATCGCATGATATCACATTCTGGCTCCTGCTGATCTTATCCACAGGCGTATGCCCAACCACCTGCAATATTTTACGCGGCCTGTACATTTTTTCCTTCCAG
>DXDD01000147.1 GCA_019115665.1 Candidatus Eisenbergiella pullistercoris | reverse complement strand
ACAGCCTCCCTTTCCCGGCAGGCATGCAGAAACCGCCCCTGCCGCTTTCCTTTTTCTGTTGTTTTCCAACCTCTGTGTAATACGGCAGACTCGCCAAAAGAATAACGCAGATCGTCAGATATGTTGCTGATAGAATCATCATAAACAAAAGGGGCTGAAATGTCAATCCGTTTTTCCGGGCCGGATTCAGCCCGGAGGAATATTTTATGAAATCCTTTCAAAATTCCAGGCAGGAAAGCAGCACCGCCTGCTGCACCTCAAGCAGACAGCTTTTGAAGGAATATCCTGCAAAAAAGCTGCTGTCGATCACATCCTCCGACACCTCTTCCCCGCAGGTAAAAGGCGGGCAGGGATCGAGCAGGGTGCCCGGACGGGCCGCTTCCATTCTCCGTTTCGTAACCTGAAATGTCCGGAACGCTTCTCTGTGTTCCCCCGGCCATGCGTCCGTGCAGACAATGTCCGCATCCGCTATGGCTTCATCCAGATCATGGCAGACTTTTACGCCGTCCATTTCAAAGCCCTGCGGGCAGCACTGGACGAAGGACAGTCCGAGAACGTCCGCCGCTTCCTTCCAAGCCCGGCCGATATTCCCCGCCTCGCCGATGAAAAGATAATGATCGCGCCGGAAGTCCTGCCGGATGCGGGAAAGGGCGTACAGGTCGGCCCAGTTTGCCAGATATCCCGCCACATCTCTCAGATCCTCTTTTTTGTCCAGCGTTTCAGGCGGAAAAAGGATGGGCAGGCCGCCCAGCGAGGCGACGCCCTTTTCAAAGGTCACGCGGGTGCGCAGGCTCGCGGAAGGGAAAAAGAGCACCGCCGTTTTTCCATGAAGCGCCTCCCTGTGTTTTCCGGCCCGGAGCTCATCCGCCAGGCGGAACACCTCATAAATTCCTTTTTCTCCGAAGTCCGAAAGCCGAATCAGATGTTTCATTCTTTCCTCCCTGCCGAAGCGTTGCGCTGAGGCCGCGGGGAGAAATCACGCAGGCGATTTCTCCTCCGCGATCACGGCAGTTTTGTTCCAGGGCACAAAACTGCCGAATGAAAAATAAGCCATCAGACTTATTTTTCATTCTTCCCCCTCCAGCTGCCCATAGTCCTTCTTTTCAAATTCCTGGATGGAAATGCTTTTCTTATTCGGGTTGGCGAACACGAAGGTCTTATCCACGTTCTCCAGGTAGTTCTGGATCTTGTCGTTGGTGGCGCTGATGATGGCCTGGAAGCCCAGGCCGCGGATCAGCTCGATGCAGCTTGCCACCTTTTCCGCGTCCATCTTGGAAAAAGCCTCGTCCAGCACCACCAGGCGGATGGTGGGACGGCGGGCGGCGCCGGGGGAGACGCTGATGTGGTAGGCCTGGGCGAAGCTGGCAAGGAGGGCCACATAGAGGGGATTCTGGCCTTCGCCGCCGGAGTTTTTGCGGATCATTTTGCTCAGGTCGATCACCAGGCGGTCGTCCCCTTCCACGATCTGTTCCATCTCAAAGGAGAGGTAGGTGCGGTAGTCGGAATATTTTTCCATATTGCGCTTCGCTTCCTCCTGCTGCTTCGCGTCCGCGGTCTGGGGAGGGAGGAACATGCGGATCAGGTCGTTCATCAGCGCGCCGTATTTCTTTTCATGGTCCATGGAAAACAGGTCCAGCTGCCGGTCCATGGAGCCGGAAAGGGCGGACGGGTCGATCTCCAGGGATTCGTCCATGAACATGTCGTAGTAGGCCCCGTCCGGCCCGCGGTTTCTGGAAATGCGGAACTGGTAGCGGTCCTTTCCGAAGTTCAGGCTGCGCAGGATCCGGTTCAGCTCGTCGCGGCGCAGGAAGGCCTCCCGGATGGCGCTTCGGATCTTGTAAATGAAATCCTCTCTGAAATGCTCCACGGCGGTTCTGGCCTGCTTTTCGGCGATCTGCTCATATTCCCGGATCTGCTCGCAGGAAAGGCGGGTCAGAAGCTCCTGATAGTCCGCGTTGTCCGCCGCGCTGGCAGAAAAGTCCCTGCCGGGATGCTTTCTCAGGTAGTCGCTCCTTAAATCCACCAGCCTGTTTTTCTTCTCTTCCAGAAGCTGTCCGGCCCGCTCTCTTTCCTCCCCGGTCCGGCGCAGAAGGGCGTCGAAGGAGGGATTTTTCAGGCCGGCAAACCAGCCGTCGAAGGCCTCCTCCCAGTTTCTGCTGGAAACCAGGGCCTTCTGTCCGGAAAGGAGGGCTTCGTTTTTCTCCAGATGATCCTGGCGGTCCTTCTCCATTTTCCGGTTCTGGTCGTGGATCTTCAGCTTGACGGCGTCGATTTCCCGTTCAAGCGCCCGCTGCTTTCCATCCACCGCAGAGAGCTGTTCCTTCAGCGCCTCCACCGCGCCCTCTCCCACTTCGGAAAGCTTTTTGTCCAGGCGGGCGAGCTGCTCTTCCTTTCTGCGCTTTTCCTGCACGTCGGCAAAGAGCTCCAGATAGGTTTCCGCCGGGTCCGAAAGGGCCTCCAGCCGGAGCAGGCGGGCGGCCTGTTCCGCCTCTTTCACGCTTTCCTCCAGCGCTTTCTGCAGGCTGAAAAGCTGTTCCGAAAGCTCCTTCTGCCTTCTTTTCAGGCTCTTTTCTCCGATGAAGGCCCGCTTCGTATACTGCTCCGGGTTCAGGCGGCGCAGCTGAAAATTCTGGTAAAGCAGGCAGTCCGCGGTCACGCCCACCCGGCACTTCCGGAGCTGTTCGACGGATTCACATTTGATCACGTTTCCCAGCAGGAAATTCACATAGTTTTTCACATAGTTTTCCCGGCACTCCACCTCTTCGGCGAGGGAGCCGGGGCGGGCGGAAAATTCCTGTTCAGAGAGCTTTCCCGTGTCCGCGAGGGCCACATGGGAAAAGCGGGCGGCCTCCAGCCCTTCGTAGGCCTCCATCGCCTGGGATGCAAAGGCGGGCTCCACCATCAGGACCAGCTTGTTCCAGCCCAGATACCCCTCCAGGGCGTTTCTCCATTTTTCATCCCAGATGTCCAGAAGGTCGGCGAGGACGCGCACCGGCACATTTTTTCCCGTGCGTTCGTACAGGCTTTTCTGAATCTGGATCCTGGCCTCCTCCAGCGCCTTTGGATAGGCCTTCTTTCCCATCCGAAGCTCTTTCAGGTCGCGCTCCAGAAGCGCGGCCTCCTTCTGCAGGCTTCTTTTTTCCGAAGCCGCCTCCTGGCGCTGGCGCTCCGCCTCGTCCCTAAGCCCTCCCAGCTCCCTTTTCAGGCGGAGCAGGCCCTCTCCGGTGATCTCGCCCTTCCGGAAGGCGTCGATGTCCCAGAGGGCCTGATTGGAAATGCTCTCTTCCTCCTCCCAGGCGGCAAGGCTTTCGCAGAGGACGTTTTTCCTGCGCTCGCTGCGCGTAAGAAGCTCCAGACCCTCCGCCAGATTTCTGCGCCTTTCCTCCAGCTCGCCGTAGCCGCTCTGCAGGATCTCCCGGTTGATCTCCTCATGCTCCCGCGAAAGGGCTTCCTTCTGCCGGTTCAGGGCCTCCAGCGTGTTTTCCAGGGTCTGAAGATCCTGTTTTCCGGTCTCCATCCGCGCTTCCAGCAGGGAAATCTGCTCCTGCATCTGCATCAGGGTCAGCCGCTCCGTGCGGTAGCGGAGGCTTCCCAGCAGATCCTCCTCTTCGCGCACGGCTTCATAGCCCTCCTGGATCGCCTGCAGCTGCCCGATCTCCTCCGCCGTGTCCTCGATCCGCTGGCGCATGCGTCCGTAGAGGATCACGCTCTCCTGCATGTCCTCGATGTGGATGTCCTGCTCCATGCAGATATATTCCTTCACGAAATCCTCCAGGCGGATGTTCATGCGGAAGGGGATGGCGCGCTTGAACAGTCTGGGGAATTTTTCCATGTCAAGGCCGCCCAGATACACCTCGTACAGGTTCCTGCGGAACCGCTCGTTATTGGAGGTGGCAAACCATTCGTCCTTCGCGAAATTCCGGTTCATCCAGGCCTTCAGCTCCGTGGTGGACATGGCGCGGATCTCTCCGGTGTTTTTTTTCACCGAAAGCGCGCGGCCGCCTGCTGCAGGCACGGATGCTTCCCGGCCGTCCTGGGCCGATCCGGCGGCCGCCGTATTTACCGCGGCTCCGGATGCTTCCGCCTCCGCCCCGTTCAGGTCCAGGCTCATCTGCCCGCCCACCCGGTAAAAATGCTCCGGCAGGCCGCCCCTGTGCCAGAAAAAGGAACGGGTGATCTCATTGGTCGCCGTTTCCACGTCAAAGACCACGCCGACGCACTCCTTTTCCCCGGAAGCGGTCTGGGTGAGCTCCATGGCGATGGTGGTGGAAAAATTCCGGTTTCTTTTGTATCTGGCCTGATTGTTTTCTCCGATGTTGATCATGCCCCGCAGGTATTCGATCAGACTGCGGTCGGAATCGTCCGCGGCCGCTTTGTTAAAAAATCCTCTTCCGTCCGTGTTGGCGTAGAGCAGGATCTGCAGGGCGTCGATCACCGTGGACTTGCCGCTTCCGGAATGTCCGGTGAAAAAGTTGATGCTCCGGTTCAGCTCAAGCACCTTCGCGTCGATATAATGCCAGTTGTTCAGGACGATCCGGGTGACCGCCTTGAAGGCCTGATTCTCATTCTGCATTTCGGGTCTCTCCTTCTTCCTGTGCGTCGTCCGGCGCGGTGGCTTCTTCCTCCGCGGCCGCCTCATCCGCCGCGGCTATCTCCTCCGCCGCGCCGTCCCCTCCCGCCTCTTCGCCGAATACGGCGAGGAGCTTTCTGATGTCCTCGCGCATCAGCAGAAGATTGATGCAGGGATAGATGAGGATCCGGGTGCCTTCGTTCAGCTCCTCCAGCGCGTCCAGCGGCTCGATCATCTGATACTTTTTCAGAATGGCCAATGCCCGCCTGATCTCCGAAACCGAGGACAGGCTTCTGGTGAGCCGGAATTCCCCGGCTCTTGCCGAAAGCGCGCCGAAGGTGGTGACGATGTTCACGCTGGAGGAGACCGCCGCCATCTGTTCGTCATAGATCAGCTTCAAAAGAAGCAGGTAGATGGTCGCCAGCTTGGGAAGCCGTTCTCCAAGCAAGGTCTGTCCCTGGATATAGATGGCGCCCAGCTCCGTATTTTTCTCGATGAGGATTCCCGCCACGTCCAGATAATCCTTCAGAAATTCCATGTGCTGCTCACAGAAATCATAATCGTGATTGAGGACGAGCCGCCCCGCCCTTTTGTCATATTTTCTTTCCAGCAGAAAGGTCTGGCGGTAAAGCTGGCTGAGCACGCTCTGCATCCGCTCCTGATCCGCGTTGGAAAGACGGCTGATATATTCAAGCATTTTTTCTCCTTACATCTTGTCGGAACGACGCTCCGGCTGTTTCCGTTCTCTTTCCACAAACATCATGGCCGGCCAGGTGTAGGGGCCGCGCTTCACCTGATACCCCGCCTCCAGGACCTCGAACCTTCCGTCCCTGCGGATGCTCAGGTCATAGGCCAGGATCAGCTTTTCAAAGTCCTCGTCCGATTCCACGGAAAGCAGTCCGGTATCCAGGCAGCCGTTCTCCATGTGTTCTTCGATATATTCCTCCACCTGCGCGCGGGTAAAACGGTGGTGGATCCGGTTGAGCCTCAGGATTTCCTCTCTGGAAAGCTCCGGATCCTTTTCCTCCGGCTCCAGCTCCTTCATGAAATTTCTTCTGCGCCGTCCCCGGTAAATGGCGTTTTCTCCCAGCACGTCCCAGGAGGCCAGGTTCATTTTTTCAGCGGTCAGACGCAGCCTGCGCTCCATCTCCGCCTCTTCCTCCGGCTCTCCCAGCCGGTTTAAAAGCTGGATCAGCAGGCCGTGGCGGTCGCTTTCCCCGCTCAGCAGGTAGTTCAGGCGGCTCAGGGTGGCCCGGATGTATTTGCTGTGCTCCCGGTCCAGGCTGGCGATGCGCCGCTCGATCATCTCAAAGCCCCGTTCGATCTGATCGATCAGGTCCAGCACATCCTCCTCCCCGCGGGCGGCGCGCCTTGTCCAGAACAGAGGGTTTTCTGTTCCGCCCGGTTCCGGCGCGCTCCGGGTCCGCTGCTTCTTACGGACCCGCTCCACCCAGGCGGTATCCTCGCGCATCTCCTGCAGCCAGCGGCGGATGTCCGTCTTATAAATATAGAAGTTGTCGCTGGTTTTCAGGATGTGGTATTTGCGCTCCACCACCTCTTCCACGTAGCCCTTCAGATGCTCCCGAAGAAGCTCTCCGTAATTCCGCTTTTCCAGAAGCCTTCCGAAAAAACGATCCATGTTGTGGAGCATGTCCTGCAGCGCCCGGTTCAGCTTTCTGGTGTTGACCAGGGCGGTCCGCAGCATGGACAGGTTCATGCGCGCGTCATTTTTAAAGGAAAAAAGGGTGGCGTACACGTTCTGGATATAAACCTGGGTATCCTCCTCCGGCTCGCTGGCGAGGCGTTCAAAGGCTTCGATCATCACGGAGGCATAATCCGGAATGACGATGTTTGCCGTCATAGTGAAATAATCCTCCACCCGTCGCAGCCAGCCGAACTTAAGAAGACGGTTCAGGATCCGTCCGGGCGCCGTCTCCTGCGCCTCCTCGTCCGTTTCCTCTTCCTCCCGCTTCAGCCCGCATCCCGTCCGGGCGCACAGATCAGAGAGTACCTGCAGGCAGGCCTCCCGGCTTAAAAAATAATTGTTATACTGATACTCGTCGTTCACGGCGAGCAGCGCTTCTATGTAAACATCCCGGTTCACGGACCGGAACAGGCTCCAGAAGGAAGCCGGGATTTCATAATAAAACTGCAAGGGTTCTGTCCTCTCATTCTTCCGCGCTTTTGCGTCTGCCTTTTTGTGCCGCGCCGTCCGCCCGTCCTTCGGACTCTGTCCGTCCGGCCATTTCCGCAAGCTGCTTTTTCTGCTCCTCTGACAGGGAATCCAGAAGATAATTTTTCTGCGTCCGCTGGTTCTCCAGATAATCTCCCCTCAGGCGCTCTGCAGCCAGGCGGATCTCCTCCTTCAGGTCTCTGGCCGAAAGCAGGCGGCAGCCCTGTCCGCGGATGATGATCTGCTCCAGACCGTCCGAGGTGGCCACGGTGATGTCGTACTTCGCCCCGTTTTCATGGGTGAATTTCTCGATGTACTGATCCGCCGTCTCCGCCTCCTTCGTATAGACCACATGGATGTTGTGGTAATCCAGGATCTCCGTCTCATGGCCCTGTACCCGATAGGCGTCGAATACCACGATCACCTGACAGCCCGCCATGCCCTGATAGTTGCACAGGATATCCTGCAGCAGGCCGCGGGCGGCGTCCACGTTTTTCTCCGCAAGCTCTTTTAGCTCCTGCCAGGCAAAAATGATGTTGTAGCCGTCCACCAGAAGATAGCGGTCCCGGCGGGGAGACTGCTTTTTCCCGCTCCCGGCGGATCCGGCCTGCGCCTCTGCGCCGTAGACCCGGCGGCCCGAGCGATAGCGGTTCCAGCCATCTTTTCTGGGAGCCGATTTGTCCCGCCTGTTGGCTCCATAGGTGCGGGCCAGGATCTCGTCGATCTCCTCCGTCCCCACCCAGGCTTCTTCCTTTTTTCCGTCGTTTTTCCGGGAAACGATCTGGCGGGAGCGGCCGTTCTGCCCTTCCGCGCTGTCCGCGCCGTCTGCCGGATCTTCTCCCCCGGAAAAGCCCGGCAGGCCGTTTTCTGCCATGCCGGACGCAGACAGACCTTCCCATGAAGAAGCTGCGCTTTCCTCTCCCATCCGGGAAAAGGGAAGATGCATATAGTCCGGCACCCGGTCCCAGGGCACCACAAAGCCGGAGCCGTGGGCGCAGAATACGGAGTCCGCCGGATTATCCACGTCTCTGGCCGGATCATAGCCGATGCGCTCCATCACCTCCGCCGTGTTGTGGCAGGGCTCATAGCCCTTTAAGGTGACGAAAAACCTGCCGTTTCCCCGGCTGTAGGCGGCGACCTCCTTCTGATAGTCCTGCATTTCGGAAGCGGGCGCTTCTCCCTCGAGGACCGCCATGCCTGCTCCGTTTCCCGGCTCCTGCTGTATCTCATGCGTCCGGATCGTGCCGTGCATCCGCTCGATGTCCGTCATGGCCCGGCCGATCAGGCCGGACGGGATCTCCAGCCGGAAATCATACCAGGGCTCCAGCAGCACGCAGTCCGCCTGCATCAGTCCCTGCCGCACCGCCCGGTAGGTAGCCTGCCGGAAGTCCCCGCCCTCCGTGTGCTTCAGATGGGAACGGCCGGAAAGCAGAGTGATCTTCACATCCGTGACCGCCGCTCCCGTCAGCACGCCGGGATGCTCCCTTTCCTTCAGATGGGTCAGGACCAGTCTCTGCCAGTTCCGGTCCAGTTCGTCCTCGCTGCAGGCGGAAGCCACCGTCAGCCCGCTGCCCGGCTCTCCCGGCTCCAGCAGAAGATGCACCTCCGCATAATGCCTCAGCGGTTCAAAATGGCCCACGCCCTCCACGGTATTCGCAATGGTTTCCTTGTATACAATATTTCCGGTCCCAAAAGAAACCTCCACGCCGAAGCGTTCCCGGATCAGGTGCCTTAAAATCTCCGTCTGCACCTCGCCCATGACCTGCGCGTGGATTTCCTGCAGTGCTTCATTCCATACGATATGAAGCTGCGGTTCTTCCTCCTCCAGCTGGCGGAGCTTCGGCAGCAGTACCGCCGCCTCACAGCCTTCGGGAAGCCCGATCTGATAGGTCAGGACCGGCTGCAGAAGCGGCATGCTTCCTTCCCGCTCCCGTCCAAGTCCCTCTCCCGGATGGGTCCGGGTCAGACCGGTAACGGCGCAGACCTCTCCCGCCTCCGCTTCCCCGGCCAGCTCATATTTTTCTCCGGAATACATGCGGATCTGATTGACTTTTTCCTCCCATGCCTCTTCCGCCTGCCCGCCCGTCAGCGTGGTTTTCACCTTCAGGCTTCCTCCGGTGATCTTCATCCAGGTCAGCCGGTTTCCCTGCGCGTCCCTGGTGATCTTATAAATCCTCGCGCCGAAGCCCTCCGGCCATGTGCGCGCCGGAAGCCACCTTTCCAGCCCGTCCAGCAGCTCCGTCACGCCCTCCAGCTTCAGGGCGGAGCCAAAATAGCAGGGGAACAGCCTCCTCTTTTCAATCAGCTCCCGGATCGTCCCGTCCTCCACCCGCCCGGTTTCCAGAAAACGGTCCAGCGATTCTTCCGAATCGATGGCGCATGCGGCGATTTCCTCATAAATTCCGGCATTTTCTTCCGAAGAGCCATCCCTGAAATCAGAAAAATCCACGCAGCCTTCGTCCAGCCCCTCCTTCAGTTCCGAAAGGAGCGCGGACCGGTCGCAGCCCGGCTGATCCATCTTGTTGATAAAAAGGAAGGTGGGGATCCCGTAACGCTTCAGCAGGTACGCAAGCGTCCTGGTATGCCCCTGGATCCCGTCCGCGCCGCTCACCACCAGAACGGCCGCGTCCAACACCTGCAGGGTGCGTTCCATCTCCGCAGAGAAATCCACATGCCCCGGCGTGTCCACGAGCGTGACCGCCAGACTTTTCCAGCCAAACCTCGCCTGCTTGGAAAAAATGGTGATTCCCCGCTCCCGTTCCAGCTCGTAATTGTCCAGAAAGGCATCCCGGTTGTCCACCCGTCCCGCTTTCCGGATGCTTCCGCTCAGATAGAGGAGCGCCTCCGACAGGGTGGTTTTCCCTGCGTCAACGTGGGCAAGAATGCCGATGCAGCTTTTCCGGGAGGGCCTTTGATCCATATTTTCTTTTCTGTTTTCGGTTGTATTTTCCACGAAAATACCTCTTTCTGTCGATAACCGGTCTCTTTTTCGTACCGCTTCAGTCCCGCTGTACTGTAATTCTGCTATTTCAGAGATTCTCTCTGTCCGAATCCATCCATTCCGTTATTTTTTCTAACTGCTGTCTGGTTTTATCTGTAAGTTTCTTTTTATCAGCGTTTTTTTATCAGCACTTTTTATCAGCGCTTTTTGTAAACGACAGTTTCAAAATCGTTCTGTCAGGCCCGTATTTTTCTATAACCTCCGGCTGTCTCCATCCCTGCTGTTCCCACACGCTGTATATATCCGGCACACCGCTCCCGGCTCTCTCCTGTTCGCCCGTAAAAACGCCCCCTCATGAAAACATACTTGAAACAGTATATCACAAGAGGGGGCCGCGCGTCGAGGGCGTCATTTTTATTCCAGGCCCTGCATGTTACTGTTCAGCCTTCGGCAGAACAGTAACGGCATCCGGCCCGCCAGTCAGGCGGCGGCCATCGGCAGACCTGGACGCACACGCCACCCGGGGCAGACCGTTTCGCGCAGTCCGCCCCGGGTGGCGTGTGTTTAGGAGAAGGAGGCCATTTATGAAGAAATCGGAGAAAAATCACTTGTTCCGAGCGTCGTAGTCGAGGTAGGCGCCCTTCATGGGGCTGGCGGCCAGCTCGCTGAACAGCCGCAGGACGCCCTTTGCGTATTTGCGGGGCTTGGGCTGCCAGCGGGCGCGGCGCTCGGTCAGGATGGCGTCGATCTCTTCGGGGGGCTTGCGCTCCCCCTTGACGCCGACGATATTCAGCTTGCGGGCAAAGACGTCGATCTCAATCAGGTCGTCCTGTTCGACCAGGGCGATAGGGCCGCCGTCCGCGGCCTCGGGGCTGCAATGGCCGATGACCGGGCCGGTGGACGCGCCCGAGAACCGCCCGTCGGTAATGAGGGCGATGGCGCGACCCAGCTCCTTGTCCGAGCTGATGGCCTCTGAGGTGTAGAACATCTCGGGCATGCCGCTGCCCTTGGGGCCCTCGTAGCGGATGAACACGGCGTCCCCCTTTTCCACCTCGTGATGGAGGACGGCGGCCAGGCACGCCTCCTCGCTGTCGAAGGGGCGGGCGCGGAGAACGGCCTTGAACATCTCTTTGGGGCAGGCGGTGTGCTTGATGACCGCGCCCTCGGGGGCGAGGTTTCCCTTGAGGATGGCGATGGAGCCGTCGGTGCCGATGGCCTGGTCGTAGGGGCGGATGATGTCCTGCCGGGTGACGTGGGTGCCATAGCGGGCGTTGAACTCGTCCAGCCACTTCTGGCAGCGCTCGTAGAAACCGTTCGCCTTCAGCTCGGCCAGGTTCTCGCCCAGAGTCTTGCCGGTGACGGTCATGACGTCGAGGTGCAGGCAGTCCTTGATCTCCTCCATGATGGCGGGCACGCCGCCGGCGTAGTAGAAGCACTCGGCGGGCCAGCGGCCGGCGGGGCGGACGTCCAGCAGGTAGTGTGCGCCGCGGTGGAGCCGGTCGAAGGTGTCGCCGGTGATCTCGATCCCCAGCTCGTGGGCGATGGCCGGGATGTGCAGCAGGCAGTTGGTGGAGCCGGAAATGGCCGCGTGGACCAGAATGGCGTTCTCGAAGCTTTCGAGGGTGACGATCCGACTGGGGCGCATCTCGTCACAGCCGGCCATCTCGACGGCGCGGCGGCCGGCCTGGCGGGCGTAGTCCAGCAGGTCGGGGCTGGTGGCCGGCATCAGGGCACTGCCGGGCAGCGCCAGGCCCAGGGCCTCGGCCATGATCTGCATAGTGGAGGCGGTGCCGATGAAGCTGCACGCGCCGCAGCTGGGGCAGGCGTTCTGCTTGGCCCAGTCCAGCCTGGCCTCGTCGATCTCTCCGCGTTCGTATTTGGCGCTGTACATCCCCAGCTGCTCGAGGGTCAGCATCTCGGGGCCGGCGTTCATGGTGCCGCCCGGCACCACCACCGAGGGGATATCCACCCGCAGGCAGCCCATCAGGTTGGCGGGCATCCCCTTGTCGCAGCTGGCCAGGTAGACCCCGGCGTCGAAGGGGGTGGCGTTTGCGTGGATCTCGATCATGTTGGCGATGATTTCGCGGCTGGCCAGGCTGTAGTTGATTCCGTCGGTGCCCTGGCTCTCGCCGTCACAGATGTCGGTGCAGGCGTACCGCGCGCCGAAGCCGCCGGCCTCGGCGACGCCATTGCGCACTTCCTCCACCAGAATGTTCAGGTGGCCGCTGCCGGGATGGCTGTCGCCGGCAGTGCTCTCGATGATGACCTGGGGCCTGGCCAGATCCTCCGGCTTCCATCCGGTACCGATCCGCAGGGGGTCAAGCTCGGGCGCAAGCCTGCGCATTTGCTGGCTGATAAGGCATTTCATAGAACTCTCTCCTTTTCTCTAATTATATAGGAACATTCGTCTCACGCAAAGAAGGAAATGATCAGCCAAATGCCTGCGGATCATCTGCCGGATGGGGAAGGGCTTCGCGGAAGACCTGACGGGATGTTTGAAGGCGCGCCCTTTTCTGTCCGGTTTCAGAACGCGTTATGCCTCCGCGCCGTTCAGCCGCCACCGGGCGCTCTCACTCTGGAGCTCCACCATGCGGCGGTAGAGGCCGCCCTGCTCCATCAGCTCCGCCGGGGTACCCTGCTGGGCCACATGGCCGTCCTCCAGCACCACGATGCGGTCGGCCCCCGCCACGGTGCGCATCCGGTGGGCGATCACCAGCACCGTCTTGCCCTGAAGCAGACGGGAAAGGGCGGTCTGGACGGCGCTTTCGTTCTCCACATCCAGGCTGGCGGTGGCCTCGTCCAGCAGCACCACCGGCGCGTCCTTCAACAGGGCCCTGGCGATGGAGATCCGCTGCCGCTCCCCGCCGGAGAGAGTGGAGCCGTTCTCACCGATCACCGTCTGGTAGCCCTGGGGCAGCTTGCGGATGAACTCATCGCACTGGGCGGCTTTGGCGGCTTCCAGCACCTCCTCGTCGGTGGCGCCCCGGCGGCCCAGGCGGATATTCTCCATCACCGTGTCCCGGAACAGCACCACATCCTGAAACACCATGGAGTAGGAGCGCAGGAGAGTCTCCGGGTCCACTGTGGACACATCGATTCCGCCCAGGGATACTGTTCCGCCGGTAACGTCCCAGAACCGGGCGGCCAGCTTGCAGGCGGTGGACTTCCCGCCGCCGGAGGGGCCGATGAGGGCGGTCACTTCTCCCTGCTTGGCGGTGAAGTTCACATCGTCCAGCACCCCAGCGCCCTCCCGGTAGGCAAAGGAGACGTGGTCAAAGGTGATGTCGTAGCTGGACGGACGGAAGTCCTCTGTCCCCGTCTGCACCGGCTGCTCCAGGATGGAGCGCATCCGTTCGATCTGCAGCCTGGTGTTGAAGGTGGCGGCGATGTTCTGGAGCACCACTCCCAGAGGATCGTACAGCCGGGCGGCGGCAAAGAGGAAGCCCAGGAAATAGAGGAAGGAGAGCTCCCCGGCCAGCAGCAGCGCCCCGCCGGTGAGCACCGTGGTGGCAAGCCCCAGGCGCAGAAAGGCCTGGGCGGAGCACACGAACACGCCGGTGGCCAGCTCGGAGCGAATGGAGCTGCCCTCCATGGCGGCCAGCTTTGCCTCCAGGTTGCTCAAGTACCGCTCCTGCCGGCGGCAGGCCTTGATGTCCCGGATGGTCTCCAGCCCCTCCTGGATGCAATCGGCCACCGCCCGCCTGTTCAGGATGTTTTTCGTTCCGAAGGCGTCCTGGATTTTCCTGGAGCCCGCCGTCAGCGCCACCGCCACAGGCACCACCCACAGCACCGCCAACGCCATGCGCCAGTCGCAGGCGAACATGCACGCCCCGATCACCAGCGTGGAGCCGATGGAGGCGAACAGCTGGGGCACATAGTGGGAAAACATCTGATCCAGACTGGAGCAGTCGGCGATCATGGTGGAGGTCAGGTCGCTGAGATCCCGGCTGCCGAAGAAGGACAGGGGGAGCTTCCTCAGCGTCTCCGCCAGGCTCACCCGGCGGTTGGCGCTCTCCCGGTAGGTGGCGATGTAGAGGGAGGCGTACTGGAACCAGTGGAGGACGAACAGCAAAAGGAGCACCGCCAGGGCGAAGCCCACATAAAGCCAGAACCCGTCCCTGGGGCTGCCGCCGCCCTCCAGGCAGCCCAGCAGATGCCGGACCGTGAACAGGATCG
>DXDD01000146.1 GCA_019115665.1 Candidatus Eisenbergiella pullistercoris | reverse complement strand
AAAATGCCATTCTGAACCGTACTTTTCATGACATGATACGGTTAAAAAATTGAAAATCCGGTTTTTAACCGTACCGGATAGCCAAAAGTACGGTTACAGATGAGAAAATCAGGCATTGAACCGTACTGATGAAAAAATAGTGGCAAAAAGTACGGTTAAGAATCGGAAAATCCCCTTTTTAACCGTCAATTTAGACTTTTTGTACGGTTATACAATGCAGATTCTCATTTTGAACCGTATCGGAGCATCCTGTCGGGTATCAAACAGGGGGGCTGATATAGGAAAAGGAATCAACCGCAGTAAAAAGAATTTCCTACGGCAGAAATCAGGAAAACCGGATAACTGCCCGTAGTGAGCAGCAATTCACTCGCAGCAGGCGGCATTCTCGTTCCGGCCCCGGTTCCGAAAGCCGAAAAAGGCGCGGAAGAACTTCCGGCATCCCCGAAAGGCTTCCCCAAAAAGCTTTACGCCTCCGGAAGCGTCTTCAAGACGCCTTCCGAAAGCCCGGGTGCGCTTGCCGGTTCGGGCCGGTTCCGGTCCACCGGGCCCCTGCTCCGCCGGGCCCCCGGTCCGCCTGCTCCCCCCTGGTCCGCCGGGCCCCTGCTGACCGGCACGTAAGGAAAGCGTTCCGGCCCGAAGGCGGCCCGGCAGGGTCACTCCTGCGTCCGCTTTGTCACGATCTCGTCCGCATTCTTGAAAATGCTGTTTTCCGGCACATAGCCTCTGACCATGGAAAGGGGATAAACGTTGGTGTTCCGGCCGATGACGGTTCCGGGATTGAGCACGCTGTTGCAGCCCACCTCCACGTTATCGCCCAGCATGGCGCCGAACTTTTTCAGGCCGGTGTGGCATTCTTTCCCTTCGCAGCGGGCCACCACCAGCGTCTTGTCGCTCTTGACGTTGGAGGTGATGGAGCCTGCGCCCATATGGGCCTTAAAGCCGAGGATGCTGTCGCCCACATAATTGTAGTGGGGCACCTGAACCTTATTGAACAGAATCACGTTTTTCAGCTCCGTGGAATTTCCCACCACGGCGCCCTTTCCCACGATGGCGCTGCCGCGCACGAACGCGCAGTGGCGTACCTCCGCTTCCTCATCGATGATGAGCGGGCCGTTCAGGCAGGCCGTGGGGGCCACCTTCGCGCTCTTCGCGATCCAGATGTTTTCCCCTCTCTTTTCGTAGCGGTCCTCCGGAAGGCTGTTTCCCAGCTTTACAATAAATTCCTTGATCTTGGGAAGCACCTCCCAGGGATACTCCGCTCCCGCAAAAAGCTCCGCCGCTATGGTTTCCTTCAGATCGTAAAGTCTGTCGATTCTGCATGCCTGCATGGCTGTTACCTCCTCTGCTTCTCCGGATCCGCTCCGGATGCTTTTTCATAATATTTTGCGCTGCTTTCAAACTGCGTGTACAAAACCTGCTGGTTGTTCAGCTGTTTGACGATATTGGTCCTTCTGGACACGAAATCCGTAAGCTTTTTCATGTATTCGTCGCCGGTGATCTCCCCCTGCGCCACCATGGAAAGGCCCTTTTCCCAGCTCGCCGTGAGCGCGGGATTTAAGAGGGGACGGATGGAATCCGATACCACGTCGTAGATCATTTCCCCCATCTGAGTGGGCGTGATGATCTGGGTTTTTTTGTTCAGATCCAGATACTGGATGGAAACCAGTTTTTTCAGGATCTCCGCCCTCGTCGCGCTGGTTCCGATGCCGCTGCCTTTGATCTGGGCGCGCAGCTCCTCGTCCTCGATGAACTGGCCGGCGTTTTCCATGGTCAGGATCATGCTGCCGGAATTGTAGCGTTTGGGCGGGGAGGTTTCTCCTTCTTTGATGGAAAAGCCTTCGCAGGAAAGCTTCGTTCCCTTTTTCAGCTTCCGGAGCGCCTCCAGGAAGGCGGGGTCATATTTTTCGTCCTTCCGGTCGCTTTCATCCTTCTGATCGTCCGTTTCCTTCTGACTGCGTTCTTCCTTCTGTCCGCCTCCCTGCTCCGGTCCGTTTTTTTCCGTCCGGACGCCTTCCGCCTCCGTCACTTCCGTTTTTCTGCGCCCGTCTTCCCCGCGCCGGCCCACCTTCATCCAGCCTTCCTCCAAAAGCACGCGGAAGCTGGAAAAAAAGCGCTCCTTCTTCATCACGCACACCAGAGATACCTTCTGGTACACGGCAGGCGGGTAAAAAATGCTTAAAAAGCGCCTCACGATCAGCTCATAGACTCTGGCCGACGCCGGCGCGAGGGACCGGAGCGCGCCGAAGCCCTGTCCGGTGGGAATGATCGCGTAATGGTCTGTGATCAGCTTGTCGTTTACATAGCGGGTTTTGGCGATGCCCTTAAAGCTTCCGTTCTCCAGGACCTGCGAAGCCTCGGCGGACAGCAGGGGATAGCTTTTCAGTCCGCCGATGTTCCTTCCGATCTCCTTCGCCACCGCCGTGGAAAGCACGCGGGCGTCCGTTCTGGGATAGGTGGTCAGCTTCTTTTCATAAAGCTCCTGGGCGATCCGCAGCGTCTCGTCGGGACTGAGCTTAAAGAGACGGGAGCAGTCGTTCTGCAGCTCCGCCAGATTATACAGAAGGGGCGGGTACTTCTGCTCCTTTTTCCGCTCGATCTTTTCAACCGCCGGGGCTTCCTCATCGGTCTTCAGAAAATCGATCAGCGCCTGCGCGCTTTCCTTTTTCAGGAAGCCGTTTTCTTTGTAAAGAAGCGGCGACTGATACCAGGCGGAGCCTTCCACCGCCCGCCACTCTCCCTCGAAGGTCTGTGGTGCGCCGGCGGAAGACTGCACGCCAACGGAAGGCCGCACGCCGGCAGACAGCTGCACGCCGGCGGAAGACTGCGCGCCGACAGGAAGCTGCGCGCCAACGGAAGGCCGCACGCCGGCAAAAGGCTGCGCGCCAACGGAAGGCTGCACGCCGGCGGAAATCTGCGCGCTGGCGAAAGGCTGTCCTCCCAGAGCGAAGGACGCCGTCACCCGGTAAAAGGGGGTTTTGACAAACTGGCGGATCTCCCGCTCCCGGTTGACCACCATGCCAAGCACGCAGGTCATGACCCGGCCCACAGAGATGACGGCCCGGTCCCGCTTCAGATAATTTTTCACGGGAGTACCATATTTCAGGGTGAGGACGCGGGAGAAGTTGATGCCCATCAGGTAATCCTCCTTCGCCCGCAGGTAGGCGGCGGCACACAGATTGTCGTAGGCGGAAAGGTCCTTCGCCTCCCGGATGCCCCGGAGGATCTCCTCCTCGGTCTGGGAATCGATCCACACCCGGCGCCGCTTTTTGCCGTGTACGCCGGCCTGCTTCTCCACCAGCCGGTAAATGTATTCCCCCTCCCGACCGGAGTCCGTGCACACGTAGATGGTCTCCACGTCCTCCCGGTTCAGAAGGGAGCTTACGATATCGAACTGCTTTTTCACGCCGGGGATCACTTCGTATCTGTATTCCTCCGGCAGAAAGGGAAGGGTCTGAAGGCTCCAGCGCTTCAGCGCCGGATCATAGGCCTCCGGATAGCTCATGGTCACCAGATGGCCCACGCACCAGGTCACGATGGCCTCCTCCGATTCCATGTAGCCGTCCCGGTTCGCCATATTGTATTTCAGCGCTCTGGCAAATTCGCGGGCCACGCTGGGCTTTTCCGCGATGAAAAGATCCTTTCCCTTTTTTTCACTCAATGCCGCACTTCCTCCATCGGGCATGCTCAGGCTTCCTTCGCGGTGATATAGCCCTGCGCTTTCAGAAGCTCCGCGCACAGGATGGCTCCGCCGGCCGCGCCGCGCACGGTGTTGTGGGACAGGCCGATGAACTTCCAGTCGTAGACTGTATCCTCGCGCAGTCTGCCCACGGAAATGCCCATGCCGTTCTCATAGTTCACATCCAGCGCCACCTGAGGCCGGTTGTCCTCCTCCAGATACTGGATGAACTGCTTCGGCGCGCTGGGAAGCTTCAGCTCCTGGGGAACGCCCCGGAAGCTTACCAGCTTCTCGATCAGCTCCTCCTTCGTGGCTTTCTTCGCGAATTTTACAAATACAGCGGCGGTATGTCCGTTCAGGACGGGAACGCGCACGCACTGGCAGGTGATGACGGGAGACGCGGCGGGAACGATCACGCCGTTTTCGATCTTACCCCAGATACGCAGGGGCTCCTTTTCGCTCTTCTCCTCTTCCCCGCCGATATAGGGGATGATGTTTCCCAGCATTTCCGGCCAGTCCTGGAAGGTCTTTCCGGCTCCGGAGATCGCCTGATAGGTGGTCGCGACCACTTCGGTAGGCTCGAACTCCTTCCAGGCGGTGAGAACGGGAGCGTAGCTCTGAATGGAGCAGTTGGGCTTTACCGCGACAAAGCCTCTGGTGGTTCCCAGTCTCTTCTTCTGGAACTCGATCACCTGCATGTGCTCCGGATTGATCTCCGGCACCACCATGGGAACGTCGGGCGTCCAGCGGTGGGCGCTGTTGTTGGAAACCACAGGGGTCTCCGTCTTCGCGTAGTCCTCTTCGATCTTTTTGATCTCTTCCTTGGTCATGTCAACCGCGCTGAAAACGAAGTCTACATCCTTCGCGACCTTTTCCACCTCGTTCACGTTCATGACCACGATGTTCTTCACCGCTTCCGGCATGGGCGTATCCATCTTCCAGCGGCCGCCCACGGCCTCCTCATAGGTCTTTCCCGCGGATCTGGGGCTGGCGGCGATCACCGTCACCTCAAACCAGGGATGGTTTTCCAGCAGAGAAATAAAACGCTGGCCCACCATTCCGGTTCCGCCAAGGATGCCGACTTTCAACTTTTTTTCCATAATCTCTCCTCCATTCCGCCGCGCCCGGCGCGGCTTTTGCCTGAACGGCAGGCTTTTCGCAGCCGCCGTTCTTCCTTTATCTGTCCGCAAACGGTTGTTTTCTCTTTTTATTCTTCCTTTTCCGCGGCAATGGCCTCATTTTCCAGCAGATATTTCCGGTTCAGGGCAATGACCTGCTCCATGGCGGCCCTTCCCGGAGCTCCCAGGGTGAGGCGCTTCTCCACGCAGGTTTTCAGGGAGACGGCGTCGTAAACGTCCTCTTCAAAAGCGGGGCTGAAGCTCTTAAATTCCTCAATGGAAAGCTCGCTGATGCTCTTTCCCTTCTCAATGCAGTACAGGACAAGCCGTCCGATCACGCCGTGGGCGTCGCGGAAGGGAACGCCCTTCTCCACCAGATAGTCCGCCGCGTCCGTGGCGTTGGTAAAGCCGCCGGATGCGCTTCTTTCCATGGCTTCCTTTTTAAAGCGCATGGTCCTTACCATGCCGGTAAACAGGATCAGGCAGCTCTTTGCCGTGTCGATGGCGTCGAAGGTGCCCTCCTTGTCCTCCTGCATATCCTTGTTATAGGCAAGCGGGATCCCCTTCATGGTGGTCAGAAGCCCCATCAGATCCCCGTAGACCCGGCCCGTCTTTCCTCTCACCAGCTCCGCGATGTCCGGATTCTTCTTCTGCGGCATGATGCTGCTGCCGGTGGAATAGGCGTCGTCGATCTCCACGAAGCCGTATTCGTTGGAGTTCCAGGTGATGATCTCCTCGGAAAAACGGCTCAGGTGCATCATGACCGTGGACAGGGCGGAGAGCAGCTCGATGCAGTAATCCCGGTCGGATACGGCGTCCATGCTGTTTAAGGCAGGACCGTCAAAGCCAAGTAGCTTCGCGGTGTATTCCCGGTCCAGCGGATACGTGGTCCCGGCCAGCGCCCCGGCTCCCAGCGGGCAGGTGTTCATCCGGCGATAAATATCCTTCATCCGCATCCGGTCCCGTTTGAACATTTCAAAATACGCGCCCAGATGATGGGCCAGCGTGGTGGGCTGCGCCTTCTGCATGTGAGTGAAGCCGGGCATGACGGTGTCCAGATTTTCCTCCATCAGAGAAAGGAGGGTTTCCAGCATTTCCTTCAGGCCGCCGTCGATCTCCAGGATCTCCTTTCTCACGTAAAGCTTCATATCCAGCGCCACCTGGTCGTTCCGGCTTCTTCCGGTATGAAGCTTCTTGCCCGCGTCTCCGATGCGTTCGATCAGGTTCGCCTCCACGAAGCTGTGGACGTCCTCATATTCATCCGTCACGGCAAGCTTTCCCGCCTTCACGTCCTCCAGGATTCCCCTCAGACCGTTATGGATCGCGTCCCTCTCCGCTTCTGTCAGGATCCCCTGCTTTGCCAGCATGGCCGCATGAGCGATGCTTCCTTCCACATCCTGTTCCAGAAAACGCTGGTCAAAATGAATGGAAGCGTTGAACTGATATGCCAGACGATCCGTTTCTTTCGTAAAACGGCCGCCCCAGAGCTGTGCCATATGTACCTCCGTTCCGCCGCATCAGGTCCGGCAAATTTTTTTGAAATCCGCCTGCGGCCTGCTGCGCTGCGCCCCGCCTGCGGCTCAATTAAAAAAGATACTACCACAAAACCGCTTCTCTTGCAATGTTCGATCTGCCCCTTCCGCCCGTTTCAACAAAAAGGAACATATTTTTTCATTTTTTCATATCATATCCTATAATTGAAGATATGCCGCTGAAGCTTTCACGCTTCAGGATGGAGGAATGACATGGAAGACACACAGCTTTCCCTGAAAAACGTATCCTTTTCCTACCACAGCCGGAGCGGCGAGGTACGTGCCCTTGACAGCGTCAGCTTCCATGTGCGCGCCGGAGAATTCGTCGCCGTCGTCGGCCCCAGCGGCTGCGGGAAATCGACCATCCTGTCCCTGATCGCGGGCCTCTTAAAGCCGGAATCCGGGGACATTACCTTTTATACGAAGGATCCCCATGACAAAAAGCCGGGAATCGGATACATGCTGCAGCGCGACCATCTGTTTGAATGGCGCAGCGTTTACCGGAACATCATCCTCGGTCTGGAGATCACCCGTCAGCTCACGCCGGAGAAAAAAGAAAAGGTACTTGCCATGGCGGAGGATTACGGCCTTACGCCCTTTCTTTCCAAACGCCCCGGCGAGCTTTCCGGCGGCCTGAAGCAGCGCGCCGCCCTGGTGCGCACCATGGCGCTGGAGCCCGACATCCTGCTTCTGGATGAGCCCTTCAGCGCCCTGGATTACCAGACCCGCCTGAACGTATCCGCCGACATCTGCCGGATCATCCGCTCCGCCGGGAAAACCGCCATTCTCATCACCCACGACCTGTCCGAGGCAATCAGCCTGTCAGACCGGGTGATCGTACTGAGCAGACGTCCCGCCAAAGTCTTAAAGGAGATCCCCATTCACCTGACGCTCCGGGACGACGGCCCGCTGGCCGCCAGAAACGCGCCGGAATTCAAAATCTGCTTCAATCTGCTGTGGGAGGAACTGAATCATGGATGAAAAATCATTGTATGAAAGAAATGAAAAAAGAAGGGACGGAAGCCTTACGCCCCGCCAGGCGGCCTTTCTTGCCGCTCATAGGAGAAGCCGCCGCATGGTCGCCTTCCTGCGCGTTTTTCTGCTGCTTCTGTTTCTCGCCCTGTGGGAGCTGTGCTCCGATCTCGATGTGATCGACGCCTTTTTCTTTTCCAGTCCCAGCCGGGTAGCGCTTGAATTCATCACCCTTCTGGAAGAAAAATCTCTCCTTACGCACATCGGGATCACCTTATATGAAACGCTGTTGAGCTTCCTGCTGGTTTTTCTCATCAGCATGATATGCGCCACCATCCTGTGGTATTCCGCCAGGCTTTCGGAAATTCTGGAGCCCTATCTGGTGGTTTTAAACAGCCTGCCCAAATCCGCCCTCGCCCCCCTGCTCATCGTGTGGCTGGGAACCGGCATGAACACCATCATCGTGGCCGGCATGTCCGTGGCGCTCTTCGGCGCCATCATCAGTCTGTATACGGGCTTCCGGCAGGTGGACGAGGAAAAGATCCGGCTGATCTACACCCTGGGCGGAAGCCGCAGAGATTCCCTGTTCAAGGTCGTCCTGCCCGGCTCCATCCCCATCATCTTAAGCACCATGAAGGTCAACATCGGCCTTGCGCTGGTGGGCGTGATCATCGGGGAATTCCTGGCCGCCAGACGGGGGCTTGGGTATCTGATCATCTATGGGAGTCAGGTGTTCCAGCTGGATATGGTGATCACCTCCATCCTGATCCTCTGCGCAATCGCCATGGGGCTGTATCAGGTGATTCAGGTGGCGGAAAAATATTATCGGAGACGGGTATGAAAACTCCGGGCATAAAAGCTCCGGCCGGGGTGAGCTGTTCCCGGCCGGTTTTCTCCGTTCTGAAGGCGGACATGATCCGGCAGTCTGTTTTTTCTTTACTGTATTGTGAAGCTCAATAAATGCTTTTCCCATTGCAGACGGCAGTGGAGTCAGAGTACGTCATTTCATGTTCCTTATATTTATCGTTGATATAGCTATCAATCTTTTGAACCAGGTACACTGCCGTCTCTACCTGCTGCCTGGCCTCTTCTTTACTTGCAATATAAAAATCATCATAGTCAGATATATTCCGAATCTGCTCTGCTTTTGCTATTTTCTGATAATCCTCCGGAGTAAAGGTGCCATCCCCTTTAAAAATGAACACAAAATTAAACTGCTTGAGTCCGCCGCTATGTGTTGAGACCTCTATCTCTTCTGTAGCAAGAAGAGCTTTCAGAGCCTTTTCCATTGCATAAAATGCCCTGTTATTTGCCGATTTGTATGACTCTCTCTCCAGTAATTCTTTTGATTCTTCCAGCAATTCCTTCGCACGATCCATTCGGACTCTGGCAAGTTCCAGATAATATTCCCTATCCATACAGCAGTTCCCCTTCTGAAGCAATATTCCGATAAAACGCGTACCATGTCTTCTTTTCAGTAAAATCGTCAAACGGAAGGCAGGCAAAGTTCACTACGACAAAATATTTCATCGCCAGCTTTGTGGCAATCTCAGCAAGCCCTTCACTGTACCGTTTTGCCTCTATCCGATCACATCTTGTCAGCAACGCTATATCTATATCCGAATCTTCCGTATAATCCCCCCGCGCACAGGAACCATACAAAATTGCCTCTATCAAATCATTCTGCAGAAGCTCTGTGACCAGATGAAATGCTTCTTTTTTCACTGCATCTATCGTATAAGAATTCAACGACAAATCATCCAAAACCATAGACACCTCCCATTTACACTGCACTATTAAGACTCCAATCTTCCGCCTTTTCTTTTTTCCCAAAAATATTTCTCATTTCTGTTACGAAACTCTGCTAAATTCCCTGTTTTTCCTTCATACTGTAGCCCCTCTACATCTTCGACAGCTTCTTTATTATATCAAATCCCTCTGTCTTTTACCATAAAATTCTTTTTCCCATTTTTTCAGTTTTCTCTGTCCATTTCCAGGCTGCAGCGCTTCCGCACGGCGGCCCGGAATGATGCCCGCCCGCGCGATCCCTCAAGCCTCCACGATCTCATCCCTCTCCGCGATATACCGGTACAGTTTTCCGGACAGCCAGTCCTCTTCTCCCCTCATTACTTCTGCCAACTTTGCCGCTCTCTTCTTCAGGAACTCCCCGTCGGTTTCGTTCCCGGCCGGGAAGATCAGCACATCGTTAACGCTGACCGGAAGGAGATACAGATCTTCCTTTTCCCGTCTGGCCAGGGCATGCAGCACCCCCGGATACAGGATGCAGGCAGCCCCGTAACAGCGCGTGGAATTCGTCAGTAAGAACATCCGCCGCAAAAGGCGGGGGCTGGATTCCATCTTCTTCTCAAACCGCTTAATGACCGCATCGACCTTTTTCCGGATCTCCCCCGGCTCTTTTCCTTCGGTTTCAAAGGCATCCGTCAGGATAATCTCCAGAAGCTGCGGAACCGAAAACAGCATGGCCTTCTCTTTCCTCGCATTTTCCCCCGCCAGTTCAAACAGGGAACGGGAGTCCATTTGCCACAGCTTTGTCAGGACATTCAGAATCAGCACCGTTGCAAACGGCTCTCCGTCTTTATAAACCGTATAATAAAGCACAATCGCAAGATCAAGAAAACGTCTGTGAACCAGACCATTCAGGCGTTGCGTGTTCGCTTCATAATTGATCATGCCATAATGGATATTTTTCCTGGCTTCCTCAAAGGGAGGGACAAGTCCGATCAGATCATCATCCGTGCCTTCCGGATCTGCAATTGTCTTTCTGACCCGTTCCATCACATCATCCATGTTACGATTCCGTTCCAGATAATAGTGGTAATAATCCCTGATATTGAGGATCGGGAGCATCCGGTCCTCAAGCCCCATTATGGAAAGCCCTTCATAATGGTTTCCGTTGTTTTTTCTGATGTCGGAATATTCTATGACCGCATCCGTCCCTGACAATTCCTGTATCCGCTCTTTCAGCTTTTCCCGGAATCTTTCGTAATCTGTCATTTTCCCTCTCTTCAGCCAACCTCATCCCAATTTAATTCCTCTGTTTTCCGGTAATATCCCTCCAGATAGCGGAAATCATAATAATCCTCCGTTTCCATCTGTTCCAGCGTTACCGTCATCCCGTATGGCTCAAATTCCACGCGGATCACGGCCAGCCCGGTATCGTCCATGGCGCGGTATACATTTTCCTCCACCTCATTCAGGATACCGGAAAATTCGGCCAGATACCTGTCCCCGTAAGACATGGCCGTCAGGCTGATGTAGTCCCTTCCGTCATCTGTATACACACCCACATCCGCGTATAACGTGGCATCCACGCCGTTATCCGCATAATAACTTCCATAGATGGAAAAATCATCTTCAGATTCCGGAACAGTTTCCATAGCTATGGAGGCCTCTTCTTCTGCAGGCGGTTCCGTATACGCTGTTTCTGACGCCGGGTATTCTTCCATGCCGGCTTCCGGATCGCTGGAGGCTACAACGCTGTCCGTTTCCGGCTCCGCCAGAGAATCCGTAAGCATATTGTTGGTATAGGAATCGATCAGCTCCGCGGCGCTCAGATCAATAAGCTCCGAATCTCCTGCCGCTACATAGAGTCCGCTCCTGTCTCCCTTATAATCTGCCGCGGCTCCATACAGCACTGCTGTGCCGGAAACCTGATCCAGCCTGTTTTGCACAAGCTCCCTCAGCACCGGAATCCTCTCTTCCCCCGTCGAATCCGCACCGGTCTGCTCCGTCACATACCAGTTCATATAATAAAAGTTCAGCCAATACGCGATTTCCGTCGGCTCCATTTCTTCCAGATCCTTCCCGCCCATATCGGCCACTTTAAACACTTTTCTCTTACAGATCTGAAAAAGCACTGTCGTGCCGTCGTTCAGGGTTCCTCCCTCCGGATAGGCATGGAATCCCACATAAGGGACGCCGTCCATCTCTGTGCCTGTCCATTCCAACGTCATATCGTCTGAGCCAAAATACGTTTCCAGGATTTCCTGTACCGTAGCGTCCGTGTATTCACCCAGATACCCGGTCTGTACCATGGAAATATAATCTTTCTCTCTTCCGAGCAGAAGGAAACCCGCAAGAACCACGGCTGCAGCGACTGCAGCCAGCAGGATCCATTTCCAGAGCCCTGCCTTTTTTTGCTTCGGTGCCTGCTTCACAGGGGCTGGGATTTCCCGCCTTCCGCTCTGTTCTCTGGGCCGTCCGCTGGTCTGTTCTCCGTTCCTCTTTGGTTCCGGTTCCACTTTTGCTCCGCAGTTCTGGCAGAATACCGCCCCTTCCTCCAGCCGCGCGCCGCAATGCTCACAATACATACGCTGTCATCTCCCTTTTCCTGTCACTCATAAAAAGTAGCCCATATGATAGCCGTGCTGATCGGGTCAGAACTTGTATCACCGCTGTCCGGAAACATGATGCTCTGCAGGCTGGCGCCATAAGAGGAACCCATATCTTCATAGCGGAAGGTAATCCGGATATCCTGAGCGTACATAGGGCAATACCCCTCTACCGTAACCAGCTTTGTATCACTGTCCAGCCTTTCCTGTGACCAGTCGGCACCCGATATATTTCTGTCAACGATCTCCCCGATCGTCTCAGGCCCGTAATCATCAAAGGAAATGCTCTGCACCCTGGAATAGATCCCGCCTCCGGTCCTTCCTGTTACAAACAGGGCAAACAGGATAACCGCCACGCCGATACACAGGTTCCGTTTCTTCTTATTCAGGCTCTCCGCCGTCTCCGGCTCTTTGTTCCCAGGCAGGAAGTTTCTGATTCCCCGGACGATACCGCAGATACCACCCGCCAGACATACGATCCCCAGCAGAGTTCCGGAAATACCGCCTTCCGAAAGCAGTCTGGATCCCAGCCAGATACCAACGACTGAAATCAGGATATCAAGGAGATTTCCGAATTTTACCGCGATCATGGTGAAAACAGGATGGTTCCATACTTTTGAAAAACTTCCGTTCCCGGCTTTTTCCTGCGTCCGGTCTGCAGTCTGCCCTGTCGGCTGGCCGGTCTCTGCCTGAGCCGTATTTGTATCACCCGTGTCCACCTGTCCTACCTTCTTTGAGCCTGCCTCTGTGTGGTCAGTATTGCTCCATCCAGGATTCATCTGCTCCGAATCCATCCGGGATGAACTTCTATTTTCTGTATCTGTGCCAACTGCGTCTCTTCCCTCCGGATCCATATGCACTGTGCCTGTATCTGCCTGCACTGTTTTCTGTTGATTTATTTCCTGCCGACTCTCTCCTGCGGCATCAGGCTTCTGTATCGTCTTTTCGCCATATGCCTCCTCCAGCTTCTGCCGCAGCTCGCTGCCCGCCTGTCTGGAAGCCTGCAGGATCTTTCCCACAGCCGCAGTAACATCCTCTTTTGTTACCGTCCCGCCGGAAGGCTGCTGAACCCTGGTTCCGCATCTGGAACAGAATTTCGCTCCTTCTGACAACTCCGCCCCACAGTTTCTGCAATACATTTTTCTTCTCCTCTCCATGTGTCTTATCTTCAGTACCAGCGCTGTATATGGACATTGTAGCATTGCAGGGGGACAGGATTTGTCACTGTGGGTTTTATTTTATAAAATTACTCCACAATAAAAGATTTCTCAGGGAAACAGATAGCTAAATAATCATTGCATACTAATCCCGCCATGAAAACCAAGAATCACATAAAAACTGTCATACAGACAAAACTTGAAAACAAACGGAAATCCCGTTCTCCCTCTGCGAAATGATTTTTTCCAAAAAGGAAATTTCTGTATTGACTTCGTAAATGGGAATCATCGTCTGGAGAGACTGTTCGGAGAAATCGATCCTGCCTGTAATGATGTGGTCATACAATATCATACATCTGAAATTGTTATTTTGAATTCCTACTAGAAATGTATCGAAAAGCTGAAGAATCATACAAAAAAATGGTCCGGTCTGCGGCGTCCCTGAAAAGGCTGATCGGCAGTAAACGTCAAATCCTCCGCTCCCTGCCAAATTATGCGCCGCTGTTCATTGGCGGCGCTTACTGTAACATTCAGCCGGAAGTTCTTTCGACCATGGCATGATCGGCTCCAGCATCGCTTCATCTATATTTCCGTCTTTATCTTTTCGCTTTATCAGCTCTGTCAGCAGATATCGGATATAATAATAAACATTCAGGTTATTCGCACGGGCTGTCTCCGTGATGCTGTAAATGACCGCACTTGCCTGCGCTCCTCTAACTGT